>DATIDP010000147.1:0-16812 GCA_035456265.1 Solirubrobacterales bacterium | reverse complement strand
CGGACGACGCCTGCCGCACGGCGGGATCGCCGCCGCTCTCCTCGCGGCGCTGGTGCTGTTGATTGCGGCGCCTCGGGCGGACGCGAACTTCGTCTACTGGACGAGCGACAGTCCCAACTCGAGCATCGCCAGGGCGAAGCTCAACGGCACCGCGCTGAACACCCAGTTCATCGCCGGGTTGAACCATCCGCATGGGGTGGCGACGGACTCGAGGTTCATCTACTGGACGCAGGGCGATGCGACTAACGGATCGATCGGAAGAGCCAATCTCGACGGGAGCGGCGCGAACCAGGAGTTCATCCCGCACACGGCCGGCATCACCGACCCTTCGGGTATTGCAATCACTCCCACCGCGATCTATTGGCAGAACGGCGGCGGGACCATCGGCAGGGCGAACATCGACGGCTCGGCGCCGAATCCGGGATTCATCGCCACCACCAACAGCACCTGCGGGCTCGCCGCCGACTCCAACTTCCTCTATTTCCTGAATAACGGCGGCACCCAGGTCGGACGCGCGACGCTCGACGGAGCCTCGGTCGCCCCCGACTTCGCCTCCATCCCCGAGGCCTTCTGCGGCCTCTCGGTCGACTACAACTACCTCTACTGGGGATCCGACAGCGGCAACACGGTCGGGGCGGTGCCAGTCGTCGGCGGAGCCGCCCAGGCGGACTACATCGATGCGGGAACTACGGGTGGAGGACCGAGCGGTGTCGCGGTCAACTCGCAATTCATCTTCTGGGGCAATTACGACACCGGCGCCATCGCCCGCGCCAACCTCAACGGCGCGGCACCGAAACTCGCGTTGATCCCCGACGCGGGGGTCGCCGGGCCGGCGGACGCGTCGCAGCTCACGGCGGCACCCGCCAACAAGATCACGGTGAACTCGGTGACGAACATCAGGAAGAAGGGGACCGCGACCATCCAGGCCAGGGTGCCGGGTCCCGGGCTCGTGACGCTCGATGAGGCGAACACGGCGCCCGACGTCGGCGTGTCCGCGGCGGCCGTCGAGCAGGTGAGCATGAGCCTGCCGCGGGCCGAGGTCTTCGAGCTGACCGTGAAGCCGGTTGGGAAGACGGCGAGGAAGCTCAAGAAGAGGGTCCTGAAGAAGGGCAAGGGCCGGGTGACGGTCGGTGTCTTCATCCACTTCGTGCCGGCGACGGTCGCGGGTGTCCCGAATACGGAACCCGTCACGGTCACCCTGATCAAGAAGGGCCGGCGTCAGAAGCCGAGGAAGTAGGCTCGGCCCGGACGCTCTCCGGCCCTGCAAATGGCCGCATTTTGGGGGAGTGCACGCCGCGGGGCGCGCCGTGCCCGCTGCTACCCTCAGTCTGCGGGCTGCGTTCCTGCCCGCTTCCCAGATCTCCAGAGGTTGAGACACCTCCACAAGACGTGACCGACGCGCGCTTCGACGTTCCCGATCGCGATGGCCCGCGCGATGAATGCGGGGTCTTCGGCATTTACGCTCCCGGCCGCGACGTCGCCCGCCTTGCCTACTTCGGGCTCTACGCGCTTCAGCACCGCGGCCAGGAGTCGGCGGGGATCGCGACCTGCGAGGGCGGCCACATCACGACGCTGCGCGAACTCGGCCTCGTCTCCCAGGTCTTCGACGAGCAGAAGCTGCGAGCCCTCTCCGGCGACATGGCGATCGGCCACGTCCGCTACTCGACCACCGGCGGCGGCGCGTGGGAGAACGCGCAGCCCGTCTGGCGGGATGACGGTCGTGAGCTGGCGCTCGCGCACAACGGCAATCTGACGAACGCGGTCGAGCTCTACAACGAGCTGACCGACGGCGGGCTGCATCTGCGCGGCACGTCGGACTCCGAGATCATGGCCGCGCTCCTCTCCCGCACCGCGGGCGAGGGCGACGAGTGGATCGAGGACGCCGTTGCCGAGGTCATGCCTCGGCTCGAGGGCGCTTACTCCACGGTTGTGATGACCAAGCACGCCGTGGTCGCGTTCCGTGACCCACACGGCGTGCGCCCCCTGGCGCTGGGAAAGATCAAGGCCGGTGACGGCTTCGACGAGTGCTTCGTGGTCGCTTCGGAGAGCTGCGCCTTCGACATCATCGGCGCGCAGATGATCCGCGAGGTCCAGCCCGGCGAGATGGTCTCGCTCACCGCCGGTGGGCTCGAGATGAAGCGGGTGATCCGGGGCGAGCGGCCGGCGCAGTGTGTGTTCGAGCACATCTACTTCTCCCGGCCGGACAGCCGGCTCGAGAACAGGGTCCTGCAGGAGGTCCGCGGCCGGATGGGCGAGCTGCTGGCCGAGGAGGCGCCGGTGGACGCGGACCTGGTGATCTCGGTGCCCGACTCCGGGAACCCGATGGCCAATGGCTTCGCGCGGGTCTCGGGACTGCCCAAGGACGACGGTCTGATCAAGAACCGCTACGTCGCGCGCACCTTCATCCAGCCGGGCCAGGAGCTGCGCAAGCACGGGCTGCGAATGAAGTTCAACCCGCTCCCGGAGATCGTGGCGGGCAAGCGGGTCGTGGTGGTGGACGACTCGATCGTCCGCGGCAACACGACCCGTCAGATCGTCGCGATGCTGAAGGAGGCGGGAGCGAGGGAGGTCCATCTGAGGATCTCAGCGCCGCCGATCCGCCATCCCTGCCACTACGGGATCGACATGTCGACCCGGGAGGAGATGATCGCGCACGGCAAGACGGTCGAGGAGATCGCGGAGGAGCTGGGGGCGGACTCGCTCGCCTACCTCTCGATGGACGCGGTCTACGAGGCGATCGGCACGCCACGGGAGAAGCACTGCGACGCCTGCTTCACCGGCGAGTATCCGCTCGGCGATCCCGAGAACGCGAACGGCAAGTTCGCGCTCGAGGACATCGCGGTAGTTCCGGCAAGTCGCTGAGCTGGGCCGAGGGCGTTCCGACAGGATGCGCTCGTGAGCAACTTCCGCATCGTCGTGCTGGCCTCCGGGAGCGGCACGAACCTCCAGGCGATCCTCAACCACCTGCACGGCGGGGAGGAGGGGATCGAGGTGGTCGGCGTGGGCTCCGACAAGCCGGACGCCGGAGCCCTCGACCGGGCTCGGCGGGCGGACGTGGAGGCGGCCGTCTTCCCGACGGCGGAGTACAGCGATCGCGACGCGCGCGACCGGGCCCTGGGCGACTGGATCGAGGAGCGGGGTGCCGATCTGGTCGTGCTCGCCGGCTACATGCAGCTGCTCTCACCTGAGTTCGTCGGGCGGTTCCGGAACCGGGTCATCAACGTTCATCCGGCCTTGCTTCCGGCCTTTCCGGGCATCGACGCGGTGCAGCAGGCAATCGATCACGGCTCGAAGATCACCGGGGTCACCGTGCACTTCGTCGACGAGGGGGTGGACTCGGGCCCGATCATCATGCAGCGGCCGGTGCCGGTCGCGCCGAGCCGCGCCTGGGATGAGACGGAGAAGGCGATCCACGCCACCGAGCACGAGCTCCTTCCCCAGGCGATCCGGCTGATCGCGGCCGGCCGGGTCCGGATCGACGAGACCAACCCGCGGCTCGTTCATATCGACCCGGAGTCTTAGACTCGCCTCTTCCGTGTCGACCCCCTCGCCAGAGATCGCACCGGAGCCGGCCGGCGAGTCGCTGCCGGTGCGCAGGGCGCTGATCTCGGTCGCCGACAAGACAGGGGTCGCGGAGTTCGCCGCCGGCCTGGCGAGTCAGGGTGTGGAGGTGGTCTCGACGGGCGGCACGCTCTCCGTGCTGCGCGAGGCGGGGGTGGACGCGAGGCCGGTTGAGGAGCTGACGGGTTTCCCCGAGATGCTCGACGGCCGGGTGAAGACGCTGCATCCGCACCTGCACGCCGCTCTGCTCGCGGTGCGGGACAACCCGGAGCACTCGCAGACGCTGCGCGAGCACGAAATCGAGCCGATCGACCTGGTGTGCGTGAACCTCTACCCCTTCGAGCGGACCATCTCGCGCCTGGACGTGCCGGAGGAGGAGGCGATCGAGAACATCGACGTCGGCGGGCCGACGATGATCCGGGCCGCGGCGAAGAACCACCGCTTCGTGGCGGTGATCGTGAGGCCGGAGAGCTACGACGCGGTGCTCGACGAGCTGGAGGAGACGGGCGAGCTCTCCGCCGCAACCCGGCACTGGCTGGCGAACGAGGCCTTTGCGTACACGGCCCGCTACGACGCCGCGATCAGCCGCTGGTTCGGGCGCCGCTACGAGCAGCTGCCGACCCATTGGGTGACCGCCTGGGAGAAGGAGCTGGACCTCTCCTACGGGGAGAACCCGCACCAGCGGGCGGCGCTCTATGTCGAGCCGCGGGTCCGCTCGCACGTGCTCTCGCGCGTGGCGAAGCTGCACGGCAAGCCGCTCTCGTTCAACAACGTGCTCGATCTGAACTCAGCTCGGGCTCTGCTCGCGGACCTGGAGGGGCCGGGGTGCGTGATCGTCAAGCACAACAACCCCTGTGGAGTCGCCGAGGCCGATGAGGTCGGTCGGGCGTATGAGGCGGCGTTCGCGTGCGATCCGATGTCGGCGTTCGGCGGCGTGATCGCCCTGAACAGACCCGTGGATGGGGCGCTCGCGGCGCGGCTGCACGAGCGGTTCATCGAGGTGCTGATCGCGCCCGGCTATGAGGACGGAGCGCTCGACGTTCTGCAACAGAAGGAGAGCATCCGGATCCTCGAGGACACCGAGCGGCGGAGTCACCAGATCGAGCCTGACATCAAGCGCGTGCGGGGCGGGATCCTCGTGCAGGACCCCGACGGCACTCCGGAGCCGCGTGAGCTGATGGAGGTCGTGACCAAGACAGTGCCGACCGAGGCGCAGTGGGAGGACCTGCTCTTCGCCTGGCGTGTGGTGCGGCACGTCAAGTCGAACGCGATCGTCCTGGCTCGCGACCGGGCGACGCTGGGAATCGGGGCGGGGCAGATGAGCCGGGTCGATTCGGTCCGCCTCTCGATCGAAAAGGCCAAGGAGGCGCGCGGCCCCGACGCCGAACCCCTGCTCGCGGGCTCCGTGGTCGCGTCGGATGCGTTCTTCCCGTTCGCCGACGGACCGCAGGCCGCGATCGACGTCGGCGCGACCGCGGTGATCCAGCCGGGCGGCTCGAAACGCGACGCCGAGGTGATCGAGGCGTGCGAGGCGGCGGGCGCGGCGATGGTCTTCACCAAGCGGCGCCACTTCCGACACTAGCCCAGGGCCGGCAACGGCCCTCGAATGTGACGCCGCTCACCCCGGTGATCGCTCGCACACATCCGGCCGGTGCGCGCTGATCTGATCACCACAGATGGAGGCGAGGTACCGCAGGCACTCACAGAAACCAGCCCCGACGGGGCGCGGTACCGCGGCTAGGGGAGAAGGTCCCCGAAAGGGGAGAGGTGGAGGAGAGCCGGAAGACGGCGCCGTTCTTGGGGACGGCGCTTAGGGTGGGTCTTCCGGTTCGACCCCAACCCGCAGCGGCGAATCAGCCGGCGCCGGCCGCCTTGCGCGCCTCGTCGTGGTCGCGGTGAGCCTCGACGTGAGCTGCACGGCCGTCGCGGACGATCCAGATGTGCCCGAACTGGCCCGAGAGGGGCATCCCGGTAGCGCGGGCCCGGGCGAAAATCCGGCCCAGGACGAGCACCCGATCGCCGGCGATCTCCTCGACCTCGTCGGCGTCGTAGCGGAACTCGGAGAAGTCCTGCTCGACCGCCTCGACGAACATCTCGAGGCCCTGAACACCGGAGAGGACGCGCTCGCCGAGCTCGGGTGAGAGTTGCGAGTCGAAGTCGTCGGTCACCAGGGAACCGAGCTCATCGAAGCCCTCACGCCGGCTCCGGACCGTCGCCCAGTCGAAGCCGTAGATGCGCTGGATCAGGTCGGCCCTCTCTGCCACGGGCTCAGTATCTCCGCTTCGAGTCTTCGCGGCTAGCCTGCTCGCTTGCGACCGCCACCACGCCTCGCCCCCCAGGTGGCGTACGTCGCACCCAAGGGAGGGCACTCGACCACCCCAGCCTCGATCTCGCCGTGACAGTTGGCGCAGACCAGGATGCATTTCTTGGCCTCCTCGCGGAAGGCTTCTATCGACCTGCCAACGGCCATCGACATCGCAAAGGACTTCCGCGATGGACCGATGTGATGAAAACCCAGATTGATGATGGACCGGTCGTATCCACAGACTGTGCAGCTTTCACCCGCCTCGTCCACGAGGATCCGTTTCAACTTCTGCTTTCGGCGCGTGACCGCCTCCCCGACGCAGCGCTTGCAGCACCACCGATGCCCCCGGTCAGGACCGGCGCTGTACTTGGCGAACTCCGTCAATCCGTGGCGCGCACACCGACGCTCCTCGACGGGACATCTTCGGCGTGGATCGGGAGGACGACCTCGGTTCTTTACCAGCGGGGTGGGGGCCTGCGGGTCCCTAACAGTTCGCCTCTTGCTCGGCACGCACCCATGCTGGCGAACCAAGCGGACCAAAAGCCCTGCAAATCGTCATGAAAGTGCCCCCTCCGGGACTCGAACCCGGACTACGAGATTAAAAGTCTCGCCGTCTAGCCGGTTGACTTAAGGGGGCGTGCCAAGTCTAGGCGTCGCTTCACCGGGGGCTAGAGTCCCGATTTACATGAGGATCTCCGCGAAGGTTGACTATGCGGTCCGCGCCGCGGTGGAGCTCGCCGCCGCGGGCGGTGAGCCGATCAAGGGCGAGGCGATCGCCGATGCCCAGGACATCCCCCTCAAGTTCCTCGAGAACATTCTCGGTGAGCTCAAGCACACCGGCATCGTGGCGAGCCGGCGCGGCGCGCAGGGCGGCTACTGGCTCGCCAAGCCGGCGGAAGAGGTCAGCCTCGCCGACATCGTCCGGGCCGTCGAGGGCCCGCTGGCGAGCGTCCGCGGCCAGGGCCCCGAGACCCTGGACTACAAGGGCGAGGCGGTTCCCCTGCAAAAGGTCTGGATCGCGGTCCGCGCCAACCTGCGGGCGGTGATGGAGGACACCTCCCTGGCCGACGTCGTCGGCGGAGAGCTGCCGGAGACGGTGCGTGAGCTGAGCGAGCCGGCGGAAGCCTGGAGTGCGCGTTAGCCGTCGTCCTCGGCGACGCGACCCGGTGGCGGCTCGCCGACTCGCTCAGCCCATCGCGACGCTTCCCTAGGCGACCTCGGGCTCGGGGGCTCGGCTGCCGCTCCCGTCGCCACTGAACACCTTCGTCGACCGCGGTCGCACGAAGACGATCTCCCCCTCCTCGAGCTCCAGCTGATCCACCTCGTCGCGGGTGAGCTGAACGGAGAACTGCTCGCCGTCGGTCAGTGTCAGCTCCACCCTGACCTCGAAGCCAAGGTGAACGATCCGGTCCACCATCGCCTCGATCGTCCTGCCGTTCGGCTCGTGACGGACCTCGACGTCGTGCGGCCGGACCCAGGCGTTTCCGAGGCGGTGCGCCGGGCCGATGAAGCTCATCACGAACTCCGAGGCCGGCTGCTCGTAGAGGTCGCGCGGACCGCCCGACTGCTCGACCCGGCCGTCGTTCATCACGATGATCTGCTCCGCGACGTCCATCGCCTCCTCCTGGTCGTGCGTGACGAAGATCGTCGTCACGTGCACGTCGTCGTGGAGGCGACGCAGCCAGGTGCGCAGCTCCTGCCGCACCTTGGCATCGAGCGCCCCGAACGGCTCGTCGAGGAGAAGCACCCGCGGCTCGACAGCCAGCGCCCTGGCCAGCGCCATCCGTTGCCTCTGTCCGCCCGAGAGCTGGTTGGGGAACCGGTTCTCGAAGCCGCGCAGATGCACCAGGTCGATCAGCCGCCTGACCCGCTCGCGAATCGTGCCACTGCCCTCGCCCCGGATCCTGAGGCCGAAGGCGATGTTGTCGAAGACGGTCATGTGCTTGAACGCGGCGTAGTGCTGAAAGACGAAGCCCACGTTCCGGTCCTGGACCCGGGTCTGGGTGTTGTCCTCGCCCGAGATCAGCACCTGGCCGCTGTCCGGCTGCTCCAGCCCGGCGATCACGCGCAGCAGGGTCGACTTTCCGGAGCCGCTGGGCCCGAGCAGGGCCGTCAGGCCGCCGTCCGGTACGTCGATCGAGACTTCGTCGAGTGCGACGAAGTCACCGAACCGCTTGGTCACGTTGTTGACGGCGATGCCCATGGTCAGGCCTCCTTCTCGATCGGCTGAGGGACGAAAACAGTGGTCGCGGGCGGAGCCCCCTCCGCGTCCTCCCCATCGGTCGCGCGTGCCGAGCGTCGCTGCAGGAGGTTCAGGCTGAAGAGGACGACCAGCGCGAGGACCGCGAGCACCAGGCCCGCGGCATAGGCGCCCGCGACGCTGAAGTTGTCGAATTGGCGCTGAACGAAGATCGGCAGCGTCTCCGTCTCGCCGTTGCGGTGACCGGAGACGACGGCGACCGCGCCGAACTCACCGAGGGCGCGCGCGGTGGCGAGCACGATTCCGTAGGCGAGCCCCCACCGGATCGCGGGGAGCGTGACCTTCCAGAAGGTCTGCCACGGCGAGGCGCCCAGCGTCTCGGCGGCCTCCTCCTGATCGGTGCCGATCTCCTGCAGGACGGGCATCACCTCCCGGACGACGAAGGGAAGCGACACGAAGATCGTCGCCAGGACCATGCCGGGGACGGAGAAGATCACCTGAATCCCGTTCTGCGCGAGCGTCTCGCCGAACCAGCTGTTGCGCGGCGCGTAGACCAGGAAGAGGGCCAGTCCGATCACCACGGGCGAGATCGCGAAGGGCAGGTCGATCGCCGCATTCAACAGCGCCTTTCCACGGAAGTTCTGCCGGACGAGCACGAGCGCCGTCAGCACTCCGAAGGCCGTATTGAGCGGCACCGCGATCCCGACGCAGAGGATCGTCAGCCAGAACGCGTGCAACCCGTCCTGGGAGGTGACCGCGTCGAGCGGCTCGCTGATCCCGTGCTCGAACGTCCGCCAGAACACCGCACAGAGAGGGATCAGGAGCAGAAGAGCCAGATAGAGGAGCGCCACTGAGCGCAGCCCCCACCGCACCGACGTCACACGGGTTGCTCCTCGGCGTCTGCCTCGGAGGGCCCTCGCATCAAACCCGCTCATGCCTGGTCCTCCAGTTGGCGAACAGGTTGAGGGCGAAGAGCAGGCCGACCGAGATCGCGAGCAGGAAGACCGATACCGCCGCGGCTCCCGAGAGATCGTTCGTCTCGACCCGGCCGAAGATGTAGACGGAGGCGACCTGGGTGTTGAACGGGATGTTCCCCGTGAGGAGCACCAGCGAGCCGAACTCGCCGATCGCGCGCGCGAAGGCGAGCCCGCAGCCCGCAACGATCGCCGGGGTCAAGTTGGGAAGAACGATGCTGCGGAAGATCCTGTGGTTCGGGGCACCGAGCGAAGCGGCAGCCTCCTCCATCTCCCTGTCCAGCTCGAGCAGCACCGGCTGCACGGCTCGCACCACGAACGGCAGGGTCACGAAGAGCAGGGCGGCGACGACGGCCGCGCGGGTGTAGGCGAGGTGGACGCCGACCGGCGAGTTCTGCCCGTAGAGCGCCAACAGGGTCAGGCCGGCCACGATCGTCGGCAGCGCGAAGGGCAGGTCGATGACCGAGTTGACGATCCGCTTGCCCGGGAACTCGTCGCGGACCAGCACCCAGGCGATCAGCGTCCCCATCACGGCATTGATGGCGACAACGATCAGCGAGGAGATCAGCGTCAGCTTGATCGCCGACTGCGCCTCAGGTGCGCTGATCGAGTCCCAGAAGTGCCCGAGGCCGTCCTCGAACCCGCGACTCAGGACCGCGGCCAGCGGCAGCAGCACGATCAGGCTGATCCAGAGCGTCGCCGTGCCGCGAGCGAGCACCGCACCGCCAAGGGGGACCCGAAGGCCCTCCCTCGGCGGCCTGGCTACAGCTGTGTCGGCTGATGCCAATGCGGCTCCAGCCCTAGCTGGTCGGATTCCCGAGGTCCGCCTCGGCCTTGATCACCCAGCCGTCGTCTCCGAAGAACGGATCGGAGACCTTCGACCAACCGCCGAACTCGGCGATCGTGAAGAGGCCGGACGGGACCGGGAACTCGTCCGCGTTACGAGAAGCGACCGACTTCACGACCGGCCGATAGCCCGCGTCGGCGAAGTCCTGCTGCGCCGGGTCCGTGTAGAGGAAGTCCACGAACTTCTGGGCTTCCGATGGCGCGTCCTTCGTGACCGCGATCGGGTTCTCGATCAGGATCGTGCTGTCGGGCGTTACGTAGTCGAGCTTGATGCCCTCCTGCTGAGCCTGGATGGCCTCGTTCTCGTAACCGACCAGGACGTCGCCCTTGCCGCTCGAGAACGTGTTCAGCGAGTCACGGGCGCTGTCGTCCTGGACGGACGTGTTCGCGATCACCCGCTTGGTGAAGTCCTGGGCCTCGGCCTCGGACTTGCCGGCCCGGATCTGCGACCCGTAGATGGCCATGATGTTCCAGCGGGCGCCGCCGGACGTGGCCGGGTTCGGATCGACGACCTCCACGTCGTCGCGAGTGAGGTCCTCGAACGACTGGATGTTCTTCGGGTTGCCCGGACGGACCATCAGGGTCACGACCGAGTTGGTGACGATGCCCTTGTACTGATTCTGGTTCCAGGCCGAATCGACGATGCCCGCATCGACCAGCCTCGTCATGTCGGGCTCGAGTGAGAACTCGACGACGTCGGCCGGCTGGCCGGATTCGACCGCGCGGCTCTGGTCACCGGACGCCCCGAACGAATTCGAGAAATCGACGTCCTTGCCGTCGGACGTGTCCTTGAAGGCGGGCTCGAGCTTGTCCTCGTAGACCTGCTGCGGAGTCGAGTACGCAACCAGGTTGAGGCTGCTGCCGCTGCCCCCGCCGCAGGCGGCGATGCCGACCGCGACGGCAAGCGCTGCGAGCGCTGTGCCAAGCCGGGGGACGATGCCCGGCCGGTTCTGCTTCATGCCCTTGCTCATGAAAAGGGGTTCCTTGTGGCCTTTCTTTATTGATTTCGTTGACAAGCGGCGGCCACCGTAGCAGGTTCTCGACTTTTTGGATCAAGAAAGACCTCTATTCCCTACCTGATTGGGGAAAATGTCATAAACCCGATGGAAAATCGGGGGTTGGCTGGGTTAGAGAAGGGACGAGCGGGAAGGACTCCCCCGCACCAGACGGAAGGTCCTCCGGCATGAGAGTCATGTTCTTCACCTGGCTGACCTTGATCGCGGCCGGCCTCATCTTCTACACCGTCATCGGGCTCAGCCACCACTGATCGCCGATGCGCAGGTGGCTCCGAGACAACTCGCTCTCGCTCTCCTTCCTGGTCATCTTCCTGGCCGCCCTGACCGGCCAGGCGATCGCCGGCCACATCCTCCACAACGAGGATGCGATGGCGCACCACAGCACCACGATGTCCTTCTGGCGCTACATCACCTCGTCGGACTTCGGCAACGCCGTCATGGAGAACTGGCAGTCCGAGTACCTGCAGTTCATGCTCTTCATGCTCGCCACCGTGTGGCTCGTCCAGCGCGGCTCACCGGAGTCGAAGCCCCCGGACCAGGCGGGCACCGAATCGGACGAGGAGCAGAAGATCGGCCGTCATGCCGACGAGAAGTCGCCCGAATGGGCCAAGGCGGGCAAATTCAGGACCGCGATCTACTCGAACTCGCTGCTGATCGTGATGTCGATCATCTTCTTCGGCTCCTGGTTCGCCCAGTCAGTCACGGGCTGGACCACCTACAACGCCAACCAGGTCGACCACCATCAGGCGACCGTGACCTGGCTCGGCTACGTCGGCTCCGCGGACTTCTGGGAAGCGACGCTCCAGAACTGGCAGTCCGAGTTCCTGGCGGTCGGCTCCTTCGTCGCGATCACCGCGTTCCTGCGCCAACGGGGCTCCTCCCAGTCGAAGCCGGTCGGCACACCCCACGACGCAACGGGGGTCGAGGGCTAGGCCCCCGCCCCGGGCCCCGGCGGGCCGGGCCGCCCGGTCAGTCCGCCCTGCCGCCGCGCCGCTTGATCGCCGCCCGCAGCTGGTCCTTGCCCATCTTCGAGCGGCCGCGGATGTCGAGCCGGGCCGCCTCGCGGTTGAGCTCCTCGCGGGTCTTCGCCTCACCCTTGCGGACCTTGTTCGCCTCCCGGCCGAGCGCGGCCTTCGTCCGCTTCGGCAGGTTCTTCAGCGTCTGCCTCCTGCGGGCGCCGGCCTGCGCCTTCCTGACGTTGCGCTTCGCGGCAGCTCGCTGCTTCTGGGTCGCCATCAGCGGCGCCTCCTCTTCTTGCCCTCGACTGCGCCCACGAGCTGGCGCTTGTTCATCTTCGAGCGGCCCCTGATGCCGAGGTCCTTCGCCTCCTCGTAGAGCTGGTCGTAGGTCCGGCCGCCGGGCCCGCGGCCCGAGCGCAGGCCGCCGCGGCGGAACGACGAGATGTCCTGGCGCGAGGTCCGTGAGGCCTCCCGCGTCTCACCCGCCCGAGCGCGCTCCTTGTTGACGGTTCGCGCAGCGATCTCCTCCGCCCGCTCCTCCGAGCGTCCCTCGCGGAGCTCGCCCTCCTTGACGTGCTCGTACATCCGCTCCCACCTGCTGCCCTTGGGCACACCTCTGGGTGGCATGGCTGCCTCCTTCCGAAGTTCTCTGGCGTCGGTTACCCGGCGCTCATAGAGCCAACCGTGCACCGCCCGAGCCCGCGTCAGGGCTAGAACAGCCTGGTTTGAGCGGGCCCCGGCTCCTCGGCCTCACGCGCCCGCTTCGCCCGGCGGGCCGCCAGCTCATCCCGGCGCCGGTAGCGCCGGTCCCGCGACCGTGAGGGCTTCGACGGCCGCACCAGGCCCCCGATCCGCTTGCGCTCGGAATTGGGCGCGTAGGCGCGGCCCTCGTAGAGGTCCTCGTAACGCGGCACCAGATCGGGCCGCGCGGCGGAGAGCCAGGACATGAAGACCTCCTTGACCCCCGGCCGCAGATGAAGGGCGATGCCGTTGACGAACGTCGCCCCCGCCTCCTCGGCGAGCGAGACGATCTCGTCCACGAGCTCGGGTGCGTCATTGATCCCGGGCATCAGCGGGGCGACGAGCACGCCGGAGGGAATCCCCGCCTCGTTGAACCTGGCCACCGCCTCCAGCCGCTTGCGCGGATGCGGCGTGTGAGGCTCGGTCTCGCGCCAGACCTTCTCGTCCAGCGTCGGAACGGAAAAGTTGACCGAGACGTCCGCGACCTCGGCGAGCTCGAGGTAAAGATCGAGGTCACGCACGGGGAGCGGGGACTTCGTCAGCACCGATAGCGGCGTCTCGAAATCACGCAGGGCCTCGATGATCGGCGGCATCAGCCGGTAGCGCCCCTCAGCCCACTGATACGGGTCCGTGTTGGTCCCGATCGCCACCAGCTCGTGCTTCCAGCTCGGGCGGGCGAGCTCGGCGCGCAGCAGCTCCGGAGCATTGACCTTGACCACGATCTCGCGCTCGAAATCGCGGCCGGCGTCGAGGTCGAGATACGTGTGCGTGTTCCGGGCAAAGCAATAAGCGCACGCATGGGAGCAACCCCGGAAGGTGTTCACCGTCCAGTTGAACGGCAGGTAGTCGCCGGGCACCTTGTTGAGCGCGGACTTCGCCCGGACCTCGTGGAAGTTGATGCCGAGGGCCTCCGGGGCGTCGAAGGTCCTGACCCGCTCGACGTCCAGGCCCGGAAGGCTCCGCCCCCGCTCCCTATCGACTCTCTGTGAATCCCAGCGCATCCGTTTCCAGTCTTACAACCCTCGTCATCCTGTGGCGAACGTATGTTCGCATATCGAGCGGCTCCGTCTGAGCACTTGAACGTCGGGTAGCAGGACGCTGTGAGCCAGCTTCCCCTCACCGGAGAGGAGACCAGCGGCGCCGCGGCCCTGATCCCGGAGCGGCCGACGCTCAAGTCGCTGCGCGAGGCCGCCGCGGGCTGCACCGCCTGCCCACTCCACGAGACGGGGACGCAGACGGTCTTCGGCGAGGGCCTGAAGCGGGCACGCCTGATGCTGATCGGCGAGCAGCCCGGCGACCGTGAGGACATCGAGGGCCATCCCTTCGTCGGTCCAGCCGGCAGGGTGCTCGACAAGGCGCTGGAGCAGGCGGGAATCGAGCGTGGCGACGCCTACGTCACCAACGTGGTCAAGCACTTCAAGTGGAAGCCGCAGGGCAAGCGCCGGATCCACCAGACACCGAGGGCCGAGGAGATCAGGGCGTGCGCGCCGTGGCTGGAGGCGGAGCTCGAGGTGGTCGATCCCGAGGTCCTCGTCTGCCTGGGGGCGACCGCGGTCAAGGCCGTCATCGGCTCGAAGGCGAGAGTGATGAAGGACCACGGCGAGTTCCTGGAATCGAGGCTCGGCCGCGCCGCCGTCCCCACCCTCCACCCGTCCGCGATCCTCAGGGCGGACCCGAAGGATCGAGACGACTCGATGAACATGCTCGTGGACGACCTGAAGCGGGTGCACGAGCACCTGGCCTCCTGAATCGGCCTCGCCGGTCAGAATCCGAGAGCGGTGGCCACCGAGCGATCACTTCACCCCGCCGAGCACCGGGCCTACCGGGAGCTCTACGCCGCGTGCCGCCAGCTGATCACCAGGTGGCGGAGAATCGCATCACCACTCGAGGGCACGGCGATCTGCGAGCGGCTCGAGGACGGCGCGGCCGAGACCTCGGTCCTGCTCAGCGAGCTCGCCCCACGCACCGCCACCTACGGCCTCTATGGCAGCCCCATGGCTCAGGGCATGGGCGCGCGGATCGCCGACCTCCGTAGCGCCGTCGCCGATCGCAGCGGCGATACCGGGCTGGTGGTCCGCTCAGCGGTCCTCGACATGGAGCACGTCACGACCCTGCTGAGACAGCTCGCCGAGCTCGCGCGCGCCCGGGGCGACCGGAACATGGCGTCCTTCTGCGAGGACTGGGCCGGTCGCCTCGAATCTAACCTGGACGCCGTACGTCAAGCCGCGGTGGAGCTGGGCGCGGACCCCGATCGGACCTCGGCCCCCCTCAACCACGGCATCGTGAACCGGGCGGCGCACGGAGTCGGATGGGTCTTCGGCTCGATCGGAGAGGCAGTCGACAGGCTGGTCGGCGGCCGCCGCGACTAGCGCCGCCGCTCTAGGAGAGCTCCGGGCGCCCCTCGAGCGGGGTCGAGGCGTCCGCGTGGAGCCGGCGCGGGATGCGGCCGGCGTGCCGAGCCGCCCAGCCGGCCTCGACGGCGGCGCGCATCGCCGCCGCCATCCCGGCCGGGTCCTCGGCGCGCGACACCGAGCTCGCCAGCAGCACGGCGTCACAGCCGAGCTCCAGCGCAAGCGCCGCATCCGAGGCGGTGCCGATCCCCGCGTCCAGGATCACGGGCACCCCTGAGCGCTCGGCGATGATCTGGATGTTGTACGGGTTGCGGATGCCCATCCCGGACCCGATCGGCGAGCCGAGCGGCATCACCGCCTCGCAGCCCGCCTCCTCCAGGCGGCGGGCGAGGATGGGATCGTCGTCCGTGTAGGGCAGCACCGTAAAGCCGTCATCCACCAGGATCTCCGCGGCCTCGACCAGCTGAACCGCGTCGGGGAGGAGCGTTCGGTCGTCCCCGATCACCTCGAGCTTCACCCAGTCGGTCTCGAACGCCTCCCTGGCCAGCTTCGCGGTCCGAACCGCGTCCCGTGCGGTGTAGCAGCCGGCCGTGTTGGGCAGAGCGAAGAGGCCGAGCCGCCGGACCACGTCCAGCACGGAGCCCTCCGCCTCCGGATCCACCCGCCGGAGCGCGACGGTGACGATCTCGGTCCCGGATGCGATCAGGGCCTGCTCCATCTGCTCGAGCGAGCGGAAGCCGCCGGTGCCCACGATCAGGCGGGATCCCCAGGTACGCCCGCCGAGCTCGAAGCCATCCGCGGCACCGCCCTGGATCGCGGCCAGCACCTCTACCTTCTGTCCCGCGCGCAGCTCGGTGCTGGTCCACTCGCTGCGCGGCACGACCTCGCCGTCGAGCGCCACCGCCACGCCGCGCTGGTCGCCATCGGCGCCCGATGCCTCGACCGCTTCGCGGACCGCAGCGCCCTCCGGCAGGTCGACGAGCTCGCCGTTCAACTCGACCTTCATGCGACCTCCACAGGCGGATCGGCCGCTCGGCCGGCGAACCTCTGCGGGGAGAACGGATCGAGATCGACCGGCGCGGCCTCACCCGCGAGCAGCGCGGCGATCGTATCCGCGGTGACCGGGGCCTGCAGCACTCCGTTCCGGAAGTGGCCCGTCGCGATCAGCAGCCCCTCAGCGTCACCGGGGCCGATCAGGGGCGCGTTGTCCGGCGAGCCCGGGCGCAACCCGGCGCTCGCCTCCAGCAGCTCCAGTTCGGCGATCTCGGGAATCACGCGATAGGCCTCGCGAAGCAGCTCGTGGACACCGCCCGCCGTGACCGTCGTATCGAAGCCGCGCTCCTCCACGGTCGCGCCGACGATCAGGCGCCCGTCCGCGCGAGGCACCATGTAGACGCGCTCCCCGGCCACGATTCGCTCGCAGACCGGCTCGTCCGCAGGGCCACGCAGGGTGAGGATCTCGCCCTTCACGGGCCGAACCGGCGGGACGTCCGTGAGCCAACGAGCCTGCCCCGACCAGCACCCGGCGGCCACCACCAACGTCTCGCCCTCGAGCTCGCGCCCCTCGCGCGTCCGAACGCGCCAGGCACCCGCCTGGAGCTCCGCTCCGATCACCTCCGCGCCCGTGCGGACGGCGACCCCGCGGCGATCGAGCGCTGCAAGCAGCGCCGCGATCACCCGCCGCGGATCGACGCTTGCCTCACCGGGCACATGCGCGCCCCCTCGAACGACCGTGGCGAGCCCCGGTTCGAGCCGACGGCACTCGCGGCCGATCAGCCACTCGGAGTCGAGACCGAGGCCTCGATGCAGCTCATAGCGGCGGCGCAGCTCTTCCGCCTCGTCGCGATCGAGAGCCACAT
>DATIDP010000146.1:0-10007 GCA_035456265.1 Solirubrobacterales bacterium | reverse complement strand
GCTTCGAGCTGTTCGAGCCGCACTACGACGAGATTCATGACCTCGGCGACGGCAGGCTGCTCGCCATCGGGAAGATCCGGATCCGCGGCCGGGGGAGCGGCGTGGAGACCGAGGTTCCCTCCGCTCCCATCGCCCGGTTTCGCGACGGTCTCCTCGTCTACTTCCGGGATTTCGGAGACGCCGCCGCCGCTCGCGAGGCGGCCGGCCTCGACTAGTCCCAGTCGCCGGCGGCGTAGGCCCAGGCGATGAAGAGCAGCTGCACCGGCAGCCGGGCATACAGCGCGGTGCGGCCGCCGGGGATGCCCTTCTCGAAGCGCTCCGGCTCGAGCGCCATGTGGAGGTTGGCCGGAAAGACGGCGAGCAGCGTCGCCATGCTCCAGGCGCTGCCGGCGCGCCGGGTGCCGGGGTGCATCGTCGCCAGCCCGCCGGCCATCTCCGCCACGCCGCTGATGTAGACGAGCTCGCGGTGGTACGGGATGTACGGCGGCATGATCCGCTCGTACCAGCGGGTCTTGACGAAGTGCATGAGGCCGGCGAAGACGAAGAACGGCCCGAAGAGCCTCCTCAGCATGCGGAGACCCTATGGCCCGAGCGCGCTCCGCGCCTCGGCGATGGTGAACCGCCGCTCGTAGAGCGCGCGGCCGACGATCACCCCCTCGACGTTGTCCAGCCCGAGCGCCGCCAGCGCGCGCAGGTCGTCCACGGATCCCACGCCGCCGGAGTAGATGAGGTCCCCATCGGTCGCGGCGGCGGCGTCACGCAGCGAGGTGAGATCGGGCCCCTCCATCAGGCCATCGACCTCGACAGGTGTGTAGACGAAGCGCCGCAGCCCACGCGCCGCGAGCTCAGCGATCACCTCGGTCGTGTCGAGATCGGTTCCCTCAGTCCAGCCCTCCGCCGCGACCTTCCCCGAGCGCGAATCCACCGAGGCGACGACGCGGTCCCCGTGGACCGCCGCGATCGCCTCCGCCACGTCGGGGTCACGGACCGCCGCGGTGCCGAGCACGACCCGCTCGGCGCCCGACGAGATCGCCTCCTCCACCTTCTTGGAGTCGCGCAGACCCCCGCCGAGCTGGACCGGCACGTTGACGGCCGCGACGATCCGGCGGACGTGCTCGAGGTTGACGGGCTCGCCCGCCCTGGCGCCATCGAGGTCGACGACGTGCAGCCAGCGCGCACCACCGTCCACCCAGCGTCGGGCCGCCACCACGGGGTCGTCGTCGTACCTCGTCTCCTGGTCGTAGTCGCCCTGGACGAGGCGGACGGCCTTGCCGCCGCGGATGTCGATCGCCGGGAAGAGGATCAACTGCAGATCGAGATGAAGTTGCGTAACAGGCCCAGCCCCGCCGAGCTCGACTTCTCTGGGTGGAACTGGACCCCGTAGAGCGGCGGCCGCTCCACCGCGCAGGCGAAGCGCTCACCGTAGGCCGCCGTGCCGAGGACGTCACCCTCCGTCGCCGGGCGCGGGGCGAACGAGTGGACGAAGTAGAACGGCGTCTCCTCGCCGAGTCCCTCCGCGAGCTGGGATTCGTGCTCCCAGCGCACCGGCGACCAGCCGATGTGCGGGACCTTGTAGCCGTTGGCCTCGAGGGGGGCGACGACGCCGCCGAGGAGCGCGAGGCCGCTCGCGCCCTCGTTCTCGACCGAGGACTCGAAGAGCAGCTGCAGTCCGAGGCAGATGCCGAGCACCGGGACCCCGGCCTCGATCCGGCCGGCCACGAGCTCGTCCAGGCCGACCTCGCGAACGCGCTCCATGGCACGGGGGAACGCTCCCACGCCGGGGAGGATCACGCCATCGGCCGTCTCGGCCCGGGCGCGATCCGACGTGATCTCGGACTCGGCCCCAACCCGCTCCAGGGCCTTCTCCACGGAGCGGAGGTTGCCCATCCCGTAGTCCAGGATCGCGATGCGCGTCATTCCGTGAGGGTGCCCTTGGTGGAGGGCACGCCCGTCTCGTCCGGATCGATCGAGACGGCCTCGCGCAGAGCGCGGGCGAAGGCCTTGAAGGAGGCCTCGATCATGTGGTGGGAGTTCGAGCCCGACCGGACCCAGATGTGCAGCGTGATCTTCGAGTTGTTGGAGACGGCGCGGAAGAACTCCTCCGCCAGCTCGGAGTCGAACCCGGCGATGCTCACGTCGGGAAGGTCCGCGTCGAAGGCGCAGTAGGGCCTGCCGGAGATGTCGATCGCGCACTCGCCTAGCGCCTCGTCCATCGGCACGAGCGCCGAGCCGTAGCGGCGGACCCCGGCGCGGTCGCCAAGCGCCTCGTCGATGGCCTGCCCGAGGCAGATCCCGACGTCCTCGGTCGTGTGATGCGCGCCCGTCTCCAGGTCGCCGCTCGCCTCGAGATCGAGGCCGAGCCTGCCATGGCGGGCGAGGAGCTCGAGCATGTGGTCGAGGAAGCCGACGCCGGTCGAGACCTTGGCCTCGCCTCCGTCGAGATCCAGGCTCAGCCGGACCCTCGTCTCCTTCGTCTCACGGTTGATCTCTGCTGTGCGCGCCATCCCCTATTCCTGAGCTCTCGCCTCTGCCGATTCCGCGTGCAGCGGGAATCCCTCGGCGCGGGCCAATGTAGCGACCGCCGGAGCGAGCGCCCGGGCCGCCTCCTGCGTCATCTCGACGGTTGCCATGCGACGCCGGAAGGCACCGGGGCCGAGCGGTCCCTGGAAGCGGCCCGCACCCCCGGTCGGCAGCACGTGGTTGGAGCCGGCGGCGTAATCGCCGAAGGCGGTGGCCCCCGCCTCCCCCGTGAACACGCACCCCGCGGTCGTCGCGGCACTCGCGAGCAGCGAGGCGTCCTCGGTGATCAGCTCGAGATGCTCCGGCGCGACCGCGTTGGCGAGCTGGACGGCGGCGACGGTGTCCGGGACGGCGACCAGCGCGAGTGGCGCGTCCTCCGCGATCCCGTGCTCCGCGGCGAGGCGCTCGACCGCCTCCTCGATCGCATTCAGGATGACCGTCTCCACCGCGGCGGCTATGACGAGTCCGTCCGAGCCGTGCTCCGCCTGGGCGCAGAGGTCGAGCGCGATCCACTCCGCGTTCGCGGTGTCGCCCGCGATCACCATCAGCTCGGAGGGGCCCGCTATGCCGTCGATGCCGACCTCGCCCGCGAGCTGTCGCTTCGCCTCCTGGACGTAGCGGTTCCCGGGACCGGCGATCACGTCGACCGGGGGGACGAGCTGGGTGCCGATCGCGAGTGCGGCGATCGCCTGCGCACCGCCCACCGGGTAGACCTCGTCCGCTCCGCCGATCGCCGCAGCGGCGAGAATCAGATCGGAGACGGGCCGCTTCGCATCGGCGGGCGGAGTGGCCAGGACCACGCGGCGGACGCCGGCGATCTTTGCCGGCAGGCAGCCCATCAGGACCGTCGAGGGGTACGACGCGCCGCCCCCGGGGGCGTAGACCGCGGCGGAGCCGACCGGCACCTCGCGCAGCTCGACCGAGTGCCCCTGCTCGAGCTCGACACGCTGCTCCTCCGCGAGCTGCGCCTCGGCCACCGCCCGGATGTTGGCGGCGGCGGTCTCGAGTGCCGTGCGCATCTCCGCATCGAGCCGCTCCAGCGCCGAGCGGACCTCTGCTTCCGGGACCGGCAGCATCCGGGGATCGACGGGCCCGGCTCCGAAGCGCTCCTCGAGCTCGGCAACGGCGTCGTCCCCCCGCCCGCGGACCGCGCCGATGATCTCCGCCACGGCCTCGCCCACCTCTCCCAGCGGCGGTTGCAGCGCGCGGATCTCGGCGGCGAGAGCGGCCGAGTCTCGCCCATCCCAATCGAAGGACTCGATTCGCATCAGCGTCCCTCCGGGCGCAGCCGCTCGACGAGGTCGTCGACCTCCTCGGCGCGCAGCTTGTGGGAGACGCGGTTGGCGATCAGCCGGGCGCTCGAGGTGGCGATCTCCTCCCGGATCTCGAGGCCGTTCTCGGCGAGCGTTCGTCCCGTCGCCACCAGGTCGACGATTCCGTCGGCCAGCCCAGAGAGCGGCGCCAGCTCCACCGAGCCCTTCACCTCGATCACCTCGGCGCGGCGGCCCGTCTCCTCGAAGTGCCGCTCCGCGACCCGGGGGTACTTGGTGGCGATCCGCATCGCGCCGAGGCGGCGCTCGTCCTCGTCGAGGGCCGTATCCCCCGCCCGCCCGGCCAGGACCATCCGGCAGGCTCCGTAGCGCAGGTCGAGCACCTCGTAGACGATCCGGTCGCGCTGCTCGAGCAGGACGTCCTTGCCGGTGATGCCCAGATCCGCGGCGCCGGCCTCGACGTAGGTCGGGACATCCGACGGTCTCATGGTCACCAAGGTCAGGCCATCCGATTCGAAGACCAGCGAGCGCGAGTCGGAGCGGAGCTCCGCCGTGTCGACGCCGATGCGATCGAGCGCATCGAGCGTCTCCCCCCAGAGGGCGCCGCGTGACAGGGCGAGCCTGAGCGGGCCGCCCTCCCGGGCTCGCGTGAGGTCCACCACGCGCGGCATCAGCCCTCTCCCCTGCCCTGTCGCTCCTCCTCGGTCTGCGCCACGTGCAGGCGCTCGACGTAGAGGGCGAAGCCGGCCGCGGGCAGCTCGCGGCCGAAGCGACCGAGTAGCGAGTCGTAGCGGCCTCCTCCGCCGAGGATGTGTCCCAGGGCGGGGTCGTAGACCTCGAGGATGGCCCCGGTGTAGTAGCCGAGGTCGCGGAGGAGGCCGAGATCGAGGCGGACGCGGTCCGCAACCCCGCGGGCGGCGAGAGAGTCGTAGGTCGCCCTGAGTCGCTGGCTGGCCCGCTCGACGGCCTCGCCGCCGAGCTGCGTGGCGTGATCGAGGACCTCGGGGCCCCCGCGCATCGCCGGCAACGCGAGCAGCGTGGCGCGGGACTCCGCATCGACGCCATCCACCTCGTCCACCGCCAGCTCGAGGCCGACGAGATCGTGTGCCGCCAGCCGGTCGAGGATCCGGTCGCGGGACTCTCCGTCCACCCCGAACTCGGCCAGGAGCTGGCCGTAGAGGTCGGCGTCGCCCAGCCCCACGACCGCCCGGTTCAGCCCTGCGGCATCGAGAGCCGCGCTCAGGACCTCGATCACCTCCGCCGTCCCCGCGGGTGCCGGGGCGCCGATCAGCTCCACCCCGGCCTGGGTGAACTCCCTCATCTGCCCCCGCTGCGGGTTGACGGCCCGGAAGGCGTTGGCGATGTAGGAGAGGCGGAAGGGCGGCTCCGCGTCCTGAAGGCGTGTGGCGACGAGGCGCGCGATCGGGATCGTCATGTCGGAGCGCATCGCCAGCAACTCGCCGCGCTCATCGAAGAAGCGGTAGGCGGCGTTCGCGTAGCGCTCGTCGCCTCGTCGCAGCACGTCCGCATACTCGATCGTCGGCGTGGCGACCTCGCCGTAGCCGTGCTCATGGAAGGCAGCGCGCAGCGCAGCCTCGAGCGCGCGCAGCTCGCGCATCTCCTCGGGCAGGATGTCTCGGGTCCCCGGCGGCGTCGGGTGGATCATCAGACCATCATGCCTTCGACCGCTTTAGCACGCGGCAAGGTTCCTCCAAATAGGATCGGCCGCGCTAGCCCACTCGAGGAGGAGAGATGGCCGTTCTGATGGAGCTCGAGATTCCCCTCACCGTCGAGCAGTACGACGCGGTTGAAAACGCGGTCGACGCCCGGAGCAACCCGCCCGAGGGCTTCATCGCCCATTCGGCCCAGGACCTCGGTGACCGGATGCACATCCGCGACCTCTGGGAGTCGGCCGAAGCGTTCGGCGCGTTCGCCGAGTCGCGGCTGGCACCGGCCATCAACCAGGCGCTGGGCGACGACGCACCGCCCTCGCCGGAGCCCAGGCTCACCGAGCTGCACAACGCCTACGGGAACAGCGCCTGAGCGCCGGCTAGGCCGGCACGCGCTCTGCGGCGACCCGCTCGATGCGGGCGCCGAGATCGCGCAGGCGGGTGTCGATCCGCTCGTAGCCGCGGTCGATCTGCGCGACGTTGCCGATCTCCGAGGTGCCGTCCGCGGCGAGCGCGGCGATGAGCATCGCCATCCCGGCGCGGATGTCCGGGCTGTCCACCCGGGCCCCATGAAGACGGCTCGGTCCACTGACCACCGCCCTGTGCGGGTCGGAAAGGTGGATCCGAGCGCCCATCGCAACCAGCTTGTCGACGAAGAACAGCCGGTTCTCGAACATCTTCTCGTGGATCACGATCGTGCCGTCCGCCTGGGTTGCCAGGGCGAGCGCGATCGAGGTGAGGTCCGCGGGGAAGGCGGGCCATGGTCCGTCATCGATCTTGGGAATCGCATCGCCCTGGTCGTCGCGGATGGTGAGCTTCTGCTCCGGCGGCACGAGCAGGTCGCTCCCCTCGAGCATGGTCTGGAGCCCGAGCCGGCGGAAGTGCCTGCGGATCCCCTCGAGGTCCTCGGGGACGACGTTGCGGATGCGGAGCTCGCCGCTGGTTGCGGCGGCCAGCGCCATGAAGCTGGCGACCTCGATGTGATCGGAACAGACGTCGTGCTCGCCGCCGCCGAGCTGCTTCCGCCCGTGGACCGTCATCACGTTCGAACCGATCCCGTCGACCTGCGCGCCCATCTTGCAGAGCAGGCGCGCGAGGTCCTGCACGTGCGGCTCGGACGCCCCGTTGGCGATGGTGGTCGGCCCCTCCGTGAGCGCCGCGGCGAGCAGCGCGTTCTCGGTCCCCATCACCGAGGGCTCGTCCATGAAGATCCGCGTCGGCTTGAGGCCGTCGGGCGGCGCCGAGAGCTCGATCCATACGTCCCCGGCCACCCTCGCGCCGAGGTCGCGGAAGGCATCCAGGTGCGCATCCAGGCGACGCCGGCCGATCGTGTCGCCGCCCGGGGGCGGCATCCGCACCTCGCCGAAGCGGGCGAGCAGCGGTCCGGCGACCAGGAATGAGGCTCGGATCTGGTCGGCGAGCTCCTCGTCCACGTCGGTGTCGGAGATGTCGTCGGCCTGCAGCCGGAGCTCGTTGTCGCCCATCCAGGTGACCTGCACGCCGAGCCGCTCGAGCAGGCCGAGCATCGACTGGACGTCGCGAATCTGGGGCACGTTGCGGATGACGAGCTCCTCGGCGGTCAACAGGCACGCCGCGAGGATGGGGAGCGCGGCGTTCTTGTTGCCCGCCGGAACGATCTCTCCGGACAGGGGCACGCCGCCCTGGATGATGAATTTCTCCATGGGCGCCTAGAGTAACCAGCCCCATGGCGGAGGTCTCACGAGACGATGCATGGCAGCTGGTCACAGAATGGGTCGAGTCGGACTCGCTCCGCAAGCACCTGCTCGGCGTGGAGGCGGCGATGCGCGCCTACGCGCGCAAGTGGGATGAGGACGAGGAGATGTACGCGGTCACAGGCCTCGTCCACGACCTCGACTACGAGCGCTACCCAGACCTGGACACGGGGCATCCTCGCTATGCGATCAAGGAGCTGGAGGAGCGCGGCTACCCGCAGGAGGTGATCGACGCCGTCGCGGGTCACGCCGACTTCATGGGCGTGCCGAGGGAGACGCTGATGGCCAAGACGCTCTATGGCGTCGACGAGCTCTCCGGGTTCGTCGCCGCGTGCGCGCTCGTCCGTCCCACCGGTATCGAGGGCATGAGGCCGAAATCGGTGAAGAAGAAGCTGAAGACGCCCTCCTTCGCCGCCGCCGTCAACCGCGACGACATCCAGCGGGGCATCGAGGAGCTGGGAGTGGATCAGGACGAGCACATCGCGCTCGTCATCGAGTCGCTCTCCGATCACGCCGACGAGCTCGGGATCGGGCCAAGAGAAGACGCCGCTTCCGGCAGTTAGATGTAGCCGGTGCCGCGCTGGCTGAAGATCACCCTGGGCGTGATCGCTGGGCTCATCGTCCTGCTGGTGCTCAACGCGTTCGTCGTCTCGAACGCGACCAGGGACGCATACGTGCGGGACGCCGGGGCGCGCCTCGTCGAGACCTCGAATGGGACACTCCAGGTGCTCGAGCAGGGGAATCAGAGCATTCGGCCGCCACAAACACCGCGGCCGGGTACACCGATCGTGCTCGTTCACTGCTACACGTGCTCGATGAAGTGGTGGGATGACCTGGCGCCGCTTCTCGAGCGCGACCATCGCGTCATCCGCGTCGACCTGCTCGGGCACGGCGGCTCCGACAAGCCCGGCGGCGGCTACTCGATCGCCGATCAGGCCACCGCCGTGGCAGAGGCGCTCGCAAGACTCGGCGTCGTGAACGCCACCGTGGTCGGCCACTCGCTCGGGGGAAGCGTCGTCACGGCGCTTGCCCAGCGGAGCCCGCAGCTGGCCACGCGCGTCGTGATCATCGACCAGGCGCCAGAGGACGGCTTCGACAACGAGGGTTTCGCGCAGCGGATCAGCTACTGGCCGGTGATCGGGCAGGCCTCCGAGCGACTGTTGCACATCGCGCCGAAGTCGGAGATCCGCGACCAATACGACGACGCCTTCGCCCCCGGCTACGACATCGCGACCGGCTTCGCCAACCCGGACCAGCCGGTCGACGACCTGCGGGCGATGACCTACACGGCATACAAGGACACCCACGATGCGGAGGAGGAGTTCGTCGCGGTGGCGCCGCTCGACGAGCGGCTCGCCACCGCGCACCTGCCGACGATGGTGATCTTCGGTGCCGAGGACCAGCTCTACGACGCTCAGGCGGCCATCGACCGCTACCGGCAGAACGTGCCCGGCGTGCAGACTCATCTGATTCCCGGCGCCGGTCACTCCCCGAACGTCGAGCGTCCGAACGCCGTGGCCCCGCTGATCCTGTCGTGGGCGGCGCCGCCGCGCGGACCGCTGCGACCGGCCAGGAAGCCGGCCACGAAGAAACAGCAGAGGAAGCAGGCCAGCAGATGACGGGTTGCTCTTGCCGTCGCCCGCGAGCACCCTCGCACACAGCGAAAGGGCCCGATTTCTCGGGCCCTTTCTGAGAACACGGTTTCCCGTATTCCGTTGATGACTACCCTACTCCGCGCGAAGGGGAAGTCAAGCCCGCCCCAACGAACGTTTCCGCTACTTGCGGGGGCCGTGCCGATCAGGCCGGCTGAGCGGCCGGCGCTTCGGTCAGCTCCAGGGTGTCGGCGGGGGCATTCTGGCTTCGCGACAGGGCGATGAAGGGGAGCGCGAACGCCGAGATCGCGGCCGAGACCAGATAGGAGGCCGCGTAGCCGGACGAGTCCGCGACCCGCCCCAACACCGGCTGCGCCCAGACTCCGCCGGTCGAGGACATCATCGAGTCGAAGGAGAGGATCGTCGCTCGCTGGCGCGAGGGGATCATGCCGTTGATGTAGGTCTGCCGGATCGGCATCGTGGCGGCGAAGAGCAGGCCCCACAGGGTGGTCAGCCCGATCACCGCCCAGAAGCTCTGGATCGCCCCGATCAGCGCCAGCGTGATCACGCTCAACCCGGCCGTCAGGAGGAGTGCCGAGGTCCGGCGCCGGAAGAGGCCCCGGATGCGGGGCGCGGCGACGCCGCCGAGGATCTGGGCGCCGGCCACGATCGCGGCCGCCAGCCCGGCGATCTCGTACGCCGTCGGGTCGCCATAGAGCTGGAGCAGGTACGGCTGCAGGGCGTAGAAGGCGTAGATCCCGACGCCGCCGGTGAACAGCGCCTCGACCATCAGCCACTTGACCGCGGGGACGCGCCAGCCGTACTCGATCGAGTTGGCCGCGACCTTCCGCATCTCGGCGAGCGGTCGGCCTCCCTTCTCAGGGGTGAAGCCGACGTCGTGCATCAGCCGAAAGGCGACCACGAACATCACGAGCAGGATCACCCCGCGGAGGACGAAGGGCGTGCCCAGGCTGACCTGCTCGGCGATGAAGCCTCCGGCGACCGAGCCGCCGAGCATGCCGGCGCCGGTCACGATCTGGCCGCGCCCGAAGACCGTCTCCAGCCGGCCCTCGTAGCCCGTGCTGGTCAGGGCGTCGACCAGCCAGGCCTCGACGGCGCCGGAGAAGAACGTGAAGCCCAGGCCGAGCAGCAGCGAGACCACCGCCCACTGCCAGAACGGCGCCTCGACCTGCCAGAGCAGCACGTAGAGGATGCTCGCCC
>DATIDP010000145.1:0-3209 GCA_035456265.1 Solirubrobacterales bacterium | reverse complement strand
CTACGAGGCCTACGGCCAAGGCGATTTCGACGCGTTGATCGAATGGACCTCATCCCGAGATCGAGCTCTTCCCGGCAAGTGGCCAAGCGCCGATCAGGGGAGCGGCGGATTACCGCGCCTGGATGGAGCCGGACGCGTTCGAGTCTCAGGTGCTCGAACCCCTTGGAGCTGCGTTTCAACGGAAACAAGGTGCTGGTCCACCTGCGCTCGACGATCCGGGGCGGGTAGCGGCATCGAGGCCGATTTCCTCGCGTGGGTAGTCCTGACCTTCGACGAGGAGGGACTCACGAATGCTGTTGGGAATTCCGTCGCATACTCGGCGAGCGGGGACGGTCCCCGAGTTTCTGGATCGTCCTAGACGGCGGCTCGATCGATACCGCGCACACCGCCGCGGAAGGGCCGGGTTATCCGTTTCCTAGAGAGCAACATGGAACAAGGGGCGCGCGCTTCCTGCAGATCGTCAGCCCTCGACCCGCTCCGTCGCAGCCACCGCGGCGGCGGCAACGGCCAGGCCGATGGCCAGACTCGCCTCACCGTCGTCGGGTGCCCCGTCTGCCACGACTTGCTCGGCAGCGGCCAGCGCAGCATCGACGCGAGCGAGCGCGCCTCCCGCCTCTCCGGGTACGGGATCGCGGCAGGCGTACCGGGCGAGCGCTACCCCTTCCCGGGCTCGGCCGAGATCCGGCGGTTCGCTCGTCAGCGCAGCCCCGGCGGCCATCATCAGATAGCCGTTGACGCGTAGCAGGCGGCCGTTCACCGGCCGCACCTGCTCGAGTGCGGGCTCGTTCGCCGCCGGCAGCTGCTCGCCGTCGAGCACCGCCGCCATCGTCCCGCCCGCAATCATCGCCCTGCCCTGCGCGTCCAGGCCAGCTCGGGCCGCTGCGCGCATAGCTACGTAGAGGCTCGGCAGTGGGTGCCCATATGGAGAGTCGGAGGCGAACACGATGCGTTCCGCTGGCACCCGCGCGAACAGCTCGACTACGTCCAGCGCCGAGAAGGCGGAGGTGTCATACAGAACTGCCGGATGCTCGGCCAGCCTGGATGCGAACATCCCCTGGCCGGCGATGCCCGCGTGCGCCAGGACCAGCGTCACGTCGGGGAAGCGCACCGCCAGATCGGCGAGGCTGTCCATTGGACCCATTCCGCGCCCCGCGTGGATGAGGATCGGCACGGCTGCATCCCGAGCCACTTCGAAGATTCCCTCGGCGGCCGAGTGCCCGAAGGCGAAGGCCTGCGACCGCGGATGGAGCTTGATCCCCTGCGCACCGAGGGCAAGGCATCGCTCCGCCTCCTCCACTGGATCCTCGGCGGGGTCAAGGCGGCAGTATGGCGAGAGTCGGCCTTCACTTTCGGCGGCCCATGCCAACACTCGGTCATTGGGCGTGCGGTAGGCCGGACGTCGATCGGGATCGTGAAAGGGGAAGACGCAGGCGCGGCTCTGAGCTCCAACCGTGTCGAGTTGCTCGAGCAGAGCGGCAAGCTCCTGCGACCGGCCATCCTCGTCGGCTCCCAGATGCGTATGGGCATCGACGACGATGGTTCCTGCCGGGACCAACCCAGCCACCTCCTGGGCAAACGGCATGAAGGCCGCCCGTAGGGAGTCCAGGTTCATATTCGGGCCTCCTGGGCGAGGGTCCGGGTTCGATCCTCTGCCGCGAGCGCGATCAGCTCCACGCACGTGGCCAGGTCGAGTGCGCTCGAGTCGATGAGCAGGTGATACAGGGCGGGATCGCGCGCGTCGGCGTGATGGAAGTGGTGCACGTAGGCATGCCGCGCTCGGTCGGTCTCCAGCATGCGTCGCTCGGCGACCGGACGCTCGATGCTCTGAATCCGCATCGCCCGCCGTAACCGAGCCTCGCGCGGCCCATCCAACCGCACGTGCAGGGCCCGCGGGTCATCCCGGAGAACTACCGCCGCCGCCCGGCCAAGGATGACTCCCCGCCCACCGTCGGCGTGCTCGAAGATGACCCGCGCGGTCATCTCGCGGAACTCGCGATCGGCCAATGGATCGGCGGCCGGCGCATCGGCCCCGAAGGCCTGGCCGATTGGGGCCAGGCTGCTCAGCAAACGGGCGGCCATTCCCTGGGAGTGCTCGTCACGCTCGTGCGCTACGGCGAGCCCTGCGCTGAGGCCCGTAGCGACCTCGGAGGGGATCAGGCGGTCCACGAACGGCACGCCCAGCCGTCGCGCCAATGCGGGTCCGACCTCGCTTCCCCCGGCGCCGTAAGTCGCTGAGAGGGTGACCAGGGTCACGGCGTCTCCACTTCCGCCGTCCTCGCGGCCCGCTCAGGCCAGAGGGGCCTATCTGGGCCAACTTACTCCGGCGGGGCGCGCGCGGTCAAGAGCTCGGGTTCTCTAGCGCGCCCGACAGGATTCGAACCTGTGACCTTCGGTTTCGTAGGCTCCCCGTCGCAGCACCGCGTTCCGCTCTGGGACGGGGAATCCGAGGCGGACTCTTGGTTCCGCGTAGCGGAGATGTAGCCAGCGGTAGCTCCGTCAGTCGCTGCTCCTCGCGCAAGGGAGCCACGCGGTCCGCGATCCCGGCCGCGCCTTCTGCTCGTCCCAGGAGGAGTCACGCGAGCTGGAGCGGGATGCTCAGTGCCGAAG
This sequence comes from Solirubrobacterales bacterium, assembly GCA_035456265.1. Lineage (GTDB taxonomy): Bacteria > Actinomycetota > Thermoleophilia > Solirubrobacterales > 70-9 > DASUPK01. Next base: position 602 of record DATIDP010000145.1, on the reverse strand, counting down.
CGAAGGAGGGGGCGCCGGCAGCGGCTGTTCGACCCTCACCCTCTCGGGGCCCTTGAGTCGCGAGGCCGCCCGACGGCGCTCGTCGGCCTGGCGGCTGGCCGGCGCGAACGCGCTCCACGCGAACCAGCGCCCGAAGCCCTGCTGGAGGGCCCTCGGGCCGCTCATTGTCAGCTTGCGTGCGCGCATCGCGCGGCCGAGCTCGGTGCGCCCCAAATAGACGCGGTAGAGGGCGGCGGTCTCGACCCTGATCTCGAGATCCACCTCGAAGCCGGGATGCTGGAGGCAGACCGACACCTCGGAGGGCTCTAGCACCATCCAGAAGCGCTTCGCCGGGTCGCGGAAGTCGAACTGGAGCACGGTGCGGTCCGCCGGAAGTTGCTCGCGGTCGACGTGGCGGGCCATCCAGACGATCAACAGGGAGGGATCGAGTTCCTCGGGGCGCGGCTCCGTGAACGACCAGGTCACCCCCCACTCGCCGATCGCCTGCACGACCGGCTCAAGGTCCCGGCCGGCGGGCGTGAGGCGATATTCGAGGGTGCGGCCTCTGGGGCCCGTCCTGCGCTCGATGACCTCGGCCCGCTCGAGCGCGCGCATGCGGTCGG
>DATIDP010000144.1:0-39177 GCA_035456265.1 Solirubrobacterales bacterium | reverse complement strand
CTGCGCGCTCTAGAGGCCGCGGCCGGCGCCAAGCTGCTCGAGCGCTCGCCGCGGGGGGTGGTGCCGACGGCGGCGGGGCGGCGCCTCTACCCGGAGGCGCGCCGCCTGCTCGAGCAGGCAGACGTGGTCGAGCGCGTGCTCGAGTCAGCTCCCCGCACGCAGGCGCCAATCGAGCTCGCGGTGAGCCACACGATCGCGGAGTTCTTCCTCCCGCCCGAGCTGGTCGCCTACCAGGCGGACGGTCGCCGGCCGTCGGTCCAGCTCACGATCGCCAACTCGGGCGCGGTGCGACAGATGGTGGCGGAGGGCCGGGCCTCGATCGGCATCGCGGCCGCCGGGCCGCAGGGCGAGAACGGAGGTGACGACCTCGAGGAGCTCGAGCTGGTGGAGGACGAGGTGGTGCTCGCGGTCCCGCAGGACCATGCCTGGTTCCGGCGCAAGCGGATACCGCAGGAGCTCTTCCTCTCCACCCCGATGGTCATGCGAGATCAGGACGCTCATGTCCGCCGCCGCGTCGAGGCGGAGCTCGCGGAGCGCGGCCTCAGCCTTGCGGACCCCCTGATCGAGGCGGCGAGCACGGCGGTCGCGAAGCGCGAGGCGCTGCAGCGCTCCGCGCCGGTCCTGCTCTCCTCGCTCTCACTGGACGAGGCGCGCGACCGCCTCTACCGCCGGCCCATCGCGGGACTTCGTTTTCCGCGGCGTTTCGTCGTCGTCTGCCGCTCGCTCGCCTCGCTCCCGAGGCAGGACCGGGACTTCGTCGACTTCCTCCGTCGACGCAGGCAAGACAACCTGCGCTCGTAACCAGCGGTTACAGACACGCCCGGCAACGGAAAAGACCGCCGGATGTGAGTCGCTCAGGACCGAGACCGATCGACTTGACCGTTCCGCTTTCGAGGCGCGGCTGGCCGACGATAGGTCTGTGCCGCAATCACAACCCGCCTGCGAGGAGCTTCCTTACCGTCTTTCTGCCGGTCCCTGATGTGCATCGCGTAGAGAGCCTGCCCGGTGAAGGCAACGTCCAGGGCGCCGACTCCGCCTGCGAGCGCAGCTGGATGCATTGCGCACTCCTTTCGACTGGGAAGTGCCGCACCCAATCAGCGTTTCCTATGCGAGGGCTAAAGGTGACGCCTAAAGGGGGGGTGCCATCCGCGACTCGGCCGAGCAACGATCGCCGAGCTACTCCGCACAGAAAAAAACTCTCCCCCACGAAAGGAAGGCCATGGACAGCGACGAGATGATCGCTAGGTGGAGTCAAGAACCGCGCTTGTTGAGACCGCGCCTGCGATACGACCCGGTACGCAGCGGGTACACGCAACCAGGAGGGGCGGCCACGAGTGTGCGGCCCGCCCCTCTGGATACACCGGGAGCGGCGCTGGCCTCCCTGCCCCCCCGCGCCGCTCCCAGCTTTGTCCGCCTAACTAGTAAGCGCACCCCCCTGGCGCGGGGTTACGGGCAACCGGAACTCTCTCAGGGAGCTTCGTTCTGAAAGCAGCTCGCCGCCAGCGCCGAGCTTGAACCGACCGTGCCCGCCTCTCCTTTGAGACCCCGCTTGCAATATGGACTTGTGCAAAGGGCTAGATGTCCCAGCGGGGCGGTCATGTTTCCCTGGCACGCCCCCTGGATACACCGGGAGCGCGCGACGCCCCCTTTGCCACCGGCGCCGCCGCTCCCGGCTCTTCCCGGTAACTCGGTTACGGCGGCAGAGGCCGTTGGGGATTGTTTTTTTCTGAGAGCGGTCAGCGCTGAGACCGCCGAGTGCAGAAGGTGCCGGGCTGAACTAGCGCCGCTGATCGCTGGGGCGGAAATCCCCAGAAGCTGCTGCTCTGGTTCAGACGTGGAGATGGTGTTCCTGGACGGCGACCATGAATACGCGGCGGTCGTGGCAGACATCACCGGCTTGGCTGCCCAAGACGCGAAAGCTGCTCCGCGGCCACGACTACGACGTCGCGGAATTTCCGGGCGTCGCCAAGGCGGTCGACGAGACCCTCGGCGACCGAGTGGCGTCTGCCGTCGGCCATGTGGACCGTCCCAGGAGGTTTCGCTCCCGTCGCGCCTGAGCCGCCTGGGCGCGGGTGCTCCGGAGACGTTTTCCCCTGCACTGACGAGCAAAGAGTTCTTTTCCCTGTCGCCCCTTCCAGGGTGCGATAACCAGCGGTTATGAGCGTCATAACCGATCGCGCCCACGAATCACAGCGGATTCACTTGAAGGGCGGACGCCGAGTCCTAGAGTCAGCTGCAGGTCGGTGCGGTATCGGCCGCGATCTAGGTGAAGTTCCAGCGGCCCCTCTTTCCGACCTACACATAAGAAGTACCTCTCCTCCCTGTAGCACCGTTAGCGCCCCGCTCCGGCGGGGCGCTCGTGGTTCTGGGTCCGTGCCTTCTCCAGGAGGCGCTCCGCGAGCCGGTTCATTCCCCGTTCGCGCGCTGCCTTCGCTGCGCCGCGGTAGTCGGTCCGCTTGTCGCGCGGCCGGCCAACCTTCGCCTTGCGCAGGGTCGCCACGTCCTTGAACGCGAGCAGCTGATCGCGATCTCCGATGAGCGCCGTCCGGAGGGCCGGGCGGGGCTCGCGGATCGCGGTGTCGAGGACCTTCTCGAGCGACCCGTGCTTGCGAAGCAGCTCGACCGCGGTCTTCTCACCGACCCCCTTTGCGCCCGGGATCCCGTCGGAGGGATCGCCGCGCAGGGCGATCAGGTCCGGAACCAGCTTCGGGGGAATCCCATATCGCTCCTTGACCTGGGCCGGGCCCATGGGCTGGCCGCCCTGCTTGCCGGTGCTGACGTAGAGCACCTTCGTGTGCGCGTCGGCGCACTGGAACATGTCCCGGTCCCCGGTCATCAGCAGGCTGCGCCCGCCCGCCCTGCTCTCCTTCTTCGCGAGGGAGCCGAGGATGTCGTCCGCCTCGAGGTCGTGCGAGGTGGCGATCTTCCAGCCGAAGGCGCCGAAGAAGTCGGCGGAGTCCTCCCACTGGGGCCGAAGCTCGTCCGGGAAGGCCGCCTCCCGGTCGGAGTGGTACGCGGGGAAGAGCTCGACGCGGTAGGCCGCCGCGTCGGGACCGAAGCAGAGCACCACCGCGCGCGGGTCGTGCGCCTCGACCTCCCGGAGGATCAGGTTCGCCGTGCCGAGCAGGGCGTTGACCGGGTTGCCGTCCGGTCCCTTGATCGACTTCGGCAGGGCATAGAACGCCCGGAAAAGCATCGAGGGGGCGTCGATGGCGAGGAGGGGGCGCGGCACGCTCCGGAAGCTAGCTCCCGACGCGCGCGGGTTCCGGTCCGCTCGGTTCCGCGGCCCGCGGCCGTCCGGTCGGCCCGGCGCCGGCCGGCTCCTCCGCCAGCGCAGCCTCGGCCTGTTTGCCCCAGCGCTCGAATCCCCAGTTGACGAGGTAGATGGCGACGGCGGCATAGGCCCAGCCGAGCAGGATGTCGATCAGGTAGTGCTCGCCCAGGTAGATCAGCGATAGCCCCATGCCGATCGGATAGGCGGCGAGAAACGGCCGCCAGCGGCTGCTGAGGCGCGGCCAGAGGAAGAGACAGATCAGCATGGTGTAGGCGGCGTGAAGCGAGGGCACGGCGGCGACGTCGTTGCCCCAGTCTGTTCCCTTCTGGAACATCGCGCTCGCCTTGGGCACGGGCAAGTTGTTCACCACGGCGTGCGTGATCCGATAGGTGTGATCGATGTAGCCGTGGTCGGCAGCGAGCCAGGGAGGGGCGGCGGGAAAGAGGACGTAGGTGACCAGACCCATGGCCGCCAGCGCGACGATGCAGGCGGCGAAGCGGTGGAACCACTGGTAGCGGTAAAGCCAGATCGCGACCCCGACCAGCAGGGTCGCGAAGAAGTGCGAGAACCAGAAGCCGAAGGCCGCGTAGTCCCAGAAGTGCAGGTGGCCCGGCGTGTAGATGGCGTCCTGCAGGCGGACGGTCGGGATCTGGCCGAGACCGAGGATGTTGTCGGCGGTGACCGGCGGCTGCCAGTGGATGGGAAGCAGCTTGCCGTCGGCGATGCCGCGGAGGAGGTCGTAGGCGAGCAGGGCGACGATGATCGGCAGCCAGTCCCTGACGAGGCGCCGCAGCGAATGATGGCCCTCCGCCACGGAGAAGGCGAGCATCAGGCCGACGATCCAGACGAAGATCCAGTCCTGGGAGTAGGGGAGCCCCACCCGGTCGATCGCGACCGCCGTCCCGAGGAGATAGAGAGCGGGCGCGCCGATGCGGACGGCCCAATGGGACCTCCAACCGCGGGATCTCTTGCCCTCTTCGGACATCTCGGCGGCGCCTGCCTGCGCCGCCGCGGTGCTGCTCATGCCGGAACCCTAGGCGAAAAGCTTCACCGCTCGTTCACATTTGTTTCAGGCGCCGACCGCTTCGTGGGCGGCGGGCTACGCCGGAACGCCGAGCAGCGCCGCCTCCACCTGGCGGAGGCGGTCGACTTCGCCGCGGATCCCGGCGACCGTGTCGTTGAAGAGGAAGGCCTGGGCGAGCTTGACGATCGCGTAGCCCAGGATCGCGGGCTCGACCGGCGGCTCATAGGTCTTCGCCTCCACCTCCTCGGCGATCAGGCCGGTGATCAGCTCCACGATCCGCGGCTGGACGATTCCAGCTCCCGAGGCGATCAGGCGAAGCGCCGCGTCCCGCTCCTGCTCGACGAAGGCGCGCAGGGCGGGGGCGTCCGCGAGCGCGCGGTTGAAGCGGTCGAAGGTGTCGAGGAGGCCCGGGCCACCCTTGCCCTCGAGGCCGGCGCGGGCCTCGGCGAGCACCGGCTCCGTGGCACGGGTGACGACCTCGCCGATCAGGTTGTCCCGGGAGCCGAACCAGCGATAGACCGTCGCGCGGCCGACGCCGATCTCCGCCGCGATCGCCTGGACGTCGATCCGGCGCCCGCGCAGGTAGCGGTAGAGGCCGGCCTCGATCACGTCCTCGCGGCTCGCGGCGGCCGGTCTCCCTCGCTGTCTGGTCGCTCCCTCTTGAGACATACCTAAAAATATGTCCGATCTCGCCGCTTCTGGGGCCCGGTCGCGGCCTCCGCCTCCGACCCCGCCTGCGTGGCGAAGGACTACTCGAAGACGCTGGAACGGAGCCGAATCTATCTCGCTCCGGACTACCAGCTCAAGCTCCGGGCGTCAGCCTGCAGAACCGACTCGACTCGCTGGCCGTGGCGGCGAAGAACCCCGAGCCGCGACGTCGCCCAGGCCGCGGGGACCTCTCCCGGGCCTCGTCCAGCATCACTTCAAGGGCGGCCGGCGATCGCATCACCGCCTTCGTGGCCGCCAACCCGACGGCTGTGGGCTAATCGGCCGAGCGCTCCTCGAAGGGGACCGGGCTGCGTGCCGCGTATTCGATGCCTTCGTCGACGGCTACGCCGTCGACCAGCGGACGGGCAGCGTCTTCAGCTGGTTGAGGAAGGCCGAGACGGCGGGGTGAGGCTCTCCGGCCAGCTCCATGTCCGGGAAGCGGCGCAGCGTCTCCTCGAAGAGGATCCGCAACTCGAGCCGGGCGAGCGCGGCGCCGAGGCAGAAGTGCCGGCCGCCGGCGCCGAAGGCCTGGTGCTCGGGGTTACGGTGGACATCGAAGCGGTCGGGGTCTTCGTAGACCTCCTCGTCCCGGTTGGTCGAGACGTACCACATGACCACCTTCTCGCCCTCCTTGATGGGCTGGCCCGCGATCTCGGTGTCGCGGGTGGTGGTGCGGCGGAAGTGAGCGAACGCCGGATACATGCGCAGGCACTCCTCCACGGCCGCCGGAATCAGGGAGGGGTCCTCGGCCAGCTCGCGCATCTGCTCGGGGTGCTCCATCAGCGCTCGCATCCCGCTCGTATATGTGGCCTTCGTCGAGTCGTTGCCGGCGGCGACCAGCAGGAAGAAACCCATGACGATCTCGTGCTCCTGAAGCGTCTCCCCGTCGACCTCGGCGTGGACCAGCACGCTGGTCAGGTCGTCCGTTGGGTTCTCGCGGCGCTCCTCGATCATGGTGCGGCAGCGCTCGAAGATCTCAGGGATGTCCTGCTGCAGGATCTGGTCGATGCCGCCGGGGTTGAGGTCGTCATCGCCGAGGCCGAGCGCCGAGTTCATCAGCGTGGCCCAGACGATGTCGTCCTCCTCGGGGATGCCCATGAAGCTGCCGATCACGCGTGCGACCACCGGTTGCGCGACTTCGCTCACCAGGTCGCACTCGCCGCGGGGGGCGACGCCGTCCAGGACCCTCTCGACGATCGCCCGGATCCGGTCCTCGTGCTCGGCGATCCGCTTGGGAGTGAAGCCGCGCTGGAAGAGCATCTTGAGCCGGTCGTGCTTCGGCGGGTCCATGCCGATGAACATCGACTGCTGCAGCTCGAGCGGCACCACATGGGTGAGGCCGGTGACGCCGCCGCGCTCTGAGGAGTAGGTCTCCCAGTCGAGGCTCACCTCCCGGACGTCGCTGGCCTTGGTGACCGACCAGAAACCGTCCTCGTCCGGGTACTCGTGGATCTCCGACCAGTGGACCGGGCAGCGGCCGCGGAGCTCCTTGAAGAGCTCGTGGGGCGGGCCGTTCTCCCAGTTCTCGCGATCCGGAACGTCGACCGCGTCGAGGTCGCTGAGATCGACGCCGTTGCTCGTCGCGGGACGGCTGGATGCGTTGGGGTCAGGCGTCTTCAGCATCAGGGAACTCTAGTTGGCTGGTCAGCCAGTTTCTACGTCAGTTATCGGCAGGCGAATCGGCCGCCTGAGCCCTGGACGAATAGGGTCAACTCAATGAGCATGGCCACCAGGACCACCGTGAGGGGCATCAGTCGCCTCACGGATCGCAGCCTCCCGCTGTCCGGGTCGAGTGGGAGCCGGCGGATCGCAGGATGAGCGCGGAACGCTCAATCGAGGTGACTGCGGACGAGGCCCGTGGCGAGGCGCCGGGTCGCGGCCGGCTGGACGGAAGGCGGATCCTGATCGTGGGCGCCGGACAGGAGGAGCACGGGATCGAGGATGCGCCGATCGGCAACGGGCGAGCGATGTCGGTCCTCTTCGGCCGCGAGGGCGCCTCGGTCGCGCTGCTCGACCTGAACGGGCCGAGCGCCGAGGAGACCGCCGAGCTGGTCAGAGCAGAGGGCGCGGATGCGCTCGTGATCGCGGCCGACGCGAGCAGTGAGGAGGCGCTGGCGGCGGCGTTCGAGAGGACCGCCGACGAATTCGGCGGCATCGACGGCCTGGTGATGAACGTAGGGATTGGGGCCGGCCTCGGCCTCGCCGGGACCACCGTGGAGGACTGGGACCGCGTGATGGCAGTGAACGCCCGCTCCCATTTCCTCGGCTGCAAGCTCGCGATTCAGTCGATGGACGGTGGCGGCGCGATCGTGCTTGTCGGGTCCGTCGCCTCACGCGAGGTGATGCCGTTCCCGGCCTACGCCGCCTCCAAGGCGGCGCTCGAGGCGCTCTGCCGCCAGTCCGCGGTCGAGGGCGCGCCGCGGGTCCGGACCAACCTCCTGATCCCGGGCCTGATCGACACCTCGCTCGGGCGGCTCGCCTCGCGGATCAGCCCGCTGCGCGACCAGGTCCCCGTCCCGGCCGGCCGCGAGGGGACGGCCTGGGAGGTCGCCTACGCCGCGCTCTTTCTGATCTCCGGCGAGTCGAGCTACGTCACCGGCCAGAGCCTGATCGTCGACGGTGGGCTCACGGTCGCGCCGAGGGCGACGCGATGAGCGACGAGCCGCGCATCCCGCCGCTTCCGCCCGACGAGTGGGGCGGCGATCCCGACCTGAAGCGGATCCTGGAGACCGTCCCGGGCGGAGTCTCGCGCCGGCTGGGGGACAACAACATCTTCCCCACTTTCGCGCGGCACGCCGACTTCTTCCGGGCCTGGCTGCCCTTCGGCGGCTTTCTGCTGACGGCGGGCAAGCTCCCCGGGCGGGACCGCGAGCTGCTCATCCTCCGCACCGCGGTGATCTGCCGCTCGTCGTATGAGTGGGGCCAGCACGTTCGTATCTCGCTCGATGGGGGGATCGATCGCGAGACGATCGACCGCGTACTCGAGGGACCCGACGCCGAGGGCTGGAGCGCGCACGAGGCCGCCCTGCTTCGGGCCGTGGGCGAGCTCCACGACGACTCGCGCATCTCCGACGCGACCTGGGCGACCCTCGCCGAGGCCTACGACGAGCAGGAGCTGATCGAGGCGACGATGATCGTCGGCCACTACCACATGCTCGCCTTCGCCCTGAACAGCTTCGGGGTCGAGCTCGACGAGGGCCTCGAACCGCTGCCCTAGCCGTCCGAGGGGACTCGATTCGATCTAGCTACCCTGCCTGGCCGATGCGGGTAGGGCGCTTACTCCTGACGATGCTCGGCGCGGCCGCGGCGCTTGCGGCCGTCACCGGCTGTGGCTCGGACTCGAGCGGGGAGAACGGCGCCACGGCGCCCGCCTCGACCGAGATCTCGATTCCATCGCCGACCTCTCCGATCCCGACCACGACCGCCGCGACGACCACCACGACCGGCGGCGGGAAGAAGAAGCCAGCTGAGACCACCACCAACGCGACCGGCGGCTCGGGTCCGTGCTCGATTCCCGACCTCTACCAGGACTTCAAGTACACCGGCATCGACTGCACCGCCGCAGTTGCCGTGGCGACCGCGTGGGACCAGAACGGCAAGACCTGCAACACCGTCGACAATCCCGAGTCACCGATTGGGCCGCAGCGCACCTGTTCGGTGGAGGGCTTCAGCTGCCTGGCGAAGCGCGACATCCACTCCGACGCGCGCTTCGTCACCTGCACGCAGGGCGGCCAGAGCATCCGCTTCACCTGGCTTCCCGCCTAGATTCGGGGATCAGTACCCCGTCCCGGTGTGGACGCGTTGGCGCTCGGACTCGTGGACCCCGCCCTTCTTCTCGAGCGTCTCGCAAGCCGTCTTGATGTCCTCGACCAGCTTCTCGGCCAGCGAGTAGCCGAGCGTCAGCTTGACCAGCGCCCGCATCAGCTTGACCTTCTCGGCGTTGGGCGGCAGGTGGTAGGCGGGCACCATCCAGCCCCGCTCGGCGGCGAGCTGCGAGGACACGTCGAACTCGTCGTAGGGCTGATCCCCGGTGAGCTTCCAGGCGACGAGGGGCAGCTGCTCGCCCTCGCCGATCAGCTCGAACGGCCCGAGGTCGGCGATCCCCTCGGCGAGCTCCGCGGCGTTCCTCTGCATCAGCTTCATCAGGTGCTCGTAGCCCGAGCGCCCGAAGCGAATGAAGTTGAAGTACTGGGCTAGGACCATCGCGGAGCCGGTCGAGAAGTTCAGCGTGAAGGTGGCGTCGCGCTTGCCCAGGTAGTCCTCGTAGAAGATGAGGTCCTCGGGGAGTGAGTCGGGGCTCCTGAAGATCAGCCAGCCGATGCCGGGGAAGACGAGCCCGAACTTGTGTCCCGATGCATTGATCGACTGGACCTGCTCGAGGCGGAAGTCCCACTCGGAGTCCGGATAGAGAAACGGCCAGACGAACGCTCCGCTGGCGCCGTCCACGTGCAGCGGAATGTCGAGGCCCTTCTCGTCCTTGACCTTGACCAGCAGATCGTTGATCCCGGCGATATCGTCGGCGTGGCCCGTGAAGGTGGTCCCGAGGACCGCGGCGACCCCGATCGTGTTCTCGTCGATGTGGGGCTCGACGTCCTCCGGCCCGATCACCAGCTTGTCCTCCTGCAGCGGGACGATCCGGGGCTCGACGTCGAAGTAGCGGCAGAACTTCTCCCAGACGACGTGCACGTCGCCTCCGAAGATCAGGTTGGGATTGCTCGCGTCGTCCTTCTCCGCCTCCCGGCGGCCCCGCCACTTCCACTTCATCGCGAGCGCGCCGAGCATGATCGCCTCGGAGGAGCCCTGCGTGCGAGCACCCATCGTCTCCCCCGGCGCATGGAAGAGGTCGGCCAGCATCCGGATGCACCGCTGCTCGATCTCGGCGGTCTGCGGGTACTCGGCGTGATCGATGAAGTTCCGATGCAGGTTCTCGGCGATCAGCTCACGCACGGCGGGACCCATCCAGGTGGTGACGAAGGTGGCGAGGTTCCGCTCGGGATCGCCGTCCAGGAAGAGCTCCTCCTGGATCAGGTACTTGGCGTCGACCGGATCCATCGGGTCCTCCGGAATCCTGTGATCCGGCGCCGGCTCGCCGATGAAGCGCGCGCGCCGGAGCATCATGCGCTCGTTGAGATCCTTCTCCCCGGACGCCACGGAAGGGGACACTACTCTCCAGCCTGTTCACACGACTATGGCGGCACGACCCCCCGCATCCGAGTCGGGCGGTCCGGACGAGCGGCCGGACACCTCGCCGCGACCGGAAGTACCTGCAAACGGCGGCCTCGGCTCGCTGTTTGAGTCGACGGCGCGCGCGGGGTTGAGCGGCGCTCGCGGCGTCGCCAGGCGGCTGCGCATCGACCGCGTGGTCGATCGCGGCGTTGACCGGGCCCTCGACAGCGAGACCGCCGCCCGAGCGACCGAGCGGTTTCTCGACAACGAGACGACCAAGCGGGTCTGGGAGAAGGTGCTGGAGAGCGACGAGGCCCAGAAGCTCGTCGAGCGGGTGGCGGAGGCGCCGGAGGTGCGAGCCGCGATCACACGGCAGGGAGTGGGGCTGCTCGAGGACCTGCGACGGGGCGCGCGGAGCGCCGCCCGGCGGGCCGACACGGCAGTCGAGCGGGTGGCTCGCGGAATCCTCCGCCGGCCCCGGCGGCAGGGCCGGCCGATCTTCGCGGGCGCCTTCAGCCGCCTGCTCGCGCTCGCGATCGACGCCGGGGTCGTCTACGGGTCCCTGCTCCTGATCACGGCGGCGATCGCGGCTCTCGTCAACGCGTTCTCGTCAGGCGATCAGAACGCCGACACCGTGGTGTTCGCCCTCGGCTTCTTCGCCTGGTCGCTGATCGCCTTCGCCTACCTGGTCATCTTCTGGTCCGGTGCCGGGAGGACACCGGGAATGTCATTCGTCGCGATCCGGATGCTCTCCGAGGACGCCACACCGGTCCGGCCCGGCCAGGCGATCCGCCGCGTGATCTGGCTCGGGATCTCGGCTCTGCCCCTGCTGCTCGGCTTCTGGGGCATCCTCTTCGAGGCGGAGCGCCGCGGCTGGCCAGACCGGCGAGCTCACACGGTGGTCTGCTACGCCGACCCGGATCTAGACAAGGACCTGGTCTAGACCGGCTCGTCGAGCAGCTCGTTCGCCTCGCTCCACCTGCCGGGCGGCACCCGCAGCGCGATGTCACCACGCCCGTACTCGTCGAGCGGGTGGTCCGAGGTGATCACCGCCTCCACGCCGGCGTCCCTGAGCTGCTGGCGCCAGGCCCGCGCCGTCTCCAGCTCCCCGAAGTCGCGCACGACGTCCCAGTCGTCGTAGCCCGCGTCACCGACGTTCAGCTCGGCGAGCCCGTCGGGATGCAGCGAGTCCTCGCCGACGCCGAACAGGCTGCGGAACTTGTCGCCCAGACCCATGAACGAAGCCTATGCGGGTACGACGACGCCCACCGAGACGAGCACGAGAGATCGTCACACCGTCTACGCCGGCGACCGGAATCGCCTACGAGTCATCGACCGCTAGGCGGTCGTCTGGATTCCGGTGAGCTCCTCGGAGAGCTCGCGCAGCCGGCGGCGAGCCTCCGGGTCCTCGGCCTGGGGGTGAGGCGCCGACTCGTCGGTGCCGTCGAAGTAGTGCCCGTTCACGCCCTCCAACTCGAGCGAGGTGATCAGGCGCACGGTCGCCGCGATCCCGTCCTCGAGTGGGGTCACCGGGTCGATTCCCACCTGATGGACCATCTGCGTCGGCATGTAGGTGCCGGGATGCAGGCAGTTCGCGGTCACGCCGCTGCCCTCGAGCTCCTCGGCGAGGTCGAACGTCAACATCACCAGTGCCAGCTTGCTCTGGCAGTAGGCCTGTACGCCGGAGTAGCTGCGCTCCAGCATCACGTCATCGAAGTCGATCGGCGCCTGCCCGGCCGAGCTCACGTTCACGATCCGGGCCGGCGCGGAGCGCTCGATCAGCGGCAGCAGGCGCCTGGTGAGCAGGAAGGGAGCGAGGTAGTTGACCTGGAAGGTGAGCTCGTGGCCGTCCTCGCTCTCCTCGCGCGGCCGGGCGGTCCCGATGCCGGCATTGTTGACGAGCACGTCGATCCGTTCCTCGCCGTTGACCGAGTCGGCGAGCTCGCGCACCTGATCGAGCGAGGCGAGGTCGGCCCGCCGCCACTCCAGCTCGCCCGCCGTCCGCGGCCGCAGCTCCTCGATCAGCGCCTGGCCCTTCTGATCGTTCCGGCCGTGGAGGATCAGCCGAGCCCCGCTCGGGGCGAGCTCCGTCGCCAGTCCCTTGCCGAGGCCGTCGGTGGCCCCGGTGATCACGATCGTCCGCTGGTCGGCCACGTCAGCTGCCTTCCCCGCGGGTCACGGGGCTACTCGCTGAGCTCGACGCGCTCGATCAGTTGCGGCTCGGTGGGGCGGTCGCCTGGGCCCGTCTCGGTGCCCTCGATCGCATCGACCGCGTCCATCCCGCTGGTGACCTCGCCGAAGACCGTGTGCTTGCCGTCGAGCCAGGGAGCGGCGTCCGTGGTGACGATGAAGAACTGCGAGCCGTTGGTGTCGGGGCCGGCGTTCGCCATCGCCAGTGCGCCGCGAACGACCTTGTGGTCGTTGATCTCGTCCTCGAACGTGTAGCCCGGGCCGCCCGTCCCGGTCCCCTCCGGGTCGCCGCCCTGGATCATGAAGTCCTTGATGACCCGGTGGAAGATCAGGCCGTCGTAGAAGCCGTCGCCCGCGAGCTTGCGGAAGTTCTCGACGGTCCTCGGGGCGTCGTCGTCGAAGAAGCTGACGGTGATCGGACCGGCATTGGTGTGGAGGGTTGCCTCGGACATAGAGCTAATCGGGTTGCTCCTCAGCTTCGCTTGCGGAGCACCCTCGCCTCACCCTAGCTAACCCGCTCCAACGGCTTCCAGTGGCCTCTCCGGAAGCCAGGGCCTGCGCCAGCCACCGTAGCCGTGCAGGAGGTTGGACGCTCCCTCCGGGCCCCAGCTGCCTACGCGGTACTGCTCCAGCTGACACGGGTTGTCGAGGAGCGGCTGGACGATCCGCCAAGTCTCGATGATGCTGTCCTCGCGGGCGAAGCGCTGCTGGTTCCCGGCCAGCGCGTCGGCGAGGAGGCGCTCGTATGGCCCGGGCTGGTCGCCGAACTGCTGCTTGAAGAGCAGGTCGAGATGAACACGGCGCAGCCTCTCCTCACCCGGCTGCTTCGCCTCGAGGAGGACGCAGGCGCCCGCATCGGGGTCGATCCGGATGACGATCTCGTCGGTGGCCGGGATCGGCCCGCCGCCGATTCCAACCGCCGGCGGGCTCTGCAGGACCACTCGCACCTCGGTGACCTTTTCGGCGAGCTGCTTGCCGGCGCGGATGAAATACGGGACGCCGGACCAGCGCCAGTTCTGGATGTCGAGCCGCAGCCCGACGAAGGTCTCGGTCGTGGAGCTGGGGTCGACACCCTCGATCTCGCGGTAGCCCTCGTACTGGCCTCGCACGTAGCGGCTCGGGTCCGCCGAAGGGATCGCCTTGAAGAGGTCGAGCTTCGCATCGCGGATCGAGTCGGGGTCCGCGCCGGCGGACGGCGGCTCCATCGCAACGAGCGCGAGCGTCTGGAGGATGTGGTTCTGGACGACGTCGCGGAGGCACCCGACCGCGTCGTAGAAGCTGCCCCGGTCCTCGACGCCGAAATCCTCGGCCATCGTGATCTGCACGGACTCGACGTAGCGGCGGTTCCAGATCGGCTCGAAAAGCGAGTTCGCGAAGCGCAGGTAGGTGATGTCCTGCACCGGCTCCTTGCCCAGGAAATGGTCGATCCGGTAGATCTGGTCCTCCCTGAGGATCTCGTGGATCTGGTCGTTGAGCTCGATCGCCGACTGCAGGTCGTGGCCGAAGGGCTTCTCGATCACGACCCTGGCGTTGCTCGTCAGGCCAGCGCTGCCGAGGCGCTGGATCACGCCGGCGAAGAGCGAGGGCGGGATCTCGAGATAGAAGACGGGGTGCTTGGCGAAGGAGAGCTCCTGCTTCAGGCGCCGGTAGCAGTCGAAATCGTTGTAGTCGCCCTGTACGTACCTCAGCTTCTCGGCGAACCTCTTGAAGACGTCGTCGTCTATCTCCTGGCCCCGCGAGCTCGCCTTGGCCTCGACCGCCTCGCGGGCGTGCTGCCGGAGGTCGTCGTCGCTCCAGTCCGTTCGGCCCACCCCGATCACGGGCACCGTCAGCGTGCCGTTCTCGGTCAGGTCGTAGAGCGCCTTCAGCGTCATCCTCCTCGCGAGATCTCCGGTGATCCCGAAGATGACCAGCGCATCGCCGGGAGTGTTGGCCGGCGGACCTGAATTCGTCTGCGCCACGGTCGGAAACTAGCGGACCGGCATAGGATGGCCGGGTTCGCGCGACGACCTGGATACAAGGAGGGTCATGGCTCAGCTCGGAATGGTCGGCCTCGGCAGGATGGGTTCGAACCTCGTTCGACGGTTGATGCGCGACGGGCACGAGTGCGTCGTCTACGACGTCAATCCCGACCCGATCAAGGAGCTGGCGGGTGAGGGGGCCGTCGGCGCCGCCTCCCTCGAGGAGCTGGCCCGGAAGCTCGACGCTCCGAGGGCGGTGTGGATCATGGTCCCGGCCGGCGACATCACCGAGTCCACCGTCAAGGAGGTCGCGGAGGTCCTCGAGCGGGGCGACGCGATCATTGACGGGGGAAACTCGTACTACCGAGATGACATGCGCCGCGCCGAGCTGGTGGGCGAGAGGGGGATCGACTACATCGACTGCGGCACGAGCGGCGGCGTCTTCGGCCTCGACCGGGGCTTCTGTCTGATGATCGGCGGGCCGGATGGCGCCGTGGAGCGGCTCGACCCGATCTTCAAGTCGATCGCCCCCGGCGTCGACGCAGCCGAACGCACCCCGGGCCGCGACGGGGACCCCGACAGCGCCGAGAACGGCTACCTCCACTGCGGCCCGAACGGCGCCGGACACTTCGTGAAGATGGTCCACAACGGCATCGAGTACGGCGTGATGGCGGCCTATGCCGAGGGCCTCAACATCCTGAAGAACGCGAACGCCGGGAAGGTGGAGCGCGAGATGGACGCCGAGACCGCTCCACTCGAGCACCCCGAGTACTACCAGTACGACCTCGACATCCCCGCGGTCGCCGAGGTCTGGCGCCGGGGCAGTGTGATCAGCTCCTGGCTGCTCGACCTGACGGCGGCCTCGCTGCAGAAATCGGGAGATCTCTCCGACTTCGAGGGACGCGTCTCCGATTCCGGCGAGGGCCGCTGGACCTCGATCGCGGCGATCGAGGAGGGCGTGCCCGCGGGTGTGCTCACGACCGCGCTCTACGAGCGCTTCGCCTCGCGCGACCTCGACGATTTCGCCAACCGGGTCCTGTCCGCGATGCGCTTCCAGTTCGGCGGCCACGAGGAGAAGCCGCAGTAGTGGCCGACCACCGCCTCGAGGTTCTCGACGATGCCGACGCGGTCCACCGGCACGGCGCGGAGTTGATCGCCGAGGCGGCCGGGGCCGACATCTCGGAGCGCGGCCACTTCGCCCTGGCGGTCAGCGGCGGGCGCGACCCCTGGCCGATGTTCTCCCAGCTGGAGGATTTCGATCTCGACTGGACGCAGATCGAGATCTTTCAGGTCGACGAGCGGGTGGCGCCGGCGGGCTCGGACCAGCGAAACCTCACCCATCTGGTGGAGAGCCTTTCGATCGGTGCGCAGGGGAGCATCAGGCCGATGCCGGTCACGGATGACGACCTCGAAGCCGCCGCGGACCGCTACGCGGAGTCACTGCCGGATGCGCTCGGCCTCGCTCATATGGGCATCGGTCCGGACGGCCACACCGCCTCGCTCGTGCCCAACGACCCGGTCCTGGACGTCACCGAGAAACGGGTTGCCGTGACCACGGGCGAGTACGAAGGCGTCCGCCGAATGACCCTCACCTACCCCGAGCTGCACCGCGTCCGCCGCCTGCTCTGGGTGGTGACCGGCGAGGAGAAGAGGGATGCCCTGGAGAAGCTGCTCGCCCGGGATCCATCGATCCCCGCCGCCCGCGTCGATCCCGGCGGCGACTCGCTGATCCTCGCCGACCGAGCCGCAGCCCCGGAGGGCTAGGCCGCGTCGTACTCGTCGTGACGACGTACCCAGAGGGGCTCGTCGGGCGGCTCGTTGCGACCCTTCGGCGTTCGGTCGAGTAGCCCGTAGTAGGCCATGGCCGGCCCTTCGAGGCCGCGCGCGGTGGTCACGTAGGTCCGGTAGACGGTCCCATCGTCGAGCGCGTAGACGCTCAGGCCCGGTCCCTCGGCGACGTACCCGGCCGCGTCCGTCCCGCACATTTCCGCATTCTGCTCGACGGTGGCCGGGATCTCGCCGCTCTCGAGGAAGGGCCCCAGCTCCTCCTCGGTGTGGAAGAAGCCCAGGTCCCGGTGGAAACCGCTGCCGATGGTCGACACCCAGTCGATCTCCCATCCCATCCGGTCGCGATAGGCCAGCAGCTTTTCGAGGGGCCCCCGGGAGGAGAACAACGCGGTGGTGTCTCTGGCCCCCAGATGGGGGACCTGCGGAGCGATGCTGTCGGCGATCGAGGAGCAGACCGGACAGCCCGCCTCATATGGCGGCCCGAACATGAAGTGGTAGATGAGGAGCTGCGAGCGCCCGTCGAAGAGGTCGGCCAGCGACTTCTCACCGTCGGAGGTCTCGAATCTGTAGTCCTTTTCGACCGGTACCCAGGGCAGCTCCTGCCGCTTCTTCGTCAGCTCGTCGCCTCGATGGGTGAGCTCCTTCTCCTCCTTGAGCAGGGCCTCGCGCTCGGCCTGCCACTCCTCCGGCGTTCCGACTCTGTGATCCGGCATCAGCGTCTCTCCTTCTTTCGAGTCTCGTATTCGTCGTGGCGTTGCCACCAGTCAGCCGGGCCCTCCTCGTTGCGCCCGAGCGGCGCCACGTCGAGGTACCCGTAGGTACCCATGAATCGCTCGACCCCACGGTCGTAGGTGGAGTACGTGTGGTGGACGACCCCGTCCTGGAGCGCGAAGACGCTCATCCCCTCTCGCTGCGGTTCGATCCCCGTCACCTCGCGGAAGTTGTACTCGGCGTGGCTGCGCTGCTGCTCCTCGGTGAAGGCGGCGCCGAAGTCGTGCTTGAAATCGCTGCCGCCCGATGAGACCCACGGGAATCGCCAACCCATCCGCTGCTTGTACGGGCGCAGCTCCTCGAGGGGGGCGAGCGACTCCGCCACCAGCGTCACGGCGTGGCCGTTGAGGTGGGGGATCACTCCATCGAAGTGGTCGGCGACCAAGGAGCAGCCCGTGCAGCCCGGGTTTTCCTCGTCGACTCGATACCCGAAGCCGAACATGAAGTGGTAGACGAGCAGCTGGGAGCGACCTTCGAAGAGCTCCGCGAGCGTGCTGGTCCCGCGGTCGGTTTCGAAGACGTACTCCTTTTCGACCGGCACCCAGGGGAGCTCCCGTCGTCGCCGGGCGAGGTCGTCGCCACTTCGCATGTGCGCCTTCTCGGCGTCGAGCAGCTCCTTGCGGGCCACCTGCCATTCCTCGTTCGTCGCCACCGCATGTTCGGGCATCTGGTCCTCCTCAGTCGTCCGCGAGCACCTATATAGTTAGCAAAATGGCTAACGATCCGTTCGCCGCGCTCGCGCATCCGCTTCGGCGCGACATCGTCGAGCGCCTCAGCGGCGGCACCGCCACGGTTGGGGAAGTGACCGGGGACTTCGGCGTCTCGAAGCCGACGATCTCCAGGCACCTGAAGATGCTCGAGGAGGCCGGGGTGGTGAGCCGGGTGATCGATGGGCGCACTCATCGCCTCTCGCTTCGGCCGGAGACGCTCGCCGAGACCTCGGATTGGATAGACACCCAGAGGGCTCGCTGGGAGCGGCTCTTCGACGTCGTCGGCGAGTACCTCGACGAGCGAAAGGAGCGACGGTGAGCGAGGACGCGACACGGGTGGTGCGGATCGAGCGGAGCTTCGATGCTCCGGCGGAGGACGTGTTCGACGCCTGGACCAGCCCCGAGGTGATGCGCCGCTGGTACCACGCCGGCCCCGACTGGGAGACGCCGGACGTCGAGGTCGATCTGCGCGTCGGCGGCAGGGTCAGCGTGGTGATGCGGAAACCGGATGGGAGCGAGGTCGAGCTCAGCGGGGAGTACGTGGAGATCGAGCGGCCCCACCGGCTCGCCATGACCTGCACGTTCAGCGACGATCCCTCCAACGAGGAGCAGTTGATCGAGCTCTCGTTCTCGGAGGACGACGGCTCGACGACCGTGGTGCTCCTCAACAGCCGCATCCCCACGGAGGAGCGCCGCGACTCCCAGCGGTGGGGCTGGGACCTCTGCCTGGTCGAGCTCGAGCGGGCGCTGGCGGCATGACCCAGGCCCGTGACATCAGGCTGGCGGCGCTGCCGGTGCTCGCGATCGCGGCGATCGGCTGGTGGATCACCGCCGACCGGATGCAGGGAATGGACATGGGTCCCGGCACCGACCTCGGCTCGCTCGGCTGGTTCACCGGGGTCTGGGTGACGATGATGCCCGCGATGATGCTGCCCTCGCTGGCGCCGAAGGCGACCGTTCCCTTCGCCGCCGGCTTTCTCGCCCCCTGGCTCGCGGCGGGCGTCGTCGCCTACGTCCTGGTCCAGGGAGTCCGCTCGCTGGACCCCGCGTTCCTCGCCTGGGACGAGGGCGGCCGCTACATCGCCGGCGGCGTGATCGCCGTCGCGGCGGCCTGGGAGCTGACCCCGGCGAAGCACGCCTGTCTGCGGCACTGCCGCGAGGCACGCGTGCCGGAGATCAGCGCGTCTAGAGAGGTGCGTGACGGGGTGGTCGAGGGCGCGTTCTGCATCGGCTGCTGCTGGGCGCTGATGGCGGCACTCTTCGCGCTCGGGGTGATGAGCGTCACCTGGATGGTCGTGATCGCGGCGCTGATCGCGATCGAGAAGCTCTGGCCCTCGGAGCGGCTGGCGGAGGGCGCGACGGTCGTGGTGCTGCTCGCCCTCGCGATCGGCGTGGCGTTCTTTCCGGGCCAGCTGCCCGGGTTGACGGTGCCGATGTCCGAGCCGATGTCGATGACGATGGCCATGTAGGTGCGCCCGCCTTGAGGGCCGGTTGAGCCGCATCCGTATCTTGGGTTGAGGAAGCACCACGACGGGAAAGGCTTGAACATGGAGAAGCGCAGACTCGCCGACCTCGAGGTCTCCGCCATCGGGCTTGGCTGCATGGGGATGTCGGCTTTCTACGGCTCGTCGGACGAGGGCGAGGCGATCGCGACGATCCAGCGCGCGCTGGAGCTCGGCATCAACTTTCTCGACACCGCCCAGCTCTATGGGCCGTTGACCAACGAGGAGCTGGTCGGCCGGGCGATCGAGGGCAAGCGCGACCAGTACGTGATCGCGACGAAGTTCGCCCGCAACATCGACAACGCGAAGCCCGGCGACATGTCCAGCGTCGGCCCCGTCGATGGCTCGCCCGCGTACGTGAAGCGCTCGATCGAGGGATCGCTGCAGCGCCTCGGCCTCGATCACGTCGACCTCTACTACCAGCACCGGGTGGACCCCGACACTCCCATCGAGGAGACCGTCGGCGCGATGGCGGAGCTGGTGGAGGAGGGGAAGGTGCTCCATCTCGGGCTCAGCGAGGCGGCCCCGGAGACGATCCGCCGAGCACACGCCGTCCATCCGATCACGGCCCTGCAGACGGAGTATTCGCTCTGGACGAGGGACCCGGAGGCGGAGATCCTGCCCACCTGCCGGGAGCTCGGGATCGGCTTCGTCCCCTACTCGCCGCTCGGGCGGGGCTTCCTGACGGGGCGCTTCACCTCACCGGACGACTTCGAGGAGAGCGATTTCCGCCGGAGCAACCCGCGCTTCGAGGGCGGGAACTTCGAGGCGAACCAGCGGATCGTCGCGAAGGTCAGGGAGATCGCCGAGGAGAAGGGTGCCACCCCGGCGCAGCTGGCGCTCGCCTGGGTTCTCGCGCAGGGCGACGACATCGTCCCCATCCCCGGGACCCGCCGCCGGAAGTACCTCGAGGAGAACGTCGTGGCCGTGGACGTGGAGTTAACCGAGGACGACCTCGCTCGGATCGAGGAAGAGCTCCCGGCGCCCGCGGGCGACCGCTACAACGAGGTCGGGATGGCCTCGGTCAACCTGTAGCCGGCGCCGGCGCGTCTGCGAACCAGCGGGCCATGCGTTCGGGGGTCATCAGCTCGGAGGGCTCGAGCCGGCGCGTGAACGTGTCGCGCAGGTCCTGACCGGCGTCGGCCTCCGAGGACCAGCCCCGGAACAGGGGCGCGGCGGTGTCGGGCCGGGGGAAGCGGCCCCACGCGAATGACCAGTCGTAGTGCTCGGCGGCGCGGGTGTCCCGCCAGCCCTCGTACCCGTCGAGTGACCC
Organism: Solirubrobacterales bacterium; assembly: GCA_035456265.1. Classification (GTDB taxonomy): domain Bacteria; phylum Actinomycetota; class Thermoleophilia; order Solirubrobacterales; family 70-9; genus DASUPK01. The sequence goes on along the minus strand of DATIDP010000144.1, from coordinate 18,810 downwards.
GTCGGCTCCGGAGAGCTGCTCGGCGATGTGGATCGCCTGCTCGACCGCGTCGTTGATCCCCTGCGCAGTGGCTGGGTGCTTGAAGTGGCAGGCGTCGCCGAGCAGCGCCCAGCCTGGGCCGTTCGGCTTGCGGAAGAAGCCGCGCATCAGGGACTCGGGCGCGACGGTGACGTCGGTGACCAGCTCGGCGCGCTCCAGGACCTCGGGCTCGATCAGCTCCGGCAGGCGGCGAAGCTGCTCGAGATACTTGCGGCGGCGCTCATCGGTGCTCCCCCTGGTCAGCTCTGCGTCGCCACCGGCGATCAGGCAGTGAAGCCCGTCCTCGATAGCCCAGCGGTTGCCGACCCGGTCCTCGCGCGCGACCAGCGTCATGTAGCCGTTGTCGGGGATCCCGCTCCAGTAGCCGAACAGGAACGCCACCTCGCCCTGCTGGAGGCGCTCCTTCTCGAGCCCGAGCTTCCCGGCGACGGTCGATCCCCTGCCATCCGCTCCGAAGACCCAGCGCGCCTTGACACGATCGCCGCCCTCCAGCACGACGCCCGAGACGGGATCGTCGTCGGTGCCCGAGCCGATCAGGTCGACCACGCGCTCGCCGAAGCGCCCCTCGGCTCCCGCGGCGAGCGCGATATCCACGATCGCCTCGTCGAGCGCCGAGCGGCGCGGGCCGATCGAGCGGTCGAACCCCTCCACCGGCGTGAACGTCCCGGCTATCTCGTGGCCCAGCCCGATCATCCGGTTAGCCACGAACGGAATCTCGTGCCGGGAGCGCAGTCGGTCCAGCACCCCGAGCTGATCGAGCCTGGCGATCGTGTTGGGGTAGAGGAAGTGGGTCGAGACCGTCTCGCTTGGGAAGGTGTCCCGGTCGACGACCAGGACATCCCAGCCGCGCCGCGCGAGAGCTATCGCGAGGGTCGATCCCGCGCATCGAGCGCCGACGATGACCGCGTCCTTCTCCACCATCTCAGCGGGACGAGCGTATCCGGGCCCGTCCGGGCCGTGGTGTGAGTCGGGTCACCGCCGCTCAGATGCGGTCGACCGAGTCGCCGCGCCCGATCAGCACCGCGCTGACCATCCCCGCGGGGAAGAGACCGTGGTCGACGACGCCCGGCAGCAGGGAGAGGCGGGCGGCGAGCTCTCCGGGCTCCCTCACCGGCCCGTGGTAGTCCGCGATCACGCCGTCGTCCGGGCTCGCCGGGCAGTCCGGCCGGATCTCGACCTCGCCGAGCTCGGAGGCGATCCGGGCGAGCGTCGACTGCAGGCCGAAGCGGTGGAGCTCGAGCGGAATCGGAGGGTTGATCCGGTCCACGGTCTTCGACGAATCGGCGATCACCACGAAGCGCTCGGCCGTCGCCGCCACGATCTTCTCGCGGGTATGGGCGCCCCCGCCGCCCTTGACGAGCCAATGGTCGGGCGCCACCTGGTCGGCGCCGTCGATCGCGATGTCGAGCCGGTCGAGGGCGTCGAAGTCCTCAACCGGGATTCCGAGCGTCCTGGCCTGCTCCTCGGTGGCGACCGAGGTCGCAACGCAGCGCATGTCCGTCAGCTGACGCGCGGCAAGCGCGGGAAGCAGATGCGCGACGGTCGAGCCCGTGCCCAGTCCGACGGCCATTCCGTCCTCCACGAGATCGGCCGCGGCATCGGCTGCCGCCTTCTTCTCCGCATCGAGATTGACCGCGGTCACCGGCGGGGACACTAGTCGTAGGATCGTGGAGATGGCAGTCGCAGAACAGCGCCGCACGGATATCGACCAGCTCTGCATCAACACGATCCGGACGCTGTCGATCGACGCGATCCAGAAGGCGAACTCGGGGCATCCGGGCACGCCGATGGCGCTCGCGCCCGTCGCCTACGTGCTCTGGCAGCGCTTCCTTCGCTTCGACCCCCAGCATCCGATCTGGCCGAACCGGGACCGGTTCGTGCTCTCCAACGGCCACGCCTCGATGCTGCTCTACTCGCTGCTCTTCCTGACGGGGGTGCGTTCGGTGGACCCGGACTACGAGGTCGTGGGCGAGCCGTCGGTCGGTCTCGACGACATCAAGCGCTTCCGCCAGCTGGACTCGAAGTGTCCCGGGCACCCGGAGTACCGCTGGACATCCGGAGTCGAGACCACGACGGGCCCGCTCGGCCAGGGGATCGCGACGAGCATCGGGATGGCGATCGCCTCCAAGTGGCTGGCCGCTCGCTACAACGCTCCCGGCTTCGAGATGTTCGACTTCGATGTCTATGTCTTCTGCGGGGACGGTGACCTCGAGGAGGGGGTCTCGAACGAGGCGGCGTCGATCGCCGGCCACCAGCGCCTCGACAACCTCTGCTGGGTCTACGACAACAACCACATCTCGATCGACGGTCATACGGAGGTCACCTACACCGACGATGTCGCCGCCCGCTTCATGGGTTACGGCTGGAACGTCACCAGGGTGGGAGACGCGAACGACCTCGAGCTGCTCACGCGCGCGTTTGCAGAGTTCAGGAGCGAGGAGGGCCGGCCGACCCTGATCATCGTCGACAGCCACATCGGCTACGGGTCTCCCCACAAGGTGGACACCGCCGAGGTCCACGGGGAACCGCTGGGAGAGGATGAGGTGCGCGAGACCAAGCGCGCCTACGGCTGGCCGGAGGACGCGCAGTTCCTGGTCCCCGATGGGGTCAGGGAGCATTTCGCCGACGGCATCGGCGAGCGGGGCGGGCGGCTCAGCCAAGAGTGGGAGCAGTTGCTCTCCGGCTACACACGGGAGCACGGGTCGCTCGCCCACGAGATCGACGAGATGCAGCGCCGCGACCTGCCGGACGGGTGGGACGCCGACATCCCGAGCTTCGAGCCCGACGAGAAGGGGATGGCGACCCGCAAGGCCTCCAACCAGGTCGAGAATGCGGTCGCCGGCAGGATCCCCTGGCTCCTGGTGGGCTCCGCCGACCTCACCGACTCGACCTCCGTCCGCCTCAAGGACGTCGAGGGCGCGGTCGCCTTCGAACCGGACGACCGCGGCGGCCGCCAGCTCCACCTCGGCATCCGCGAGCACGAGTCCGCGGCACTCTCGAACGGCCTCTCGCTCTCGAAGCTGAGGCCGCTCTGGTCGACCTATCTGACCTTCTCGGACTATGCGAGGCCGGCGATCCGGCTCTCGGCGCTGATGGAGCTGCCGGTCATCCATCTGTTCACCCACGACTCGATCGGGCTCGGCGAGGACGGACCGACTCACCAGCCGGTCGAGCAGCTCGCCGGCCTTCGCGCGATCCCGGGTCTCGACGTGATCCGCCCGGCCGACGCCAACGAGGTCTCGGAGGCGTGGCGGGCCGCCCTGGACCGCACCCACCAGCCGGTGGCGCTCGTCCTGACGAGGCAGGACGTGCCGATCATCGATCGCTCCCGGTATGCCTCGGCGGAGGGCCTGCGCAAGGGCGGCTACGTGCTCGCCGATCCGGAGGACGGCGACCCCGAGGTGATCCTGATCGCCACCGGCAGCGAGGTCTCGCTTGCGGTGGCGGCGCATGAGAAGCTGATCGGCGACGGGGTGCGCTCCCGCGTCGTCAGCCTGCCGTGCTGGGAGCTCTTCGAGCGCCAGGGGCAGTCCTATCGCGACGAGGTGCTGCCGCCGGCGATCACCGCAAGAGTCTCGGTCGAGGAGGCCTCTACCCTGGGTTGGGAGCGGTTCGTCGGCCCGATGGGAGCGAAGATCGGCATGCACACCTTCGGCTCCTCCGCACCCCTGAAGGACGTACTGAGCAAGTTCGGATTCACTCCCGACAAAGTGGCCGAGACGGCCAAGGAGGTACTTGGACGATGAAGCCCACGCAGCAGCTCCACGACCTGGGGCAGAGTCTCTGGCTCGACAACATCACTCGGACGATGCTCGACGACGGCACGGAGCAGCGCTACATCGACGAGTACTCGGTCACCGGGCAGACGTCCAACCCGACCATCTTCGACAAGGCGATCTCGGCCGGCGACGCCTACGACGAGCAGATCGCAGAGCTGCGCGAGAAGGGGACGGAGCCCGAGGACATCTTCTTCGAGCTGGCGCTGGCCGACGTCACGCGCGCCGCGAGGATGTTCAAGCGGGTCCACGAGGAGACCGACCGGATGGACGGCTGGGTCTCCCTGGAGGTCTCGCCCCTGCTCGCCTACGACACCCGGGCCTCCATCCAGCAGGCCGCCGACCTGCACGGGCGCGCGGAGGACAACAACTTCATCAAGATCCCTGGCACACCCGAGGGGCTCCCGGCGATCGAGGAGTCGATCTACGCCGGTGTGCCGATCAACGTGACCCTGCTCTTCTCGAGCGACCAGACGATCGCCGCCGCCGAGGCGTATATGAAGGGGATCGAGAGGCGGATCGAGGACGACCTCGACCCCGATGTGCCCTCGGTGCTCTCCCTCTTCGTCAGCCGGTGGGATGTCGCGATCCACGACCGGGTCCCGGACGAGATGAAGAACACGCTCGGCGTCGCGGTCGGGAAGGCGACCTATCGGGACTGGCGCCGGATGCTTGCCTCCGACCGCTGGCAAGGCCTCGCGGAGAAGGGCGCGAGACTGCAGCGCCTGCTCTTCGCCAGCACCGGGACCAAGGACCCGGAGGCCTCGGACACCCTCTACATCGAGGCCTTCGCCGCGCCGGACACGATCAACACGATGCCCGACAAGACCCTGGAGGCGTTCGCGGACCACGGCAGGGTGGGCGAGGCGCTGCCCGCCGACGGCGGCGACGCGGAGGAGGTCTTCCAGGCGCATCGGGACCAGGGCATCGACACCGACGCGCTCGCGCTGAAGCTCCAGAAGGACGGCGCGGAAGCCTTCTCCAAGTCCTGGGCCGAGCTGCTCGACACGATCAAGTCCGAGTCCGAGCGCCTGGCGGCATAGAACGTGCGGCCATCTGGCCGCCGTGGGATCCCAAGCACGGCCCTCGCCACGCCGCAGGACCCGACGGTCCCGCGTAGTTAGGCTGCGGCGGGTGAGCCCGGAACCGCAGCTCCGCAAGCGTCCGGCCTGGCAGGCCCTCGAGAGGCACTTCGGCGAGATCGGGGAGCGGCATCTGCGGCAGCTGTTCGAGGAGGATCCCGATCGCGGCACCCGGCTGATCGCCGAGGGCGCCGGTCTCTTCCTCGACTACTCCAAGAACCGGGTCACCGACGAGACGCTGGGGCTGCTCAAGCAGCTGGCCGAGGAGCAGGGCGTCGGCGAGCGGCGCGACGCGATGTTCCGGGGGGAGCGCATCAACGTCTCGGAGGACCGGGCCGTCCTTCACGTCGCGCTGCGGATGCCCAGGAGCCGTTCGCTGGTCGTGGATGGGGAGGACGTCGTCAAGCAGGTCCACGAGGTGCTCGACCGGATGTCGAGCTTCGCCGACCGGGTCCGGTCGGGCGAGTGGAAGGGGCACACCGGCAAGCCGATCCGCAACGTGATCAACATCGGGATCGGCGGCTCGGACCTGGGACCGGTGATGGCCTACGAGGCGCTCCGGCACTACTCCCGCCGGGAGATGACCTTCCGGTTCGTCTCCAACGTCGACGGGACCGACTTCGCCGAGAAGACGCGCGACCTCGGCCCGGAGGAAACGCTCTTCATCGTCTCCTCGAAGACCTTCACGACGCTCGAGACGATGACCAACGCCCGGACGGCGAGGGACTGGGCGCTCGCCAGGCTGGGCTCGGACGAGGCGATCGCCAAGCATTTCGTCGCGGTCTCGACGAACGCCGAGGGCGTCGCCGAGTTCGGCATCGACACCGACAACATGTTCGGCTTCTGGGACTGGGTCGGCGGGCGCTACTCGATGGACTCGGCGATCGGCCTCTCGACGATGCTCGCCATCGGCCCCGAGGCGTTCCGCGACATGCTCGCCGGCTTTCACGTCGTCGACGAGCACTTCAAGGAGCTGCCGATCGGCGAGAGCCTGCCGTCCATCCTCGGTCTGCTGGCGGTCTGGTACGGCGACTTCTTCGGCGCCGAGACGGTTGCGGTCCTCCCGTACGACCAGTACCTGCACCGCTTCCCGGCCTACCTTCAGCAGCTGACGATGGAGTCGAACGGCAAGCACGTCACGCTGGACGGCGCGCGGGTCGACTACGACACCGAAGCGATCTTCTGGGGCGAGCCCGGGACCAACGGGCAGCACTCCTTCTACCAGCTGATCCACCAGGGGACCCGGCTGATCCCCTGCGACTTCATCGGCTTCATGCAGACCCTCAATCCGCTCGGCGACCACCACGACCTGCTGATGTCGAACGTCTTCGCCCAGCCGGAGGCACTCGCCTTCGGCAAGACGCCGGAGGAGGTGCGCGAGGAGGGGACGCCGGAGCCGATCGTCCCGCACCGCGTGATGGAGGGGAACAGGCCCTCGAATGTGATCCTCGCGGAGCGGCTGACCCCGCAAACGCTCGGCTCGCTCGTGGCCCTCTACGAGCACAGCGTCTTCACCCAGGGAGCGATCTGGCGGATCGACTCCTTCGATCAGTGGGGCGTGGAGCTGGGGAAGGTGCTCGCCAAGAAGATCATCCCCCAGCTGCAGGCCCAGGAGGCGCCGGAGCTCGACCACGACAGCTCCACCAACAGCCTGATCCGCCGGTACCGCGAGCAACGCTCCGGCGGGTGAGCGCGATGAGCCTCGAGCAATACGAGCGGGTGCTGCAGGTCGCGGACGAACGGGCGCGGCGCTACCTGGGCGGCGTCGACGACCGCCCGGTTGCGGCGGGGGCGAGCGTCAGGGAGCTGCGCGCCTCCTTCGACCGAAAGCTCCCCGAGGAGGGTGAGGACCCGGCCAGGGTCGTCGAGGAGCTGGCGGACGCCGCCGAGCCGGGCCTGATCGCCCTCGCCAGCCCGCGCTACTTCGGGTTCGTGATCGGCGGGACGCTGCCGGCCGCGCTCGGGGCCGACTGGCTGGCCGGCGCCTGGGATCAGATCGCGAGTCTCTACGTCTGCGGCCCCTCGGCGGCGGTCGCGGAGGAGGTCTCCGGGCGCTGGGTGCTCGAGCTCCTCGGCCTGCCCACGGACGCCGGCTTCGGCCTGACGACCGGCGGCACGATGGCGAACTTCTCGGGAATCGCGGCCGGGCGGCACGCGGTTCTCGAGCGGGTGGGCTGGGACGTCGAGGCCAAGGGCTTGAATGGAGCGCCGGAGGTCCGCATCCTGGTGGGCGAGCATGCCCACGCGACGATCTTCGTGGCGCTCCGGCTGCTCGGCCTCGGCTCCGAGAACGCGATCAGCGTGAGCGCCGACGATGCCGGTCGCATGGATCCGGAGGCGCTGGCCGCGGATCTCGAACGAGGGGAGGGGCCGGCGATCGTCTGCGCGCAGGCAGGGGAGGTGAACACGGGCTGTTTCGACCCCTTCCCGGCGATCGCGGAGATCTGCAAGCGGCACGGCGCCTGGCTGCACGTCGATGGCGCGGTGGGGCTCTGGGCTGCGTCGAGCCGGGAGTTCGACTCCCTGACCGAGGGCCTCGACCGGGCCGACTCCTGGTCGACCGACGCGCACAAGTGGCTCAACGCCACCTACGACTGCGGCTTCATCGCCGTCAAGGACGCCGATCATCTGCGCGGCGCGATGGGGATCAGCGCGCCGTACCTGACGGCGGCGCCCGACGCGCGCGACTCCTACCAGTACGTGCCCGAGTCCTCGCGGCGGGCCCGCGGCTTCGTCCTCTACGCGGCACTGCGCTCGCTGGGGCGCAAGGGCGTGGCCGAGCTCGTCGAGCGCTGCTCGTTCCTCGCTCGCCTGATGGCCGCCGAGCTCGAGCAGGACCCGGCTCTCGAGGTGATCAACGACGTCGTCGTCAACCAGGTGCTGGTGGCGGTGGTCGGCGACGAGTCGGGCGAGCTGACCACCGATGCGGTCGAGCGGGTCCAGGAGGACGGGACCTGCTGGCTGGCGGCCACCCGCTGGCGCGGGCGGCCCGCGATTCGGATCTCCGTCTGCAACTGGCGAACGGGAGAGGACGACATCCGCCGCTCCGCCGACGCCATCCGGAAGGCCGTGCTCGAAGCCTCCGCCGCGTGATGGCCGAGTCCGGGACCCAGGCGCTCCTCTTCGACATCGACGGCACGCTGATCTCGACGGGCGGCGCCAGCGACCGGGCCTGGAAGCGCGCCTTCAAGGAGCTGCAGGGGGTCGACGTCGACATTCCGGCCGTGACCGGCAAGGGTGTCCCCGACCCGGAGGTCGGTCGAGTCGTGTTCGAGCGGGCGCTCGGCCGGGAGCCGACCGAAGAGGAGGCCGACGCGCTCATGCGCCGGCGCCTCGACCACCTGCCGGAGGAGGTCGAGAACTCTCCCGGCTACCTGGTGCAGGATTGCGTGGTGGAGACACTCGAGAGGGTGAGCGCCGATGGGATCCTGCTCGGCCTGACCACCGGGAACGTCGAGGAGGCCGCCCGCATCAAGCTGGAGCGCGCCGACCTCGACCGCTTCTTCTCGTTCGGCGGCTACGGCTCGGACTCGCCCGACCGAACCGAGCTCACCAGGAAGGCGCTGGAGCGGGCGGGGGAGCGCTATGGGGAGGGCTTCGATCTCAGCCGCTGTTTCTCGTGCGGCGACACACCACGCGACGTGGAGGCGGGCCACGGGGCGGGCATCCGGGTCGTCGGCGTCGCCACCGGCGAGTTCACGGCCGAGGAGCTGAAGGAGGCGGGGGCGGAGGCGGCGATCCGCTCCTTCTGCGAGGGCCTGCCGCTGCTCTAGGCCGACCACGAGGGAACGGACGAGCTCCGGCGCTACTACGGGCCCTACCTGGAGCTCGCCGGGACGGCGTCGCCGGCCTGACGCCTCGCCTCAGTCGACCAGCCTGCGGCTGACCGCCCAGCGGCTGAGCTCGTGGCGGTTCGAGAGCTGCAGCTTGCGCAGCACCGAGCTGACGTGCGCCTCGACGGTCTTCACGGAGATGTTGAGCCGGAGCGCGATCTCCTTGTAGAGGTAGCCGCGGGCGATGTAGCGCAGCACCTCGCGCTCGCGCGCCGTGAGCTGGTCGAGCTCGGGATCGACCTCCTCCGCGGGGAGGTCGCCGGCGAATGCATCGAGCACGAAGCCCGCCAGCCGCGGGGAGAAGACCGCGTCTCCGTCGCTGACGCGCCGCACTGCGTCAGCCAGCTCTTCGCCCGTGATCGTCTTGGTGACGTAACCTCGGGCCCCGGCCCGCACGATCGCGATCACGTCCTGAGGGTCGTCGGAGACCGAGAGCGCCAGGAACCGCTGCTGCGGGCGCGCCTTCGAGACCTGACCGATCACCTCGACTCCGCCGCCACCCGGCATGTGGACGTCCAGGAGCACCACGTCCGGCCCGAGCTCCGTGATCGTCCGCACCGCGTCCTCGATGGACTCGGCCTCGCCGAGGACCTCGACCGCCTCTCCCAGCTCGGCGCGGACGCCGCTGCGGAAGATGCGATGGTCGTCGACGATCACCACCGTCGGCCTGTCGCTCATCTCCCCTCCCGCTCCAGCGTGAGCTCGACCTCGGTCCCCTCGCCGGACCCGGTTCGGATCTCCGCACGCCCACCGTGGCGCTCCATCCGTCCGATTATCGACTCGCGGATCCCTCGTCGGTCCTCGGGGACCGCCTCGGCGTCGAAGCCGGGTCCCCGGTCGTCGACGAACACCTTGACCAGGCTCGGCTCGATCTCTGCGTAGAGCCTGACCGGTCCGCCGGCCGAGGCGAACTTCACGGCGTTGGTGAGTGCCTCGCGTGTCGCTGCGACCAGGGCGTCCAGCGACTGGTCCAGGGGCGCGTCCCCGACCACCACGGCCTCCACCGGCGCGCCGTGCTGTTCCTCCACCTCGATCGCGACGGTCTTGAGCGCATCCGCGAGGCGCTCTCCCGGGCGGGCGGGACCTTCGCCCGCGAGCCATGAGCGAAGCTCGCGCTCCTGCCGTCGGGCCAGCTTGGCGACCTCCTCCGGCTGGTCCGCGCGCTGCTGCACGAGCGCGAGCGTCTGGAGGACCGAGTCGTGCAGGTGAGCCGCCACCTCGGCGCGCTCCTGGGAGCGAGCGCGCGCGACCCGTTCCGCGGCGAGCCGTCTCGCCATCGACCACCAGAGTGGTGCCGAGATCAGGACCAGCGCGATCGTCACCACGAACGCCGCGAGGGCCGCGCTGCCCGCGGACTCGAGCACGCCGGTGGCCCAGAAGAAGAACAGGGCAGCGCCGAGCACCACAGCCGCCGCGAAGCCGGCCCGGGAGACCCGCAGTGCCTCCCGCTCGGGCGCCGTCGGCTCCTCAGGCGCCGGCCCGGAGAGGCTTCGGGAGGCAATCGCGAGAACGACCGTCGCCGTCACCGCGGCGAGCAGCCACCCCGCCTGAAGGTCGATCGCTCCCCTGTCCTGCAGCAGCAGAACGACGCCGAGGGCCAGGATCGAGATCCCGGCCCCCAGCGCGCTCGAATCGGGTTTGCTCACGGTCGGAGGATCATCTCCCGCAGACCTGCCTCTGGGTGTCCTGCTCCTGTTGGTGATGGTCGTAGTCGACGCCACGGGTATCGATCTGGTCCGGCGCCTCGTCCGTGACGAGCATCTGCCCGAACTGGATATCGGCGTCGACCTTGAGCGTGGGTGCACTGGTGAGCGGTGAGCCCTGGTCGATGTCCGGGTCCACCCCATGGGCGACCTGGCCGCCGGAGATCAGCTCTCCCGCCTTGCCGTGCAGATCGCCGACGATGCAGACGTTCGGCGGGACCGAGACGATCATCTGCCCGATCCCGAGGTGGGCCGAGACCGGAATGGTCTGGCCCTTCGCCCACGGCAGGCTGCGCAGGTCGACGACGAGCTGTCCCGTGCCGAGCGAGTACCCGTCGGCCGGGATGTCGGCCTGGGTCGTCGGGGTATAGGTGCGCTGGCCGATCGACTCGGCGATGTGGATGTCGGCGGCGGCGACCGCCCCCGCCGGGATTCCGAGCACCAGGCCGGCGATCACGAGCAGCGGAACTATGCGCCGGCGGATGTCTCCGGCGAATGCCGCGGCCACCAGCCCGAGGCCGAGGACGATCACCGCGATCGCGACGACGGTGCCATGCCCGGTCGCGGTGACCCAGGCGCTGACGGCCGCGAGACCGGCTGCGAGGAAGAGCCCCACCGCGACCAGGACGCAGACCAGCACCACCTTGCCCAGCCGAGACCAGATGCTCTCGGGCACGGGCCGGCCGGTTCCGTCGTCCTCGGGGAGCGCCACCGCCAGCACCAGGTAGGCGAGCAGCCCGGCCCCGCCGAAGAAGCTGGTGACGACGAAGAAGACGCGTACCAGCGTCGCGTTGAAGCCGACGTGCTCAGCGAGGCCGCCCGCGACTCCCCAGATCTTCCGGTCGTCTCGCGACCGCAGCAGGGGGCGACGCGGCCCGACCTCTTTCTCGTTTCTCACTTCTGTCTTGTCTTTTTCGGGTTGTTCGGTCATGGCGATGACAATGAAGCCCGAGGCTCGCATCGTCTATCGGGAATCACCCCTAATCGGCCCCCATCTTGCCCTCGTGGACGACCGGGGGCAGCCATTACGCTCGAGGCATGGCCGAGCGCAGGATCGTGGGCAGCCACTTCAACAAGCAGGGCAAGCCGAAGCGCGGCTATGTCAAGGAGGAGGTCGCGAGGGCGGAGGCCGCCCGCTTCGGGATGACCTACTACCGCTGTGACGTCTGCGACCGGTTCCACCTGACGAGCAAGTAGCCAGATCTGCGACCGGTCGCGCAGGGTGACCACGGTCATTGATCGTGGGAAGCTGCACGCCGTGCTGTTCGTTCAGGTCATCGGACCTTCGAAACGGGCCGAATCGATTGCCGGCCTGCTCGATCGGCTCGAGAATGCCCGCGCTGTGACCCTGGGTCCCGGCCGTGCGCCCCGACCATTCCGTTGCGTCGGCCACCATCGAGCCCGCGGCCCTCGCTGGCGCCGTCGACCCAGCGACTGATCGGCCGGCGCGAGATCCGACCTCCGGTCTGAATTCGCCTCGTTAACAGCACGAAGCCACCCGGTAGGGTGATGCGCGGAACTGTTGATCGCGGAAGGATCGACCGCTCGGAACGAGGCCTGTGGCGGCGATCAAGAGGACGGAAAGCCGAGGCGAAGAGGAGAAGGATGGCGTCAAACGGGACGCGCCCCGCGGATGTCTTCGTCATCTTCGGCATCACCGGCGACCTTGCGAAGGTGATGACCTTCAACTCGCTGTATCGCCTCGAGGCGCGGGGGCTGCTCGACTGTCCGATCGTCGGGGTGGCCTTCGACGACTGGTCCGACAAGAAGCTCCGCGATCACGCGCGGAAGGCGATCGAGAAGTCCTCGGGAGAGAAGCCGGACCCCAAGATCTTCAGTCGCCTCGCCAAGCGGTTCTCGTACGTCCAGGGCGACTTCGCCGAGGCCGATACCTACCAGCGGCTCGCGAAGCGCGTCAAGGGAGCCAAGGACCCCGTGTTCTACCTCGAGATCCCGCCCAGCCTGTTCGGCATGACGATCAAGGGGCTCCACGACGCCGGACTGACCGGGGACGCGCGCGTCGTGGTGGAGAAGCCGTTCGGTCATGACCTGGATTCCGCCCGGGCGCTTGCGACCGAGATCCATCAGTACATCCGCGAGGACCAGCTCTACCGGATCGACCACTTCCTTGGCCTGATGGGTCTGGCGGAAGTCCTCTTTCTCCGCTTCTCCAACGCGATCTTCGAGCCGATCTGGAACCGCAACAGCATCGACTGCGTCCAGATCACGATGGCAGAGGACTTCGGCGTCTCGGATCGGGGCAGCTTCTACGATCCGGTGGGCGCCGTCCGGGACGTCGTGGTCAATCACCTGATGCAGGTGGTGGCCGCCTGCGCAATGGAGCAGCCCGCCGGCAGGGATGCGCGTTCGCTCAAGGACGCCATGTTCGCGGTCTTCTCGGCGATGCCCGCGGCCGACCCGTCGAACTACGTGCGCGGGCAGTACCGGGGCTACAAGCAGATCAAAGGGGTGGCGAGGGGGTCCACTACTGAGACGTTTGCTGCGATGCGCCTCGAGATCGACAACTGGCGCTGGACCGGCGTCCCCTTCTTCATCCGCACCGGGAAACTGATGCCCGTCACCCAGTGGGAGCTGCGGCTGATCTTCAAGGAGCCCCCGCATCTCGGGTACGGCTCCAATCTTCCTCACCCGCCGAAGCCCGACGAGCTGGTGATCAAGCTCCACCCCACCACCGGCGTCCGCCTGCTGGTCGACGCGCAGCGCAGCGACGAGACGCTGCCCGAGCAGATCAGCCTCGACATGGAATTCGCAGAGCAGGGCGGGGAGGGCCCGACTCCCTACGAGGTGCTGCTGCACGCCGCGATGGTGGGCAACAGCACGCGCTTCACCCGCCAGGACAACATCGAGGAGACCTGGCGGATCATGGGCCCACTGCTCGAGAAGCCTCCGAAGGTTCACCCGTACAAGCCCGGCTCTTGGGGCCCGAAGGCCGCGGACGAGCTCGTCGCCGACTACGGGGGTTGGCACGGACCCTGGATCGGATCGTGACCAGCTCCGCGGAGGAGACGATGCCGCAGAGCGCCGCGATGCCGTCCCCGTTCCCGCCGATCGCGAACTACGCCTTCCTCTCCAACTGCCACACCGGCGCCCTGGTGGCCCCCGACGGGGCGATCGACTGGCTCTGCGTGCCGAGGTTCGACTCTCCCAGCATCTTCGGCACCCTGCTCGATCGCGAGGCGGGCTCCTTCAGGTTCGCTCCGTTCGGCATCACCGTCCCCACCGCGCGGATCTACGAGCCCGGCACCAACGTGCTGGACACCGCCTGGCACACGCCGACGGGTTGGGCGCTGGTTCGCGACGCCCTCACGATCGGCCCAACCCGCCACCCGGATGAGATCACGCCGCACACCCGGGCCCCCGCCGACGAGGACGCCCACCACCTGCTGCTGCGGGTCGTGCTCTGCCTCGAGGGTCGCGTCGAGATGGAGATGATCTGCGAGCCCGACTTCGACTATGGCCGGACGCCCGCGGAGTGGTCGGCGCTCGGCCGCCATACAGCCGATGCCGCCGCAGCCGACCTGACGGTCAGGCTGCGAAGCAGCATCCCGCTGGGCGTGGAGGGGGAGTCCGCCCGCGCTCGCCACACCCTGCAACAGGGCGAGCAGGCCTTCTGCTCCCTCTCCTGGGCCGAGGAGCTCGCCTCCCCCGAGGACATCGACGAGGCCAACGCCCGCATCGCCGAGACGGTTCGCTACTGGCGCGGCTGGCTATCGAGCGCGAGGATGCCCGACCACCGCTTCCGCGAGCCGATCCAGCGCTCGGCGCTCACGATCAAGGGGCTCACCTACATGCCCACCGGCGCCACCGTCGCTGCCCTGACGACCTCGTTGCCGGAGACTCCGGGCGGCGAGCGCAACTGGGACTATCGCTTCACCTGGATCCGCGACTCGACCTTCACGCTGCAGGCCCTGCACTTCCTCAACCTTGACTGGGAGGCCAACGAGTTCATGCAATTCGTCGGCGACCTCGAGCCGAACGATGACGGTGCCCTGCAGATCATGTACGGGATCGACGGCCGGCGCGACCTGACCGAGACCCTGCGTGAGGACCTCTTCGGCTATGCGGGTGCGCGTCCGGTGAGAGTCGGGAACGGAGCCTTCGACCAGAGGCAGAACGACGTCTTCGGCGCCGCCCTCGACTCGATCCTGCTGCACACTCGCCGCAGCGAGCGCCTGCCCCGCCGGCTCTGGCCGGTGGTCCAGGCACAGGCCGAATGCGCCACCAGCGTCTGGAAGCAGCCCGACCAGGGCATCTGGGAGGCGCGCGGAAAGCCGCAGCACTACGTCTCCTCGAAGCTGATGTGCTGGGTCGCCATGGACCGGGCCTCCCAGCTCGCCGAGATCCGCGGCGACTCCGACCTGCAGGCCAAGTGGGGCGCCACGGCGGACGAGATCCGCGAGGACATCCTGGAGAACGGGGTCCGGGACGGCGTTCTCCGTCAGCACTACGACACCGACGCGCTCGACGCCTCCACCCTGCTCGCCGCGATCTTCGGCTTCCTGCCGGGCGAGGACGAGGTGATGCGAAAGAGCGTGCTGGCGATCGCCGACGACCTCACCGAGAACGGCTTCGTGCTCAGGTATGTCACCGGCGAGACCGACGATGGGCTATCGGGCAAGGAGGGCAGCTTCCTGATCTGCTCCTTCTGGCTCGTCTCGGCACTCGCGATCATCGGTGAGTCACAGCGGGCGCGAGATCTGATGGACAAGCTTCTGAGCGTGGCCTCGCCGCTCGGCCTCTTCGCCGAGGAGTTCGACAGCAGCACGGGCCGCCACCTGGGGAATTTTCCCCAGGCCTTCTCCCACCTCGCCCTGATCGAGGCGGCGGCGCGGATCATCCTCGCGGAGCGTCTCAAGGAGTACACAAATTGAGCGACTTCGACGTGATCGTGATCGGCAGCGGCGCCGGCGGGGGCACCCTCGTCAACCGGCTCGCTCCGTCCGGCAAGAGGATTCTGCTGCTGGAGCGAGGCGACTGGCTGACGCGCGAGCCTCAGAACTGGCTGGCCCAGGACGTGTTCGTCGACGGCCGCTACACCTCCGAGGACACCTGGTACGACGGCGAGGGCAACCAGTTCGCGCCACAGGTGCACTACTTCGTGGGCGGGGCGACGAAGATGTTCGGCGCGGCGCTCTACCGCCTGCGCGCCGAGGATCTCGGCGAGCTCCGGCACCAGGACGGTGTCTCGCCGGCCTGGCCCATCTCGTATGACGAGATGGAGCCCTACTACACGCAGGCGGAGCAGCTCTACTGCGTCCACGGCGCGCGCGGTGAGGACCCGACGGAGCCGCCGGCAAGCGCTCCCTATCCGTTCCCGGCCGTCTCCCACGAGCCGCGCATCCAACAGCTCTCCGACGATCTCGCCGCCGCCGGCTATCGGCCGTTCCATGCTCCGTGCGGGGTGATGCTCGACGAGTCGAACATGCCCTACAGCACCTGCGTTCGCTGCCAGGACTGCGACGGCTTCCCCTGCCTCGTGCATGCCAAGTCGGATGCAGAGGTGATCGCGGTCCGCCCGGCCCTCGAGAACCCGAACGTAACCCTGCTCACCAACGCCACGGCGTTGCGGGTGAACACCAACGCCGCCGGGACCCAGGTCACCGAGGTGGTCGTCGACCGCGACGGCGCGCAGGAGACGTACGCGGCGGACATCGTGGTCATCTCCTGCGGCGCGGCGAACTCAGCGAAGTTGCTGCTTGCCTCTCGGGATGACAAGCACCCCGGCGGGCTCGCCAACGGCTCGGACCAAGTCGGCCGCAACTACATGTTCCACAACAGCCAGGCCGTGCTGGCGCTGTCGAAGGAGCCGAACCCGACCGTCTTCCAGAAGACGCTCGGTCTGAACGACTTCTACTTCGCCGGCGACGAGTTCGACTACCCCCTTGGCAACATCCAGATGGTCGGCAAGTCACAGGCGCCGATGTTCCGGGGGGAGAAGCCGATGCAGACCAAGCTCGCGCCCCAGTGGACTCTGGACAGAGTTGCGAGCCATGCCGTCGACTTCTGGCTCTCGACCGAGGACCTGCCGAAGCAGGAGAACCGGGTGACGCTGGCCGACGACGGGTCGATCAAGTTGAGCTACACCTACTCGAACGAGAGGCCGAAGAAGGAGCTCTACGACAAGCTCAAGTCGATGCTGGGGGCGATCGGGATGCATGACGGACACCTCCTGCCGCATGACGCCTATCTGAAGAACGAGATCCCGGTGGCGGGGGTCGCGCATCAGGCGGGGACCTGCCGCTTCGGCGCCGACCCGGCCGACTCGGTGCTCGACGTGAACTGCAAGGCCCACGAGCTCGACAACCTCTACGTCGTGGACACCAGCTTCTTCCCGAGCATCGGTGCGGTCAACCCCGCGCTCACGGCCATGGCCAACGCGCTGCGGGTGGGGGACCACCTGCTCGAGCGCCTGGCCACCTAGGGAGGCTCACCGACCGGCGATGGCCTCCGACCCCCATCGAGTCGTGATCGTGGGCGGAGGCTTCGGCGGTTTGTTCGCCGCGCGCAGGCTCCGACGCGGGCCCGTTCGGGTGACGCTGGTCGACCGTCACAACCACCACCTCTTTCAGCCGCTGCTGTACCAGGTGGCGACCGGAATCCTCTCGGAGGGCGAGATCGCCCCTCCGATCCGCAGTGTGCTGCGCCGCCAGCGGAACGTCGAGGTCGAGCTCGCCGCCGTCAATGGCTTCGACCTCGAGGCGCGCAGCTTGACGGCCACGCGTGCGGACGGGAGTCCGATCGAGGTCCCATACGACAGCCTGATCGTTGCGGCCGGCGCCGGCCAGTCCTACTTCGGGCACGGCGAGTTCTCGCGCTGGGCGCCCGGAATGAAGACGATCAACGACGCGCTCGAGCTTCGCGGGCGGATCTTCGGGGCCTTTGAGATGGCGGAGCTCGAAGAGGACCCGGGCAAACGCGAGCAGTGGCTCACCTTCGTGGTGGTCGGCGGTGGGCCGACGGGCGTGGAGATCGCCGGACAGATCGCCGAGCTCTCGAGGCGCGTGCTCAAGCACGACTTCAGGAGGATTGACCCGCGCGGCGCCAGGATCCTGCTCTTCGATGGGGGCGAGCAGGTGCTGGCCAGCTTCGGCGACCGGCTCTCCGCCAAGGCGGCCAGGGGGCTTGACCGTCTCGGAATCGAGCTCCACATGTCGAGCATCGTCACGGGCGTCGATCGGACCGGCGTGATCGTCAAGCAGGGGGACTCCGAGCGCCGCATTCCCTGCCGCACCAAGGTCTGGGCCGCCGGTGTCGAGGCCTCCCCGCTGGCCCGGATGCTGGGTGAGGCAACCGGCGCCGAGGTGGACCGGGCCGGGCGTGTCAGCGTGCTTCCCGACTGCACACTGCCGGGTCGCCCCGAGGTGTTTGCGATCGGGGACATGATGTCGCTCGGCGAGCTCCCCGGTGTGGCCGAGGTGGCGATGCAGCAGGGCCTCCACGCCGCGAGCACGATCGAGCGCCGTCTGCGCGGGAAGGAATCGACGCCCTTCCGCTACCGGGACCTGGGAAGCATGGCGACCATCTCGCGGTTCCGTGCCGTGGTCAGCTTCAAGGGCATCCGCCTCTCCGGGTTCGCCGGTTGGATGGTCTGGCTGTTCGTCCACCTGGCGTTCCTGACCGGCTTCAAGAACCGCCTGGCCACGATTCCTCGCTGGGCCTTCACGTTCATCGGCAACGGACGGCCCCAGCGCACGATCACCGAGCAACAGGTCGTCGCGCGCGTGGCAATAGAGGCGGCCGGTGGCCAGCAGTTCCTCCTCTCCCTGACCTCCGACGAAGAGCGATCGGATACGACCGAAGCCGAGGCGCCAGGATGATCGGGCGACGCGAGGTGGAGGGTTTCGAAGGGCTGACCATCGCGAGCCCCGGCGCAGATGGCATTGAGCTGACCGTCGTCCCGGAAGCCGGGATGGTCGGCTGCTCGCTGCTGCACCGGGGGGAGGAGTTACTGGGTCAGCGTGGAGGCCTCCGCGCCAACGTGGAGCAGCGCTCGACGATGGGAATCCCCTTGCTTCATCCCTGGGCGAATCGAGTGGCCAGAAGGCACTTTTGGGTGGCGGGCCGGGAGGTCGACCTCTGGGCTCACCCCGGCTTGACCAGCCTGGATCCGCACGGCCTGCCGATTCACGGCCTCCTTGCCGCCGCCGGCGGCTGGATGGTGGAGCGGCATGAGGACACGCCGGAGGGGCCGCGGCTCGCCGCCAGCTTCGACTTCGCGGCCCACGAGCACATGATGACCGTGTTCCCATTCGCTCATGAGTTGCGAATGGAAGCCGCGATCGCCGATCGGATGCTGACCCTCACGACGACGCTCCGTGCCTCAGGTGACGATGCCGTGCCGATCGCTTTCGGGTTT
>DATIDP010000143.1:0-6173 GCA_035456265.1 Solirubrobacterales bacterium | reverse complement strand
GACGCCTCGACGAGGGCCAGGAGGTCTTCGACCGCGCGGTCGCCACCGCCAACGGCCTCGGCCTCTTCTCCGAGGAGTACGACCCCGGGAAGCAGAGCATGCTCGGCAACTTCCCGCAGGCGCTCACGCACCTATCGCATGTCGAGGCCGCGCTCGCTCTGCAGCGGGCGGCGGAGGAGATCGCCGCGCCGCGCTGATGCGAGGGTGCTCCGAGGCGGCAGCCGAGGAGCAACCCGTTTGATGGCCAGCTCGATCGCCTCGGCGACGTGCATGGCACGGCGGTCCGTGAGCTGCTCGATCTGGGTCCGGCAGCTGAAGCCGTCCGCCAGGATCAGGCTGTCCGCCGGCGCCTCGCGAACGGCCGGAAGCAGCCGGCGCTCGCCGATCGCAACCGAGATGTCGTATTTGCTCGCCTCGAAGCCGAACGAGCCCGCCAACCCGCAGCAGCCCGAGTCGAGCACCTCGAAGTCGAGGCCGATGCGCTCGAGCAGCTTGCGGTCGGCGTCGAGGCCGATGACGGCCTCCTGGTGGCAGTGTCCGTGGACGATCGCGCGACGCCCGGCTCCCCGGTCCACTTGGCGTGGCCGCACGCCATGAAGGCGGCCATCTCCTCGTGGCGCGCCTGCACGAATTCGATCTCATCCTCGTGGCGGCCGAGCGCCCCCAGGATGCCGTTGATGCCGTCGCCCGGATAGCCGTAGATCCGCTCGATTCCCCATTCACCGAGTCGTTCCAGCATGAAGTCGGCGGCGGTCTTGGCCATGTTTCCTCCGGTCGGATCGTTTCGTGCGCCTGCCCGGTGTCTTGCCGGCGCAGAAACGGCGAAACGTGCCTGGTAACCGGGATGACCACGCGGTTTGCGGCCCCCTGCGGAGGGGAAGTGAAGGGCCACGATGGAGGGCATCGCCTTGGTCACCGGTGCCTCAGCGGGCGTTGGTCGTGCCACGGTGCGGCGGCTCGCCGACGACGGCTATGACGTCGCCCTGGTCGCACGCGGCCGCGAGGCGCTCGAGGCCACTCGCGCGGAAGTCGAGCGGCTCGGCCGCCGGGCCCTCGTCATTCCGGCGGACGTCGCCGATGAGTCCGCGGTGGAGGAGGCCGCCGAGCGAGCCGAGGCCGCGCTCGGCCCGATCGACGTCTGGGTGAACAACGCGATGACGACCGTCTTCGCGCCCTTCATGGAGATCGAGCCGGAGGAGTTCCGGCGCGCCACCGAGGTCACCTACCTCGGGGTGGTCTGGGGAACGCGGGCCGCGCTCAGGCGCATGGTCCCCCGGGACACCGGATCGGTCGTCTACGTGGGCAGCGCACTCGCCTATCGCGGCATCCCGCTGCAGTCGGCCTACTGCGGCTCGAAGCACGCGATCAAGGGGTTCTTCGAGTCGGTTCGCACCGAGCTCATCCACGACGGGAGCAAGGTGAAGCTCTCGATCGTGGATCTGCCGGCAATGAACACGCCGCAGTTCGACCATTGCCGCACCCGGATGCCGAAGCAGCCGCAGCCCGTTCCGCCGATCTACCAGCCCGAGGTGGCAGCCGACGCGATCGCCTGGGCCGCGCGGACGGGCGAGCGCGAGATGTACGTCGGAGCGCCCACCTGGAAGGTGATCTGGGGAGAGCGGATCGCGCCGGGAATCGGCGACCACTACCTGGCCAAGAACGGCTACTCCGGCCAGCAGGCCGACGAGCCGGTGAACGGGAACCGCCCCGACAACCTCTTCGTGCCGGTCGAGGGGGACCGTGGAGCCCACGGAAGATTCGAGGAGGGAAGCCGGCGTCGGAGCCCGTTGCTCTGGCTCGGCAAGCACCGTCGCGCGCTTGGCGCGGCAGCGCTTGCCGGTGCGGGAGCCGTCGCCGCGGCCACGGGAATCAAGCGCGACTCGTGAGGGCATCCCCTGAGCGGGGTAGTCGACACGCGGGTTGACACACAGGATCTCTTCGACGCCTACCTCTGGATCGGCGTCGCCGTCGCGGTGCTCGTCTACGGCGCGGTCGCGTTCGCGATCATCCGCTACCGCCGTCGCGAGGGGAGGGAGCCCAGCCGCAGGAGCGAGGCGATGCACGCCGAGCTCGCCTACGCCGGCGTGCTCGTCCTGATCATCGCCGGCCTGCTCGCCGCGACCTTCACGACCGAGGACAGGGTCGACGCGGTCTCGAGCCATCCCGCGCTCAAGGTCGACGTCACGGCCTTCCAGTGGGGTTGGACCTGGACGTATCCGGACGGCGTCACCGTGACAGGGAACAGCGAGACGCCGCCGACGTTCGCCGTCCCCGCCGACCGCACGGTCCGCTTCACCCTCACCTCGCGGGACGTCGTCCACGCCTTCTGGGTCCCCGAGCAGCGCTTCAAGCGCGACGCCTTCCCCAACCGGACGACCCAGTTCGACCTCGACTTCGATCGGACCGGGATGAACGGCGGCGTGTGCGCCGAGTTCTGCGGGCTCAGGCACGCCCAGATGTCGTTCAACGTGCTGGCGCTGACGGAGCCCGACTTCCAGGCCTGGCTCTCCGACCGGGGCGGTCGCCCATGAGCGCCGCACCCCCTCCCGCCGACGCCGCGGCGGCGGCGACAATCGGCGCGAAGGCCCTGCCGAGCGGGCCGCTCGGCCTGGTGGCGAGCGCCGACCACAAGGCCACCGCCGTGCGGATCGCCGCCGTCGGGCTGATCTTCTTCATCGCCAGCGGCCTGCTCGCGCTGGTGATGAGGACCGAGCTCGCACAGCCCGGGCTCCAGATGGTCTCGGAGGGCACCTACAACGAGCTCTTCACGATGCACGGCTCGGGGATGATCTACCTGGTCATCACCCCGTTCGCGCTGGCGCTCGGCCTGTACTTCGTCCCGCTGCAGGTCGGTGCCGCCGAAGTCTGGTCCCCGCGACTGGCGCTCGCCGGCTTCTGGATCTACGTCGCCGGCGGCCTGATCATGTACTCCGGCTTCCTCACCTCGCAGGGATCGGGCCGCGCGGGCTGGGCTCCGACCTACCCGCTGGTAGCCGACCACTGGACCCCGGGGATCGGGATGGACATGTGGGTGCTCGGGGTGATCCTCGCGGTGCTCGGGATGTTCCTCGTCGGGATCTGCGTGCTCGCCACGGCGCTCAGCCTGCGCGCCCCCGGGATGACGCTGCTGCGGATGCCGCCCTTCACCTGGGCGCTGGTCGCCACCTGCCTGATGGTGATCACCTCGTTCCCGGTCCTGATCGGGGCGATGGGGATGCTCGAGTGGGACCGGCACATCAGCCCCGTGTTCAGCTCGAGCGGCGGGCCGGCACTCTGGCAGCACCTGTTCTGGTTCTACGGGCACCCGGTCGTCTACGTGATGTTCTTCCCCTTCGTCGGCGCGGTTGCCGAGGTGGTCTCGACCTTCTCGCGGCGCCGGTTCTTCGGCTATCGGCTGTTCGTCGTCTCGATGCTGCTCTTCGCTGCGCTCTCGATGAGCGTCTGGGCCCATCACATGTTCACCACCGGCCAGGTGACGAACCAGTACTACTCGCTCACCTCCCACGCCCTGATACTCCCGGCCGGGATCGAGTACTTCGACCTGATCGCCACGATGATCGGCGGGTCGATCCTGCTGCGAACGCCGATGCTGTTCGCGATCGGCTTCATCCTCCAGTTCTTCATCGGGGGCGCCACCGGGATCATCGTCGCCTCGCCGCCGATCGATTACCACGTACACGACAGCTTCTTCGTCGTCGGGCACTTCCACTACACGCTGTTCGCGGGCAGCGTGTTCGGCTTCTTCGCCGCGGCCTACTTCTGGTTCCCCAAGGTCACCGGGGTCAGCCTGCGCGAGGGTCTCGGCAAGCTTCACTTCTGGCTCCTGGTGATCGGGACGAACGTGGCCTTCTTCCCGATGTTCTTCCTCGGATTCGACGGGATGCAGCGGCGGATCGGGAACTACCCGGCCTCCAGCGGCTTCGGCGACCTGAACCTGGTCTCGACGATCGGGGCGTTCGTCATCGCCGTCGCGATCCTCGTCTTCCTCGTCAACCTCTTCGTCTCGCTTCGACGCCGCAGGCCGGTTGGTGACGATCCGTGGGGGGGCCAATCACTGGAGTGGGCGACCTCCTCCCCGCCCCCCCGCTTCAACTTCCGCGGGCGGCTGCCGGAGATCACCTCGTTCGCGCCGCTGCTCGACCGCCGTGAGCGCTCCGGCGAGGCGGGGGCGCGGCGCGAGGCGGAGGCGGCGCCGTGATTCGCCCCCGGACCGTGCTGGCGGGCTGGGGGACGGCGCTGGTCGTCCTCGGCCTGATCCTGCTCGCCTTCGAGCCCACGGAGTACGTCTGGGGACTGCTCGTCGGGTCGGCGCTCGCGCTCGCGCCGTTTGGGGCGATCATGCTGCTCCCCGGCCGCCGGGAAGAGCGGGCGCTGCCCGACATGAGCCTGCCGACCGTGGTCGTCGCCGCCGCTCTCGGCCTGATCGCCCTGGGCCTCGCCGTCGGCGTCTGGCTCGCAGCGGTCGGGGCCGAGGTCCTCGCGGTCGGGCTGTTCGTGCTGATCAGGGAGCTGCGCGCGCAGCGGAGGGCCGGGCGCTCGTGAACCTCGCCGTTCACATGCTGGTCCACTGCGCGCTCGTCGCCGTGGTGGCGCCGCTGATCGTGCTGATGCGGCCCGTCAACCGGGTGCTCGAGGTCTCGACCCCGGAGACCCGGCGGCGGATCGAGGAGGCGCTTCGGTGGCGCCCGGCTGCGTTGATCACCGCCCCGCCCGTCGCCTGGCTCCTGTTCGTCGGATCGCAGGTGGCGTTCCACGTCAGCGGCCTCTACGACTCGTCGAAGGTCGATCCAACCGTCGACGGCATCGCCCACCTCGTCTACGCGCTGACAGCACTCCTCTTCTGGGAGGTCGCGATCGGCTCCTCCCCCCTGCCGCGCCGTCTCACCGGGCTCGCCCCGGCGCTCTACCTGATGGCCGCGATGCCGGCGGTCGACCTCTCGGCCGCCTGGCTGATGGTGAAGGGCGAGCCCCTGGCGGGCGCGGCGATGGTCGCCGGGATGGCCCCGATCGGCCTGGCCGCGGCGATCTCCGCCTGGCGGTACGCGCGCGCCGAGGAGGCGAGGGCCGGCCTCGAGGGGACCGCGTGAGGCGCCCGGGAGGATCGACGTGAGCCTCCGGCCGCGCGAGCGGACGATCGGCATCGTCGCCGCCGTCGCGGTGGCCGCCGCGCTCCTGGAGCTCGCGACGGCCAGCTCGGGACAGGACGGTGTCGCAAAGCCGACCATCACTCGCGTCGGGGCGGACCCGGCGCAGGCCGCTCGAGGGCGGCAGCTCTACGTCGAGGGCTGCTCGTCGTGTCACGGGATGGACGCGCGCGGGGTCGAGGACCAGGGTCCGTCGCTGGTCGGCGCCGGTGCGGCCGCCGCGGACTTCTACCTGCGGACGGGCCGCATGCCCCTCTCCCAGCCGGGGCAGCAGCCGGAGCGCGCGCAGCCGGCATACCCCGACGACCAGATCAGGGCGATCGATGCATACGTCGGCTCGCTGGGCGGCCCGCCGATTCCCGCGGTCGACCCGGCGGCCGGCTCGATCAGCCGGGGGATGGAGCTATTCGGCTCGGACTGCGCCGGGTGCCACTCGATCACCGGCGAGGGAGGGGTGGTCATCGGGGCGTTCGCTCCCCAGCTGCACGACGCGACCGCGACCCAGGTCGCCGAGGCCGTCCGCGTCGGCCCCTACGTGATGCCGTCCTTCGACCGCAACCAGATCTCCGACGCCGACCTCAACTCGATAGCCCGCTACGTCAGCGAGGGAGTTCAGCATCCCGACGATCGCGGCGGCTGGGGAATCGGGCACGTCGGCCCGGTGCCGGAGGGACTGGTCGCGTGGGCAGTCGCGGTGGCGGTCCTGCTGCTCGTCGCGCGGCTGGTCGGGACCCGCTCCGAGGGCGTCGGCCCGGACTCATCGAGCGGTCCTCCGAAGCAAAGTGGAGGAAACGGCGGATGAGGAGGCTTGAGCTCGGCATCGCCGTCCTCCTGGCCTGCTCGGCGATCGCCTCGGTGGTGTTCATCGTCGTCTACGTCGAGGGTGCGGACACGCAGAGCCTGGGCGGCGCCCTGGCCGCCGCGCTCCTCTTCCTGGGTGCCGCGCTCCTGGTCGCCAGCAGGCGGCTCTTTCCCGACACGCCGACCGCCGAGGAGCGGCCGGGGTTCGCCCAGCCGCCGGAGGATCCC
>DATIDP010000142.1:0-6664 GCA_035456265.1 Solirubrobacterales bacterium | reverse complement strand
AGTTTCGGGCCCCGACCCGCTGGCCGGAGTGTGCCTGATGGAGGACCTGGGCGTGCTGCCCGTGGTGCTCCCGGAGCTCGAGTCGCTGCGCGGCGTCGTCCAGAACCCCAACCACCACCTCGATGTGCTGGGTCACACGCTCGCCGTCCTGGATGAGTGGCTGGGGCTCGAGCGGGACCTGGCGAGCTTCGCGGGCGACCTCGCGCCGGAGATAGACACGTTTCTGGACGAGCCGCTGGCGGATGAGCTCACCCGCCGCGACGCGCTTCGGTTCGGTGCGCTCTTCCACGACCTCGGCAAGCCCGAGACCCGCTCTGAGGGATCCGGCTATGTGACCTTCATCGGCCACGACGAGGTCGGCGCGCAGATCATCGGCGGGATCTGCCGCCGCCAGCGCGTCAGCCGCAGGCTCAGCACCCACCTGCAGGGCCTCGCCCTCCACCACCTGCGGCTCGGCTTCCTGATCCACCAGCGACCGCTCTCCCGGCGGACGGTCTACGACTACCTGGTCGCGACCGAGCCGGTCGCGGCCGACGTCACGCTGCTCACGGTCGCCGATCGACTCGCCGCCCGGGGGGAGGGGCCGTTGGCGAGCGCCGAGATGATCCAGGCGCACCTCGACCTGGCGCTGGAGATCCTTCGCGACGCGCTCGCCTGGCACCGCGACGGGCCGCCGAGGGCGCCGATCTCCGGGGACGAGCTGGCGAGCGAGCTCGGGCTCGATCCCGGGCCGGAGCTGGGCAGCCTGCTCGAGGAGCTTCGCGCCGAGACGTTCACGGGTGAGATCAGCGGACGCGATCAGGCCCTCGAGCGGGCCAGGCAGCTGATCTAGCGCTGGACGGGTGTTCGAGGCGCGATGAGTCGCCCGTAACCTCGCGTGGCGGGGCGTCGCTTCCGGTGATGAGAGGACGCGCGAAGCCAGCTAGGAAGGGAGAGGGATCAAATGAGGAAGCTGATCAGCGCCTGTGCGGTCTGCGCGGTCGCGGTGTCGGCGGTCGCGGTGCCGAGTGCGCTGGGAGTGAAGAGCGCCAAGCAGGTGGGCGGGACGGTCAGCGTGAGCGTCACGCCGACCACGGTCGACGCGACGACGACCACGGTCACCGCGACCGGTGGCGTGGCGAGCAACAGCGGCTGCAAGAAGGCCAGGACCATCCATTTCGCCTACGTCAACGGCACCACCGTCGGGCCCGAGGTCGGCGTGACGACCACCGGCTCGAACGGCAAGTACACGGTGACCCTGCCCAAGCCGACCGACACGAACCCGCCGACGTCGAGCGTCGTGCTCCGCGCGACCGTCGACCAGGCGATCAGGAAGGTCGGCAGCAAGAAGAAGGGCAAGAAGACGAAGAAGGGCCGTCGCTTCGACTGCCTGCAGATCAGCGGCGACAGCGCGCCGATCGCGATTGCGCCCGCCGTTCCGTAACTCACAAGCCACCTGATGCGAGGGAGCGGCCCGCCTCTGCGGGCCGCTTCTTCTTTGTGGATAGCCTGCCGCCCCAGATGGCGGACGCCGACTGCCTCTTCTGCGGCATCGTCGCCGGGTCGATCCCGAGCGAGACGATCGATTCCGACGAGCGGACGGTCGCCTTCATGGACATCAACCCGGCGACGCCGGGGCACGCGCTCGTCGTGCCGCGTCAGCACTCCGCGGATCTGATGGAGATCGGAGAGGAGAACCTGACCGCGACGATCCTCGCGGCGCAGCGACTGGCCAGGCGAATGCAGGACGTTCTGGGTGCCGATGGCATCAACCTGATCAACTCCTGTGGCGCCGTGGCCTGGCAGAGCGTCTTCCACTTCCACATCCACGTCGTGCCCCGTTACGAGGACGATCCGCTGAAGCTGCCGTGGGTCCCCGAGGAGGGGGACCCGGACGAGATCGTCAACGTCGCCGAGAGACTGCGAGGAGAAGATGGCTGAGCCGATCCGACTGGAGCGCGACGGCAACGTCGCCGTGATGATCCTGGAGAACCCGCCGCTGAACCTGTTCGGCGACGACGCCTGGGGAGCGCTCATCTCCTGCATCGACGAGGTCGAGGGCTCCGATGCCCGCGCGCTGGTCTGGCGCGCCGAGGGTGACATCTTCACCGGCGGCGTCGACGTGCACAGCTTCCAGCGTGTGGTCCAGGAGGGCGCGGCGTCCGACGCGTTCGGCTCGCTGATCCCGGTGGTCCAGCGCCTCGAGACCCTCTCGATCCCGACACTCGCGCTGGTCCACGGCCTCTGCCTGACCGCCGGCCTCGAGATCTCGCTTGGCTGCGACATGATCTGGGCCACCGAGTCAGCACGCTTCGGCTTGGTTGAGGCGGTCGTGGGCCTGACCCCGGGAGCCGGAGGCACCCAGCGCCTGGCTGAGCGCGCCGGCCCGGCCCGGGCCGCCGAGTTCGTGATGAGCGGTGGCCTCTACGACGCGGCGACGCTCGAGCGCTGGAACGTGGTGAGCCGCGTCGTCCCCGACGACGAGCTGCTGGAGAAGGGGATGGGGTTCGCGCACCGGCTGGCCGACGGCCCGACGCTCGCCCACGGCGCCACCAAGCGGATCATCCGCGCCTTCCGCGCGGGAGCTGTGGAGGAGGCCGACCGCGTCACGCCGGATGTCTTCGCCCAGCTCTTCGCCTCGGAGGACCTGCAGAACGCCGTCGAGACGTTCCTCGAGGAGGGCCCAGGCAAGGCGACGTTCGAGGGGAAGTGAGGCGAGGCGCTACCCTGCCCGGCGCAGATGGCGAAGGAAGAGAAGATCGAGATGGAGGGCGAGATCACCGAGGCCCTGCCCAACACGATGTTTCGGGTCAAGTTGGACAACGACCACGAGGTCCTCGGCCATATCTCGGGCAAGATGCGCCGTCACTACATCCGGATCCTGCCCGGCGACCGGGTGAAGATCGAGCTCTCGCCCTACGACCTCGACCGCGGGCGCATCACCTACCGCTACAAGTAGCGCGGCGTTAAGCTCGGCGCAAGGTCTCAGCTAGGAGGAGGGTGTCCGATGAGGGCAGTGAAGATTGTGGCGGTGTTCGCGGTTGCGGCGCTCGCGATTGGAGCGTTCAGCGCGACCGCGCTGGCGGGCAAGAAGAAGAAGACCAGCGTGATCTTCTTCAACGGCAGCCCCAAGATCAACAAGGGCGGCAAGGTGACCGCGAAGGGGTCGCTCAATACCGCCAGCGCGTGCGAGCCGGGCCGGTCGGTACGGCTTCAGGTTCTGGACGCGAACGGGGTGGTCCTGACGACGCTTGACGGCGCGTCGACCGATTCGACGGGTAACTGGTCGCTGTCCGGTCAGCTTCCCAACAACCTGCCGGCCGGTACGAATTCGGTCCGGGTCAAGGTGAAGAAGCGAACTGTCGGGAAGTTCGTCTGCAAGGCGGGCGTCTCGATCTCCGTGCCGGTTCCGGCGACGGCTTAGGGTCAGCCGAGATACGAGCTCGCTGCGCTCGGGTCCGGCTCGACCAGTTCGGCGATCAGTGATGACCAGCCGAACTCGCGAGCCCCGAGCCCCTCGCCGGTGTGGGGCTCGTAGAACTCGCGGAGGCGCTCGCGGACGACCGCCCCGGAGAGCCGCTTCGTCATCTCGAGCGCCTCGGGCGCGTAGCCATGCCGGAGCAGTCCCATCCAGAGCAGCCAGGCCGAGTTGATCCAGGTGGGGCCGCGCCAGTAGAGCCGCCGCAGCGTCCCCTTCCACTTGCGCGGCTCGAAGCTGGGCTCCTGGGCCGAGACCGACGTGGGCGGGTAGGGCAGCCAGTACTTGCGCTGGTCGAGCAGGTGCTCCTCGACCAGACGGCGGCCGATCTCGTCCGGCAGGTCCGGCAGCGCCAGGGGTGCGAGGGCCGACCAGGTGGAGACGCGGATGCGATGATCGCCCCCGACGGCCTCCGTGTCGCCGACCTTCGCGACCTTTCCGCGAGCCACGTCCAGGAACAGCCCGCGGCGCTCGTCCCAAAGCCGCTCGATCAGCGCCGGCGTGATCGACGGCTCGCCCGCTGCGATCCGGGCGAGGCACCAGAGGACGTTGGTCACCACCTCGCAGAGCACCGGCCCGTCCGCTGCCAGGACCCGTCGCGCGTCCCAGTCCAGGTGCCGGTTCCGCGCGATCAGGAACGGGAAGAGTGCGCGCGCGTGAGCCTGGCGCCCCCAGACGGCGTCGAACTTCGACGAGGAGTCCAGGCCCGACTCGTCGGGCTGGACGATCCACAGCAGGCCGTCGCCGTCGAGGTCGCGGTTCGCCTGGAGCCAGCGGTGGTGGGCGGCGATCCGCTCCTCCTGAGAGGGGTCCCCGACGGCGATGCTCCAGGCCCAGGCGAGCAACGGCGGCTGGATCGTCGACGTGTTTCGGGCGCTTCTCGAGGTGACGTTGTACGTCCAGCGGCGATGCCAGTCGACGGGGCGGTGCCAGAAAATGGTGTGGCCGATGAAGCCGTCGGCCCGGCCGCCGTCGAGCAGGCTGCGGAGCTCGCGCTCGGCCCGGTCGCGATCGAAGCGCCGCCAGACGATCGCGTGGAAACACGAGTCCCAGTACCACTGCCACGGGTAGTGCCCGGGGCTGGGCCGCGAGTAGCCGTAGGGAACGCCGTCCCGCTCGCCCTCGATCCAGCTCGCGCTCAGGGTCTGCTGGGCGAGACGCATGACTTGGTCGCGGACCTCCGCGTCCACCACCAGCGGCAGCTGCTTCGCCATCAGACGGGTTGCTCCTCGCCCCCGGCTGCGGGGCACCCTCTCATAACGTCATCCGCCGCATGCCGCGCAGCGCGAAGTAGCTGAGCAGCGTGGCGAGCGCGAACAGGGTGAGGTACCCGGGCCACGTGTCGCCCCAGCTCACCGATCCGACGAAGCCCTGGCGAACGGCCTCGACGACCTGCGTGACCGGGTTGATCTTCGCCACCTCCTGCAGCCAGCCCGTGAGCAGCTGCTGCGGGGCGTAGGCAGTGGTCAGCAGCACGGCCAACAGCATCCCGACCTGCATGATCGGCGCCGCGGACTGGGTGCGGAATCGGAGGGCCAGGGAGGTTCCCCAGGTCGCCGCGACCACAGCCATTCCCATCACCAGGGTGAGGGCGATCAACAGGCCGAGCAGCCCCGGCCAGTGCACGCCGACCGCGAAGCCGACGATCAGCAGGAAGGTGGCGGGGAGGAGGCAGCGAAGGCTCGCCGACAGGACGAGGCCCGCGAGGAGGACGGGTCGCGGAGCGGGGGAGGCGAGCAGCCGGTCGAACCACCCCCCTTCGATGTCGCGGGCGAGGTTGACCCCCGTCGCCGCACCGGTGAAGCCCGCTCCCTGCAGCAGGCTGACCGGGATCAGGAAGCTCTGATAGCTCTGCGTGGTGAACCCGGGCAGCAGCGTCAGGCTGCCGAAGACGCTGGTCAGCCCGAGGAAGAAGATGGTCGGCGCCAGCACGCCGGGGATCGCGGCGCCGGGCACCCTGGTGATCTCGTTCAGGGCTCTCTTGACCAGGACCGCGATGCTGGCGGCCGCTCCGCGCCGGCTCATACGCCCCTCCGCAGCCTGCTCCGCATCGCCAGCGCACAGAGGGCGAGCCCGAGCGCGCCGATGCCGATCACGGATGCGATCGCCTTCAGCTCGGTCGTCGCCGACCAGCCGCTGATGATCGGGTCGCGGATCCCGTTGACGATGAAGCTGAACGGGTTGTACTGGGCGATCCAGGAGGCCGGCTCGAGCATCAGGTTCGCCGGGAAGAACGCGTCGGAGAGGAAGAGGATCACGAAGACGAGCGGGAAGATCCCCTGGACGACGCTGGCGTTGTTCGAGCGGAGCGCGATCGCCGCGCCGATCGTCCCGAAGGACAGAGCGGAGGCGGAGGTCAGGGCGATGATCCAGATGACGGCGGGGACGCCCTCGTGGATGCTCGCGCCGAAGATCAGCCCGAGCACGATGAAGTAGACCGCGATGATCGCACCGAGGGTCGCGGTGGCCGCCAGCCTTCCCAACACCACCGAGGAGCGCGCGATCGGCGCCGCGTAGAGGCGGTCCGTGAACCGCATTTCCATGTCGATCGCGAACGCGATCGCTCCGGAGTTGCCGGTGAACATCACCGATTGGACGATCGAGCCCGCGAGCATGAAGGAGAGGAAGTTGGGGACCTCCGGGAACCCGGGCAGGTCCACCGCCCGTCCGGCCCCCGCGGTCTGGATGGCGAGCAGGGCGGTGGGGAAGACGATCAGGGGCGCCAGCAGCTGCGGCCGCCGGAGGGTCTGCATGATCGAGCGCTTCCCCAGTGCGGCGACCACTCGGGCGTTCGCCGCCAGCGTCTGAATCACTCGGGGACTGCCTCCACCTCGTCTGTGTCCTCCGAGGCGCCCTCCAGATGCTGGCCGGTCTTCTGCACGAAGACGTCGTCCAGCGTGGGCTGCACGAGGTCCAGCGACTCGACCGCGAGCCCCTCCTGGTTGAGGGCGATGACGATCGGCCCGATCTCGGAGGAGCCGCGCTCCAGCTCGACCATCAGCGTTCCGTCGCGGGCCGGCAGTGGCCGTCCGAAGCGCGCCAGGATCGACTCGGCGCGTGACTCGTTTCCCTGCTGCTCGACCAGGCAGAGCTCGAGGTGCGGCCGCCCGACCTCCGCCTTCAGGGCCTGCGGAGTGCCCTCGGCGACGAGCTTGCCGCCGGAGATGATGCCGACGCGGTCGGCGAGCTGGTCGGCCTCCTCGAGGT
>DATIDP010000141.1:0-43830 GCA_035456265.1 Solirubrobacterales bacterium | reverse complement strand
CGCCGCTCCGGCCGCGGCCCGCGCCTGGGCGTCGGCGTTGACGAGCACCGCGGCGGAGGCGAGCAGGAAGAAGAGGCCGGCCGTGTCGTTCTTCGCGTCGCCAGGCTGGTAGAGCAGCAGCATGTTCGCGTCGAGGACGAGCGCGATCGCCAGGACAGCGATCGGGCCGCCGCCGTAGGGGCGCGCGAAGCACCACGCCGCCAGCAGGCAGAGCGACATCCAGCCGATGTTGATCAGCGGTGAGAGGAAGTCGTTGCCGAGGAAGAGCGCGCCGGTCGAGTGGAGCAGCTCCGAGTTCTGCGGGTAGAACCAGACGGTCAGGTTGAGGACCTCGGTGAAGTGGAGGGCGCCGACCTGGTGGTCCTGGACGAACCGGGCGGCGAAGGGCGCGTTGTGCCAGGTGGTGTTGGGGAGGTACATGCCGATGTCGAGGCCGGTCTGCGTCGGCATCGCCCAGTGCGCGGCGACGAGCAGCGCGGCCGCGACCGCCACGGCCATCGCGATCGGGGTCACCGGAGGCGAGGGCAACTCCAGCCACCGGCGTGCGGGGCGCAGCGCGGTGCCGAGCGCAGCCCCGACGATGACCGTCGCGAGCAGCACCCATCCCGGCCGATAGAGCCCGACCACCCCGACCAGCTCGGCCGTCACCACCAGCAGCGAGAGCCCCAGCATGACCTCCGCGAGGCGCGCCGAAGCCCCCGACCATCCCGGCAGGAGGCGGCCACGCAGCCCCACCGCGGCATAGCCCATCGCCGCCGCAACGATCAGCAGCTCGACGGATCCCTGCAGGTAATCCCCGAAGCTCATGCCTGCGCGGCGTCCCCGAGCTCGGCGCAGGTGGAGGGATCAAGTCGCCCGTTGATCTTGTAGACCGCCGCGGGCCCGGACTGGATCACCGTCTGCACGTTGCGATCGCTCGAGGTCCAGAGATTCTGAGGCGGCGCGACCGACTCGATAACGCCGATCGCGGGCGTGGTGACCACGTAGTCGTAGTTGCCCTCGTTGATCGTCTGGCGCCAGAGCGCGCAGTTGTAGATCGGCCGGAACGTTCCGTGGTTGCCCTCGTCCCCGAGGTACTGGACGTGGTTCGAGAGGTCGTTGCCGTAGAAGAAGTACTGCCCGAAGGCCGAGGCCCGGCCGAAGACGGCGATCCGCTCATCGCTCGCCCTCCGCCCCCAGTCCTGGAGCGGCTGCCACTCCGGTGAGGCCCGGAAGCCACCGCCCAGCGGCGGCCGCGCCGCGGTGACGTAGCGGTGATCGAGGTAGTAGTTCTCGCGCACCCGGCCCAGGGCGACCGCGGTGATCGCCATCACGAGCCCGAAGGAGACGAGCAACACCGGATTGAGCCGTGCCCGAAAGCCGGCCACGAGCAGGGCCGGGACCCCGACGATCAGGAACGCCAGCCCGATCGACGCCAGATGGTGCGAGAACTCCCAGTTCGACTGGATGACCGTCCCCTGGATGAGAAGCACCGTGAACAGGCCGATCAGGATCCAGGGCCGTCTGCCGTGCCGGAACCAGGGGATCAGCGGCAGCAGCAGGAAGCCGACCATCAGCACCGGCGAGACGTAGCGCAGGTTCGCGTCGAAGCCGCTGCCGTCGTACGGATTGCCCGAAGCGGTCAGCGGCGTGAAGACGTAGGCGATCCCGGCGACCATGCCGGTGGCCGCGAGGATCCGCATCAGCGCACTGCCGCCCTTGACGAAGGCCCAGACCAGCGCGACGATCACCACGATCAGGATCACCGGCCAGAGCGGCCCGAGCCGCTCGTGCAGGACCGGAGTCAGCTTGTGGGTCCAGACGAGCGGGTCGTTGTAGTACTCGCTCAGCTTGTGGGGTGGGCGCGGATAGAGGTCGACCTGGTCCGGCCCGGGCAGGTGGATCGGTCCGACCTTCCTGATCTGCGGAAACGGGTTGAGGGCGTAGACGAAGTTGCGCCCGTACCAGAAGCCGCAGGTGATCACGACGCCTCCGAGCCAGATGCCGAGCGCGCGCAGCCAGTGCTGACGCCCACCGAGGATCGCGACCCCGATCGTGAAGGCCGCAATGGTCGCGAGCAGGGTGATCTTCGTGCCGATCCCGATCCCGGCGGCGAGGCCGGCCATGAACAGCGGTCCGGCGCCGACCGTGGCGAGCACCCGCGGATCGCCCTCGACCGGGACGTCCTCCACCACTCCCATCTCCCCGGTCTCCTCCGGGGCGGGAGCGGGCGGTGCGGTGGCGGTCGCCCCGCCGCTCACCCGGGCCCGGGCAGCTTCGCGAACGGCGTGCGCGCTCGCTGCGCCATCCACCAGGAAGGCGAGCGCGGCCATCAGGAAGAAGAGCCCCATCACGTCGTTGGGCGCCTGGCCGGCCTGCGAGCCGACCATCATGTTCGAGTCGAGGACGACCGCCGCGCCGAGCACGGTGACCCCGCCGATCCCGTACGGCCTGCCGACGCACCATGCGGCGAGCAGGCAGAGCGCGCACCACATCAGATTGATCAGCGGAGAGAGGAAGTCGGTGTCGAGCGTGACGATGCCGACGCCGTGCAGCAGCTCCGAGTTCTGGGGGTAGAACCAGACCGCCAGCTTGAGGGGATCGGTGAAGTGGAGCGGCCCGATGTGCCCGGTCTGGTCGAACCGGGCCGAGAACGACATGTGGTACCAGGTGGTGTCCTGGTAGTACATCCCCTGGTCGAGCGCCTGGCCCGTCGGGTGGGCCCAGTGGATCACCACCAGGACCGCCGCCGCGATCCCGATCCCGACCATGATCGGGCTCGAGCGAACCTCCATCGTCCTCGGTGCCTCGGGCAGACCGCGCCGGCGCGCGTAGTAGGTCGCTCCCAGCCCGACGAGCACTGAGCCGACGACCAGCGGCACCTGCTTGAACAGCCCGAGGACCCCGACCAGCTCCGAGATCAGAATCAGCATCGAGAGGGCCATCACGACCTCGGCGAGGCGGGCGAGCGCGCCCGTCCAGGCTGGTACGAGCAGCGCTCGCAGGTGGTGGGCGCCTAGGCCGAGAGCGGCTGCGATCACCGCCAGCTCCGCCGCGCCGAGCAGGTACTGGCTCGTACTCATCGGCTCAAATCACGCAAAACGCGCACAGCCACATGCCGCGCGCGCGGGCGCGGAATCATATCCGCGGACTTAACGGCAGGCCCTTTAAGCGCCGCTCAGGCTCAGTCGCTGCCGAGGCCGTGGACGATGTAGGCGTGCTCGCCGGGCTTGACCATGCCCAGCCGGCGCGCCTCGCGCTCCAGCGCCGCGGGGCTCGAAACCTCGCGCAGCTGCTGCCTGAGCTCCACCTTCTCCTGCTTGAGCTGCTTGAGCTCGGCTTCGCTCGACTTCGATCCCTGCCACGCCTGCAGCAGGTTGACGAGCGGGTTGAGGTAGGAGACCAGAACGAAGAACAGGACCAGCACGAGCGCGATCCGCCCGAGCTTGTCCCAGCGGATCCGGCTCGGTCCGGCCCGCCGACCCACCCGCCGCCGGGGGGCCGCGTATGCCCTGCTGGTCATGCCTACCGCATTCGCCGTTCAGGCGGCCTTTCCTCGCGGTGAGATCATCGGACTCCCACCCCGGTGGGACGGAGCTGGTCGCGCAGGTCCAGCGGCTAGCGCTCGAAGACGGAGGCGCCCGGGAACCTGGCCCGGTCGCCGAGCTCCTCCTCGATCCGCAGCAGGCGGTTGTACTTCGCCACGCGATCCGAGCGAGCCGGCGCACCCGTCTTGATCTGACCGGCGCCCGTGCCGACCGCGAGGTCGGCGATCGTCGTGTCCTCGGTCTCGCCCGAGCGGTGTGAGATCACCGTGGTGTAGCCGGCGTCGCGGGCGATCTGGATCGCCTCCAGCGTCTCGGTGAGCGTGCCGATCTGGTTGAGCTTGATCAGGATTGAGTTCGCCACGCCCAACTCGATCCCGCGACGCAGCCGCTCCGGGTTGGTCACGAAGAGATCATCGCCGACGAGCTGGCAGAGGTCACCGATCCGTTCGGTCAGCCCCTGCCAGCCGTCCCAGTCCTCCTCGTCCATCCCGTCCTCGATCGAGACGACATGGAAACGGCCGCGGACGTCGTGCCAGTACTCGGCCATCTCCTCGGAGGTGAGGGTCCGGCCCTCGTGCTCGAGCACGTACTTTCCGTGGTCGTAGATCTCGCTCGTTGCCGGGTCGAGCGCGATCACCACGTCGTCACCGGGCGCGTAGCCGGCCCCCTCGATCGCGGCGATCAGGAAGTCGAGCGCAGCCTGGTTTGACTCGAGATCCGGGGCGAAGCCGCCCTCGTCGCCAAGCGCCGTCGAGAGGCCCTTCCCCTTGAGCGCCCCCTTGAGCGCGTGGTAGACCTCGGTACCCAGTCTGAGGCAGTCGGCGAAGGTCGGCGCGCCGGCGGGGACGACCATGAACTCCTGGAAGTCGACGGCGTTGTCGGCGTGCACTCCGCCGTTGAGCACGTTCATCATCGGGACCGGAAGGACCTCGGCGGGGCCCGCGTCCCTCGCCCCCGTCGCCGCATAGAGGTCAGCGAAGTAGTCGTAGAGCGGTTGCCCGACGTCGGCGGCTGCAGCCTTCGCGATCGCCAGCGAGACGCCGAGGATCGCGTTCGCGCCCAGCCGGCCCTTGTTGGGAGTCCCGTCGAGCTCGACCATCGTCCGGTCGAGAGCCGACTGCTCGGCCGCCCGCGCCCCCGTGATCGCGTCGGCGATCTCCGTGTTCACGTTGGCGATCGCCTTGGCCACCCCCTTGCCGCCCCACAGCTCGCCTTCGTCGCGCAGCTCGACGGCCTCGAACTCACCGGTCGAGGCGCCCGAGGGAACGATCGCCAGGCCACGCGCTCCGGTGTCGAGAGCGACCTCGACCTCGACGGTCGGATTGCCCCTCGAGTCGAGCACCTGCCGCCCGTGAACGCTCTCGATGGTCGCCATGGGGCGCGAAAGCTACCGGGTGCGTTCGGGCCGGCGGGGTGAGGTGCGGGAGAGCGCCCGGGGCGACCACGGCCACCATCCCCAGGCCGATCAGCTCGTACCTTCGCTTCATCAGCGAACTCCCTTCCTGAGAGGTGTGCGTGCCGCTGACGCTAGGAACGAGCGCTCATCAGGCGCTCATCGCGCTGGCCGGATGTCAGGTCAGCCCTCGGCGACCAGCCGGTGAATCGCCTGGCGCAGGGCGAGCTCGGGATCGACACCGAGCCGCCGGGAGGCCCTGACGGCCTCGA
Source organism: Solirubrobacterales bacterium (assembly GCA_035456265.1). GTDB lineage: Bacteria > Actinomycetota > Thermoleophilia > Solirubrobacterales > 70-9 > DASUPK01. The sequence goes on along the minus strand of DATIDP010000141.1, from coordinate 38,638 downwards.
GCAGAAGCTCCCCGACCAAACGCTCGGTCTCATCGCGCTTCTCGGGATCCGCCGCCGGACCGCCGGGCTCCCTCCCTCCTGCCGATCCCTCGGGATCGATCCGGCGCAGGACCTTCCGGGCGTAGAGCAGCGACGGCAGGTTCTCGGGCAGACCCTCGAGAGGCTCGCCCTCGGCCGCCCCCTCGACCTCGCGCTTGATCTCCTCCCACTGCGCCAGTACCTGCCCCGCGGTCTCCAGGTCCCGGTCGCCGTAGACGTGCGGGTGCCGGCGGATCAGCTTCGCCGCGCACGACTCGGCGACCGCCGCCAGGTCCCCGGCGCCGCGCTCCTCGAGCAGCAGCGAGAGGAAGATCACCTGGAAGAGGACGTCGCCGAGCTCATCGACCATCGCCTCCGTGTCGTCGCGATTGGCGGCGTCGGCGAGCTCGTAGGCCTCCTCGACCGTGTGGGGGACGATCGAGCGCGGGTCCTGCTCGCGGTCCCAGGGACACTCACGGCGCAGCCGCCGGGTCACCTCGTCGAGGTGCTCGAGAGCTTCCAGGTAGGTCGGCTTCGCCACAAAACGGGTTGCGCTGACGCGCACCCTCGCTTAACCGCCCGGCGTCAGGCCGGGAACGGAGATGCTGCTGGCGCCGCCGGCCGTTGTGCCCGCACCGGGCGGGTGCGGGCCCTGGGGGGCGCCCCCCACGACGGGGAGGAACGGCTTGAAGGAGCCCGGAGCGCCCGGGGTCGGGCCCGTGCCGGTGCACTGGAGCTGCCCGGCCTGGCCGCCCGTGGCAGCCGAGCCCTCCTGACAGCTGGCGAACACGGGTGCGGGGCAGCCCGTCCCCTGGCCGCCGGGCTGCTGCGCGACCTTGCTCGGATCGCAGGTCGGCCCGCCGCCGTTGAAGTTGTCGCAGCCGGCCACAACGTAGTCGCTCGCGCACTGGGTCAGGTTCGTCCAGTAGTCACGGAATTGGGTGCCGAAGGCCGTGAGCGCCTGCTGCTGCTGCTGGCTCTTGATCTGCGTCTTGATCTGGTCGCTGACCTTGGAGGGCGCGCCGCCCTGCGCGCTGCTCACGGTGTCGTCAAAGCCCTGGACGCTCTCGGGGGTGGCGGACTCGACCTCGAAGATGAAGGTCGCCGTCGGGGTCGTGACCGGACCCTGCACCTGCCCCGTCGGCGCCTTGAAGATGTCGTCGTCCAGCGGCTGCTGGAAGGAGCCGGGCACGACGTCGGTGCGCAGGCCGCCCTTGTCCTTCGAGGTCGGATCCGTGGAGTACTGGGCCGCGACCTTCTTCCAGTTCGCCGGCGAGGAGTCGGCCTGGAGCGCCTGCAGAGCCTGGTTGATTGCGTTCGCGTCCTTGTTCTGGATGATCCGGATCGTCCGCTTGGCCGGCTGCGTGAACTGCTGCTTGTTCGCGTCGTAGTAGGCCCTGGCGTCGCTGTCGGACACTGAGCCGACGCTGTTCGAGATGTCGTCCTGGATCTTGTTCTGGATCAGCTGGAGCTTCGCCCGCTGCAGCACGTCCGCCTCGGTCAGGCCGGCCTGATCGCGCGCCTGCTCGTACTCCTGCTGGCTCTTGAACTGGGACTTGATCTGCCCAAGCGACTGCTGGATCTGCTGGTCGGTGAAGCTCAATCCCTGCCTGTTGGCCTCTCCCACGATCCAGCCGATCTGAAGCGCGCTCTGCATCGCCTGGTCCCTGAGCTGCTTGTACTGCGGGTCACTGGGCTGCGGGACCTGCTGCAGGTTGTTCTGTTTCGCGGTCTGGAGCAGGAACCGGTCGAAGTTCGCCTTGCTCATCACGCCGTCCTCGAACATGCCCGGGACATCGACAGCGTCGTCGTCGATCACCGCGACGTCTCCCGACGGCACGCTCGGGTGGCCCACCCCGACCGCGACCGCCGTGATCGCGACCACCAGGACGAGCGCCGCCCCGAACAGGATCGCCATGTTCCGCTTGGAGAAGAATCCCCGGCTCACAGAGGCGGCAGCATAGCCATAGACCTCTAAGGGGGCGCTTAAGCTCCGGCCTCGGCTGGGGTGGGGGCGGCCGAGGCGGCGGAGATGCCCTCGGCGACCGCGATCAACGCCCCCAGGCGCGCCGTCGGATCGTCGGGCACGGGCACGGCCACGGTCCGCTCGCGCCACTGGTAGATCGCCTCCTCCACCCGCTCGTTGAGGGTCTCCACCTGGCCCGAGTCGAGCTCGACCGGCGAGACACGCAGTCGCCCTGCGCGGAACTCGACCGTTCGCACGCCCACATCCCCGAGCGTGATGCGCACCCGCTGCAGGTCGAGCAGGTTCGCCACCGATCCCGGGAGTGGCCCGAAGCGGTCCTCGAGCTCCTCGCGCAGCGCCCGCAGCTCGCCCGGCTCCCTCGCGGCGGCGACCCTGCGGTGGACGTCGATCTTGGCCGCCTCGAAGGGGATGTACTCCGAGGGGACGTAGGCGTCGACGTCGACCTCGATCCGCACGGGCTCCCGCGGCTCCTCGGGAAGCTCGGCGGCACCGGTGCGCAGCGCCTCGGCGGCCTCCTCCAGCATCTGGCAGTAGAGCTCGAAGCCGACGGCGGCGACGTGCCCGGACTGCTCGTCGCCGAGCAGGTTGCCGGCACCGCGGATCTCGAGGTCGCGCATGGCGACGCGGAAGCCCGAGCCGAGCTCGGTGTTGTCCGAGAGGGTTGCGAGGCGGGCCGCCGCGTCGTGGGTCAGGGACTCCGCGGAGGGATAGAGCAGGTACGCGAAGGCGCGCTCCCGGCTACGGCCCACGCGGCCCCGGATCTGGTAGGCCTGCGCGAGCCCGAGCTGGTCGGCCCGCTCGACGAGCAGCGTGTTCGCCGTCGGGATGTCCAGCCCGGACTCGATGATCGTGGTGGCGACCAGGACGTCGTGCTCGCCGCGGACGAAGGCGAGCATCGTCGCCTCGAGCTGAAGCTCGTCCATCTGCCCGTGGGCCTCGGCGAAGCGGACCCCCGGGCATAGCGCCCGCAGGCGCTCGGCCATCTCGTGCAGCGTGTCGATCCTGTTGTGCAGGAAGAAGGCCTGGCCGCCGCGCTCCTTCTCGCGCACGATCGCCCGGCGAACCAGATCCTCGTCGTAGGGACCGACGTGCGTCCGGACCGGGCGGCGGCCCTCCGGCGGCGTCTCGATCACCGAGATGTCCCGGAGCCCCGCCAAAGACATCTGCAGCGTGCGCGGAATCGGGGTCGCCGACAGCGAGAGCACGTCCACCTTGAGCTTGAGCTGGCGGAGAAGCTCCTTCTGGCGGACGCCGAAGCGCTGCTCCTCGTCGACGATCAGGAGGCCGAGGTCCCTGCCGCGGACATCCCGCGACAGCAACCGGTGGGTGCCAATCAGGATGTCCACCCTCCCCTCCCGGAACCGCTCCAGCACCTCCTTCACCTCGGCGGGCTTGCGCAGCCGGGAGACCATCTCGACGTTGAAGGCGGTGTCGGCGAAGCGCTCGCGGAACGTCCCGAAGTGCTGCTGGGCGAGGATCGTCGTGGGGACGAGCATCATCACCTGCTTGCCGTCGACCGCCGCCTTGTGAGCGGCGCGCAGTGCGATCTCGGTCTTGCCGTAGCCGACATCGCCGCAGATCAGCCGGTCCATCGGCCGCTCCGACTCCATGTCCGCCTTGACGGCGTCGATCGCGTCCATCTGGTCCACCGTCTCCCGGTAGGGGAAGGCCGCCTCGAAGCTCAGTTGCATCTCGCCGTCCGGCGAGAAGGCGTGCCCCCTCCGGACCTGGCGCTCGGCGTAGAGGTTGATCAGGTCGCCGGCCATCGCCTGGGCGGCGCGCCGCGCGCGCGACTTCATGTTCTGCCAGCGCTTGCCTCCCAGCGGGCTGAGGGCGGGCTCGTCGCCCTCGGCGCCGATGTAGCGGCTGATCCGGGCCAACTGGTCGGTCGGCGCGAAGACACGGTCGCCGCCCCGGTACTCGAGCTCGAGGTAGTCGCGGGTGACGCCCGCGAGCGTCTTGGTGTCGAAGCCGGCGAAGCGGGCGACTCCATGGTCCTCGTGCACCACGTAGTCGCCCACCCGCAGCTCGATCGCCGCGGCCAGCCGCGCCCGGGCGGAGACCGTCGGGGCCGAGCGCCGGCGGTGCACGAGACGGCGCTGCGGGATCACGGCGAGCTGCAGCTCCGGCGAGATGAACCCCTCGCGCAACCTCGCCTCGGCGAAGCTCACGCCCGGCTGATCCGGGACCCTGTCGCCGAGAAACGGGACGTCGAGGCGGCTCAGGTTGTACCGGGTCCGCTCGGCCTCGCCGCGGCCGTCGAACGCGACCACCGTCCGGTATCCCGAGCGGATCAGCTTCTCGAGCTCGCCCTCCGCCTCGGCCAGCGTCCGCGACGGGAACTCGGCGCGCTGCGCCCTGAAGGAACGCTCCTGGCCGGAGTCCGCGCCCAGGGAGAGCCTGGCGCGGGACTGGAGCGGCTCGGCAGGGTCGACGTAGAAGGGGCGGACGGTGGCCTCGTCGGCGACGGCCGTGACGTCCTCCCAGAAATCGTGCAGCGCCCCGGGGATCTCGTCGGCTGCGGCGATCACCACCAGCGCCTCGGAGGGGATCAGGTCCAGGGCGGCAAGGAAGTTGGCCGGATCGACGTCATCCCGGTGCTCCGCCGACAGCTCGGCGGCCGGCGCCAGCTCGACGCGCTCCGCCTCGCCCAACGAGCGCTGGGTGAAGACAGAGAAGCGGCGCATCGACTCGACCTCGTCGCCGAACAGCTCGACCCGGATCGCCTGCTCCTCGGTCGCCGGATAGACGTCGAGGATCCCGCCGCGTACCGCGAACTGGCCCCGCTCCTCGACCTGGTCGATCCGCTCATAGCCCGCATCGGCGAGCAGCAGCGTGACGTCGTCGAGGTCGACGCTCTCTCCTCGGTGCAGCGCGAGCGTCTCCGGCCGCATCGACGGGTCGGGGACCTTCTCCGCCAGCGCGATCGCGCTCGCCACGACCACGGCGGTGGGGTCAGCGAGAGCGTTCATCGCGGCGATCCTGAGCCCGGCGAGATGGGGCGGCGGATCGAGGTGCGACTCGAAGGTGGTTCCCCGCGAGGGATAGACGTGGACCGGCCGGGGCGCGAGGAACGCCTTCAGGTCCCGGGCCAGGTCCCGCGCGGAGCGGTCGTCGGCCGCGACGATCAGCGCCGGCCCAGCCGCCGCCCCCTCGTCGCCGCCGATCAGCGCCGCGAGCAGGTACGGCCGCATCGAAGCCGAGACATAAGCGTCGACGGTGCCGTCGGACGCGCCCACGGCCGAGCGGAGCGCTCGCAGGCGCTCGTCCCCGTTCGCGATCTGAAGCAGTGGTCTCAGGCTCATCTACGCACGACGAAAGCCCGAATCGGCGATTCGGGTCCGTTGACGCGAGGGTGCCCCACAGGCGAAGCCGAGGAGCGACCCGTTTGAGGCCGGGGCCCGGCCTCAATTGAGCTTAGCTCCCGGGGTTCTCCGGGACGGCCACAACACCGGGGCCGTCTTCCACTCACAGCCGCTCCGTCCCGCCGGCTCGCGCAGCAGCTCCGTCGGTGTCGGCCACACGAGGCGTCCCCGCGACGTCGATCCCGCGAGCGATGACGGCCGCGAGCTCGCGATCGCCGTCCGCAGGATCGCCCTCTCTAGGACGCCCGCCGCATGACCGCCGACTGAAACCGGAATGGGCGGCCCTCGTCGTCGTCGATCAGCTCGATCGACTCGACCTCGAAGGGGTCCGAGAAGATCTCCATCAGCTCGTCGTCCGTGAAGCCGCAACCCGTCTCCACGAGCGGACCGGTCAGGTAGCCGAGCAGCTTCCCCATCGCCCCGCCGTAGGCGGCGTCGAGGGCAACCGTGGGACGGGTGGAGACGTGATGGCAGATCAGGTGGAAGTGGCCACCCGGCGCCAGCCAGTCCGCCACCAGCCGCTTGTAGTCCTCGAAACGGAAGACCGGCAGGTGATGGAGCAGGCCGCGGTCGAAGACCAGGTCGAATGGCTGCCCGGCCGGATCGAGCCCGAAGATGTCGCCCTCGATGAACTCGATCTCCACCCCGGCCTCACGCTGCTTCTGCCGCGCCATCTCCAGGGCCGTGTGCGAGACGTCGATTGCAGTGACCCGAGCGCCGCGAGTCGCCATGAAAACGGCGTTCACGCCATCGCCGCAGCCCAGCTCGAGCACGGTCCGAGGCCGGAACTCGGCCCGGCCGAAGAGCTCGACCAGCGCACTGACGGCGTTCTCGCTCTCCCATTGCAGCGGCCCGAGCAGCTGCCGTGACCGGGACGAGTAGATCGCCTCCCAGCCGAGCGACTTTCGCTTCAGGCCGCCCATCACCGGCTCGACCAATTCGGCGCCGGCGTCGCGATGAAAGTCGCTCAGATCCCTGGTGCTCACGGAGCGGACGTCACGATCGCCGAGGGCCTCGGCGAGCGCCTCGAGGTAGGGCGCGGCGGCGATCAGGCTTTCGACCGAGTTCGTCCGTCCGAACGAGATCAGACGGCCGACGAGCTCCGCGGTCGTCATTCCGTTCGGCGCTACCAGGCTGCGCCGGGACTGGCCAGATAGGCGACCAGCTGCGCCGCCTCTGCCTTGGTCAGCTCGTCGACGTCTTCCTTACCGAGCCGGTTGCGCAGGACCGTCCGCATCACCTCGTCCGGGTAGCCGGCGCGCCGGGCGCCGCTCTCGAGCATCTCCCTCTGCCGCTCATCGACCCCTCCGGTGGGACGGGTCCGGGCGATCAGCGCGGGGTCCTCGTACTTGAGGCCCCCCTTCATGTCGTTCCCCTGGGCGATCCGTGCGACCTGCTCCTCCTCGCGCTCGGGCGGGCAGAGCGCCTCCGGATCGGCCTCCGGCGAGACCTCGGCGCAGAGACGCCGGAACAGGGCGCGCACCTCCCTCACCTTTTCCTGCACGTCGGTGGCTGGTTGGACGTAGGCGGTGGCGATCTCGTCGACCACCGGCTCGAAGTTGCGCAATACGTCCTCCGGCCCGACCATCTTCGCCGCGACGTTCTGGATGTACGGGTCGCGGTGGAAGTTGTCGACCGAGAGGAAGCGCCCGTAGCGCGTGCGGCCGAAGCGGTAGTTGAACGACATGGCGTCATCCATGTACTCGAGGTGATGCCACATCAGCATCGGTATGTAGACCGTCTCTCCCGGCTCGAGGACCGTGTGGTACCCGCCGGCGCGCTCGACCCAGTCGAGCTTCTCCTCGAGGCTCATGTCCTCCAGATAGACCCCCGCCAGCGAGGGGCGCGAGTAGGGGCCGTCCAGCGTCCGGAGGTGCTTGGCGGCAGCCGGCGGGAAGAGGACGACGCGCTTTCGGCCATAGACCTGGTGGAGGATGACGTCGCGTTGGTCACCGTCGAAGTGCAGGTGGCCGACGTTGCCCGCGTTCGCCAGGAAGATCGCGGTCACCAGGTCGTAGTCGCCGTACTTCTTGGGCAGGCCGAGGATCTCCTCGCCGGGGTGGGTGACCTGGCAGATATCGGGGAGCTCGAAGGAGGCGAGCACGTGAGCGGGCGTGTCGTACTCGGTGCAGCAGAGGCGGGTCGAGGGGTTCGACCGCGAGAAGTCGACGTAGTCCCGCAGCGACATGACCCTCGGCTCCGCGGGGGCGGCCTTGCCCTCGGCACTGGTGTACTCCTCCTGGACCACAAGGCCGACGTCGCCCCAGACGCGCACCGCGTCCTCGACCGTCTTGACCTCCGAGACCTCCTGCCCCGCGAACAGGTCGGTGATCACGACCGGCTCGCGGTGATAGGCGAAGTCGCGGAGGAAGTCCTCCCGGCTCGGCATCTTCGTGCGCGGGATCTCTCGTATCGGCATTGCCTGCCTCCTCGTTATATCTGCCTCGTGCCGACCTGCACCGGGGGCCCCTCCACGGCGACCGCGGCCGCGAACCCTTCGAGCAGATCGAGGTCCGCGATCGACCAGCCCTCCGGCTGCTCCCCGAGCAGCTCCAGCCCTGCGCCGCGCCCCTTCGCGTAGGCCTCCTGGCGCACCCAGGCGCGGAAGAACTCACGCGACCGGTCCGCGCCGGTCCCCTCCATCTCGCTCACCACCTGGGGCGGCAGAAAGCGGCGCGCGATCGACTCGATGCGGAGGCGGTCGTGCCGCGCCTCGACGTCGACGCCGACCTCTCGGCCCTCGCAGAGCGCGATCGCCACGACCCCGTGCGAATGGGAGAGGTTGAAGCGCAACCCGGAGCCCTGGGCGAGTCGCGGCTTGCCGCGTTCCCCGTAGGCGAAGCGAATCCGCGCCGGGCCCTCAGCGAGGCGCTCGGCGAGCAGTCCCCGCAGGAGACCGCGAGCGATCACGTACCGCTCCCCGTCCCGCGCGAACTTGAACGAGGCGGCGCGGTCGCGCTCGTCGGCTGCGAGCAGCGGCTCGAAGCGGTTCGCGTCGCGACCGTCGAGGTGGCCCCAGTGAATCGTCACGCCGTCGTCCGTCATCTCCGAGGCGCTCCTCCGTTCGCGCCGCCGTCGCCCTGGTCCCGAGCCCGCCGCAGGCAGTCGTCGAGGGTGGCGGCGGTTGCCGCCGCATGGTCTCGGAGGTGCGTGTAGTGGTCACCCGGCAGGTAGCGAACCTCAAGGCCGCCGGCCGCGACGTCCTTCCACACCCGCGCCGCGTCCTTCACCTCCCGCTCCTCGCAGGCGAGGAAGACCAGCTTTCCCTCATAGGGTTCGGGGCGGTAGCGCAGGATGCGACGCAGGTAGCGATTGCCGATCGCCGAGCGGCGCATCCCGATGCGCTGCTCCTCGGTCGGTGAGAACAGCACCCTAGCCCGGTCCTGGGCGCGTGCGGCCATCCCGCGGAGGCCGCCTGGGCGCGCGACCCCCGGCGGCAGCGTGTCCTTCCAGAGGTTGAGGACCTGGTTCCGGATCATGCGCGGCCGCGTGGGGTAGTTGCTGTCGATCAGGACCAGGATGGGGACCTCTTCGCCGTCCGCACGGAGCTGCTGCGCGAGCTCGTAGGCAACCACGCCGCCCACGCAGCTGCCGCTGATGTAGTACGGCCCACGCGGCTGGACCTTGCGGATCTCCTCGAGATGCTCCGCCGCCATCGCCTCGACGCTCTGGTGGGGCTCAACGAGGTCGTCGACCCCCCGGGCTCGGAGACCGTAGAAGGGCTGCTCGGGGTTCAGGTACCGGGTCAGCCGCGCGTAGACGAGCAGCTCCTGCTCACCGCCCATTCCGCCCGCAACCAGGAACAGCGGAGGCAGGTACCCCTCCGGCCGGATCGGCACCAGCGGGGGGTGCCCCTCGGTCGCCGGCTCCGCCTCCGCCCGAGTCGGCGGGACGGCGCTGCCACCCGCCCGCTCGACCTCGCGGACGAGCGCGCCCAGCGTCGGCTCCACGAGCAGCGACCGCACTGTCAGCTCCACGTCACAGGCCTCGTTGACGTCGTGGATCAGCCTCATCGCCAGCAGCGAATGACCGCCCGAGGCGAAGAAGTCGTCGTCGGGCCCCGCGCTCTCGACTCCCAGGACCTCCGCCCAGATCCCGGCGATCAGGGCCTGCGTGCCTCCAGGCTGCCCGGGAGCGTCCTCCTCTTCCTGCTGCGGTGCGGATGCACGCGAAAGGTCGGCCCGCGTCGCCCGGTCCGCCAGGGCCCCCCGATCGACCTTGCCATTCGGGGTCACCGGCAGCCGCTCGACCGGCGCGAAGGTCGAGGGCACCATGTAGGGCGGCAGCTTCGCCGCGACGTGGGAGCGCAGCTCCTCCTCTCCGATTCCCTGCTCGGCGACGACGAAGGCGATCATTCGGCGATCGCCGTTGGCGTCAGCGGGTGCGACCACCGCGGCCTCGCGGACGCCGGGATGATCGACGAGCGCGGCCTCCACCTCCCCCGGCTCGACGCGGAAGCCACGGACCTTGACCTGGAGGTCCTCGCGGCCCAGGAACTCGAGCTGGCGGTCGGGGCGCCAGCGGACCATGTCGCCGGTCCGATAGAGCCGCCCCTCGCCGAAGGGGCTCTCGATGAAGCGCTCGGCCGTCAGCTCGCGCTCGTTCAGGTAGCCGAGTGCCACGCCGTCACCGCCGATGTAGAGCTCGCCGGGGACACCGACCGGCACGGGCTCGAGCCGGTCGTCGAGCACGTATGCGGACGTGTTCGCGATCGGCCGGCCGATCGGCACCGAGTCGTCGAAGGCGACGCCGGATGTGGCATCGAAGCAACAGGAGAACGTCGTGGCCTCGGTCGGCCCGTAGCCGTTCACCAGCCTGACTCCGGGCAGCGCCCGCATCGCGCGGGACACCCTGTCGGGCAGCAGCGCGTCACCTCCCGCGAGCAGTTGGCGAAGGCCGCTCAGCGAGTCCACGTCCGTGTCGACGACCTGGTGGAAGAGGCCGGCGGTGAGCCAGAGGGTGGTGACCCCGTGTCGCCGGAGGGTCGCCCGGAGCTCGGTGAGGTCGATCGCGCCGGCCGGATAGAGGACAAGGCGCGCGCCGTGCAGCAGCGCGCCCCAGATCTCGAAGGTCGAGGCGTCGAAGGCGAGCGGCGCCATCTGGAGGAAGACCTCGTCGGCCCCGAAGTCCGCATAGCACTGTCCCCTGACCAGGCGGACGACGTTGCGATGGCTGACCATGACCCCCTTCGGCTGTCCGGTCGAGCCGGACGTGTACATCACGTAGGCCTCGTCGGCCGCCGAGACCGGGGCTTCGACCGGCGCGTCGCTCTCGCTCGCGATGGCCGGGTCGCGGAGCGACTGCGGGTCGAGCACCACCGAGATCCCGGCGTCTCGCCTGGCGAAATCGCGGCGCTCGTCCGGTTCGCTCGGGTCGAGCGGAACGTAGGCGGCGCCCGCCTTGAGGATCCCGAGGAGCCCGACCACCATCTCCGGCGCGCGCTCGGTCGAGATCCCAACCCGAGACCCGGGCTCGATGCCACGCGCCCGGAGGTGGCGCGCGAGGCGGTTCGAGCGCCGGTCGAGCTCGGCGTAGGTCAGCGAGTCGCCATCGCTCGTGACCGCGATCGCCTCGGGGGCACGCCGAGCGACCCCGGCGAAGACCCGGTCGATGGTCGCGTCCCGCGGGTAATCGGCCGCCGTGTCGTTCCACTCGACCAGCAGCCGGCGGCGCTCGTCGTCGGCCAGCAGTGAGATCGTCGAGGTGCGTGCACTCGGCTCGGAGACCAGCGCCTCCAGGACGCGGCAGTAGTCGCCCACCATGCGCCGGGCGGTGGCGGCCGAGAAGAGGTCCCCGTTGTACTCCCAGATGATCGTCGGCGCGGCCGGGGTCTCGCCGCGGCCTTCGTGATTGACCACGACGACGTTGACCTCGGCCTTGGCGGAGCCATTCCCGGGTGTCTCGTCGGGATCGATTCTCAGTCCCCTCGCTTCGAGGTCGGGGAGCGGAGCGTCCGCGATGGAGAACAGCGTCTGGTAGAGCGGCGTGTGGCTCGAGCTGCGCGCCGGCGCCACCGCCTCGACCACCCGCGGGAAGGGGACGTCCTGGTTCTCCTGGGCCTCGAGCACGGCCACCCGCACCCGGCCGAGCAGCTCGCTCACCGTCGGGTCGTCGCTGAGGTCCACCCGGAGGGCGACGGTGTTGATGAACATGCCCAGCATCGCGTCGAGCTCGCGCAGGCGCCGGTTGGCCATGCCGGAGCCGACGATCACCTCGCCCGCGCCGCTGTAGCGGTCCAGCAGCACGTAGAAAGCCGCCAACATCGTCATGAACGGTGTGACGCCCTCCGAACGCGCGAACTCCCGCATCCTCTCCGCCACCTCCCCCGGCACGTCGACGACCTCCTGATCCCCCCGGAATGTCTGCCGGGCGGGACGGGACCGGTCGTAGGGCAGCTCCATCGGGTCCGGCGGGTCCGCCAGGCGCTCGCGCCAATAGGCGAGCTGCCGATCGGCGATCTCCGTCTCGAGCAGCGCGCGCTGCCAGACCGCGAAGTCCCTGAACTGCAGCGTCATCGGCCGAAGCTGGTGTGCCTCGCCGATGATCTCGGCGGCGTAGAGCTCGCGCAGCTCCCGGACGAACACCATCATCGACCAGCCGTCGTGAACGAGGTGGTGCTCCTGATGGAGGAGGGCGTGCCGGGTCGGCCCCAGCCTCACCAGGCGCCAGCGGACCAGCGGCAGCTCGTCGATCGGGATCCGCCGGCGGAACTGGGCGTCGGCGAGGGCGGCGAGGGTCGCATCGGGATCGGGAGCGTCGCTCAGGTCCTTGGGGTCGAGGTCGACCGGGAACGGCTCGTGAATCCGGGCCCTCCACCGTCCGTCCCGGCGCTGGAAAGTGCTCCGCCAGATCTCATGCCGGGCGACGATCCCGCCGAGGGCACGCTCGAGCGCCTCAGGGTCGAGCTCCCCCTGCAGCCAGACGATGGCCTGGAACTGGTACGCGACCGAGGTCGGGTCGAGGTCGTTGAGGAAGCAGATCTGCTCCTGGGAGACGGACAGCGGCGCCTCCTCCGTCCGCGGCTGGGGCACCAGCGGCGGAAGGGCGTGCTCGGACGATCTCGCTCGGGCCCGCTCGATCGCGGCGGCGAGCGTCGCCGGCGTCGGGGCATCCACCAGGATGTCGAGAGGGAGCCGTACGCCGGTCTCCTCACCGAGGCGGGCGAGCACCTCGGTGACCAGCAGCGAGTCGCCGCCCAGCTCGAAGAACCCGTCGTCGCGGCCGACGTCATCGACGCGGAGAACGTCCCCGAAGAGGCTCGCGATACGGCCCTCCAGCTCATCGCCTGGCGGCCGATGCGAGGCGGGGCGCAGGCGCAAACCGGTTGGTCCCCCGGCCGCGGCCCCGTCGGCATCGGGCAGCGCGGCCCGATCGACCTTGTTGTTCCGGGTCAGCGGCAGCTCGTCCAGCAAGATCCACGCCGCCGGGACCATGTATGCGGGCAGGCGCTCGCCGGCGAAGGAGCGCAGGCCGGTTACGTCGGGGCGCTCGGGCCCGGTCAGGTACGCGACGAGGCGCCTGTGCCCCGCCTCGTCCTCCCGCGCGACGACGACGCAGTCCTCGACCTCGGCGTGGTCGCGCAGGACCGCCTCGATCTCACCGAGCTCGATCCGGTAGCCGCGGATCTTCACCTGGTGGTCGATGCGGCCCCCGAACTCGAGGCGACCGTCCTCGCGCCACCGGGCCAGGTCGCCCGTCCGGTAGAGCCGCTCCCCGGAGCCCGGCGGTGAGAAGGGATTCACCACGAACTTCTCCGCCGTGAGCTCAGGCCGGTTGATGTAGCCCGTCGCGAGACCGAGACCCCCGATCAGGAGCTCGCCCTCCTCCCCAACCGGGAGCGGGCGAAGCTCGTCATCGACGACGTGGCAGGTCGTATTCGCGATCGGCTTGCCGATCGGGAGCGAGGCCACGTCGTCGCGAACCTCGCGGATGACGTCAACCGTCGCGAACAGCGTGCTCTCGGTTGGGCCGTAGCAATGGACGACCTCGTCGACCACGCCGCTCGCGAGCAGCCGCCGGACGTGATCCGCCGAGAGGACGTCGCCGCCGACGAGGATGTGGCGCAGTCCCTCGAGCTCGTGCGGATCTCGGTCGACGACCATGTGGAGCTGGGGCGAGATGAAGAGCGCCGCCGTCGCGCCGTCGCGCCGGATCGTCTCGGCGAGCCGCTCGAGTCGGGCCTCGCCGGCGGGCATCACCACGATGGCGCCACCGGTCAGGAGCGGCCCCCAGATCTCGATGACGGACGCGTCGAATGTGAGCGGTGAGAGCCAGAGGAAGCGAGCGCCCTCCCCCAGCGCAACGTAGTCGGGTGCGCCGGAGATCAGGCGGTTGACCGCCCGGTGTGGGACCGCGACGCCTTTCGGCTCGCCGGTGCTGCCGCTGGTGTAGAGGACGTACGCGAGGTCGCCCGGGTCGCGATCGGGCTTCGGCGGCGGATCCGCGGGTTGCGAGGGCTCCTCGGCGCTGATCGGAGCGAGTCCGATCCCGGTGACGAGGCTCTCGTGCTCGGCGTCGCAGACCACGAGCCGCACGCCGCAGTCCCGGGCCATGAAACGGAGGCGCTCCGCGGGCCAGTCAGACTCGAGCGGAACGTAGGCGCACCCGGCTCTCAGGATGCCCAGCACCCCCGCGATCACAGCGGGAGAGGGGGTCCCGCAGACGCCGACGAGGTCCCCGGTCTCCCCGCCGGCGGCGCGCAGGCGCCCGGCGATGCCGTCGGCCCAGCTCAGCAGGCCGCCGTAGCCGGTGGCCTCGCCCTCCCAGAGAATCGCCGGGGCGGCGGGCGAGCGCTGGGCCTGCGCCGCGAACAGCGCATCCAGCGACTCGTCGTGATCCAGGGCCCGGCGAGTGTCGTTGGCCGCCGCGATCAGCCCGTCCGAATCGGCGAAGCCGGCGCCGCGCTCGTCCGTTCTGCCCTCCATCAGGCCTCGGCCCGGCGCCCGACCCAGGTCCGCTCCAGATTCTTCACCAGCGCCTCGCTGGTGAGGCAGCGCGCCTGCTCGATCGCGTACGTGGACATGAAGGCGCGAAAGGAGTCAAGCGGCTCCTGGGCCGCCCGCAGCGCCCTGCGGTTGGCGAGCACGCTGACCGGCCCCATCTGGAGCAACCGCTCGGCCGCCGTGGCGATCGCGTCCCCCACGTGATCGCGCTCGACGACCTCATCGACCAGCAGACGCCCCTCTGAGCTCTCGGCCGGCCACTGCTCGTCGAACATGATCGAGCGACGCGCGACCGACAGTCCGGTGAATCGCGGCAGCCGAAGCGCGGCCGCGCCGGGGATGATCCCCTCGCGACTGGCAGGCAGGCTGAGGAGCGCATCGCGCTCGGCCACCACCCGGTCCATCACCAGCAGAAGCTGCGCGCCGCCGCCGATGGCGAAGGTCTCGACCCCGGCCAGCCAGGGCACCTCGAGCCACGCGTCGCCGCCCTCCGGAGCCGTGGTTGGCTCCGCCACCTGGCCCACGTCGGGCGGAGCCATGCCCCGCAGCATCTTCGTCACGAAGCCCAGATCGCGGACCATGAAGAAGAGATACGAGAGCCGTCCGGCGTAGAGCTCGGAGAGGTCCAGGCCGGAGCTGAAGACCCGACGGCCGCGATAGCGCGGGTGGTCCACGACGCCGCCGCGCAGGACGCCGGCCTCGGATCCCGAGTCGAGCAGAACGAGGTCAACGGCGGTCTCGAGCGCGACGGTCGTCTCGTCGTTCTCGGCATTGAGCCGCTCCGGCCGGGTCAGCGTGACCACGCCGAGATCGCCCTGCCGCTCCACGCTCGCCACGCCCAGATCGACGCGACCGTCCCTGATATAGGCCGGGAGCAGCTCCACCGACTCCGGCTTCGGCCTCAGCATCGACTCCAGGAGATGAGTCCCAACGCCGGGGTCGGCCAGCCACGCCGCCAGCAGCCGTCCCTGGGCGAGCTCGATGCCATGTTGCTCGCGGAGCTCGCGGCGCCGCTCCGCCGCGACCTCATCGGGGCCGGGGACCAGGCTCGGGTGCGTGGCGGCGGCTCGCTCGAGCAGCTGCTCCACGCGCAGCCTGATCGCGCGGCCCTCCGTCAGCTCGTCGTAAAGGGAGGCGAGATCGCGCAGCGGGACGGCCCCTGAGCGTGGACTGTGGGTGACGCTCACTTCCCCTCCGGTCGGCTGAGGGCAGCTGGCGGGCCCACCGTACCTTGTCGCGCCCGCAATCGCAGCGCTGTGGACGCTCGATCAAGCCTTCGGTCGGGCCCGTGGAATCGGGGATACGATCGGGCCCCGCGAGGCCTTCCGATTTGGACCCCAAAGCGATTGCCAACGAGCCGGCTTCAGCGAGACAGGGGGTCCCTGGCCCACCCGGTGAGCTGCTGGCGCTCCACCGCAGCATGGTGCGGCTGCGGACCTATGACGAGCGTTCGGTCGTCTATCACCGCCAGGGCCGGATCGGGACGTACGCGATCTTCTGGGGCCACGAGGCGCTGCAGGCCGGTGCAGTCCACGCGCTCGAGCCCGAGGACTGGGTGTTCCCGTCCTACCGCGAATCCGCGATCGGCCTGCTCCGGGGTATGCCGGCCGCGACCCTGTTCGCCTGGTGGCGCGGCCACCCGGAGGGCTGGTGGGACCCGCGCGAGTGGCGGATCGCGTCCATCGCCGTCCCGGTCGGCAGCCACGTGCCGCATGCCGCCGGGATGGCCTGGGGTCTGAAGCTCCGGGGAGAACCGAGCTGCGTGCTCGCGTTCTTCGGCGATGGCGCCACGTCCACCGGCGCGTTTCACGAGGGAATGACCTTCGCGGCGGCCAAGCAGGTGCCGGCGGTGTTCGTCTGCAACAACAACTCGTGGGCGATCTCGACTCCGACGGTGGCGCAATCCGGTGTCGAGCGTCTCGTCGACAAGGCGGTGGGCTATGGGATGGAGGGCGTGCGGATCGACGGGTCCGACCCGATCGCCGTCCGCGACGCCGTCCGGGATGCCGCCACCCGTGCCCGCGCCGGAGGGGGGCCGCAGTTCATCGAGGCGGTGACGTTCCGCGCCGCGCCCCATGCGACTGCCGACGACCCGAGCCGCTACATGGATCCCGCACAGGTCCGTGCGGCGCGCGAGCGCGAGTGCATCGGGCGCTTCGAGAGCCGGCTCAGCCAGCTCGGCGTTCTCGATGATCAGGCGATCTCCGGGATCGGCGACGAGGCCCTCGCCGAGATGGAGGGCGGGATCGAGGCCGCGGAGTCGCTGCCCGAGCCCAACCCACGGCAGATCTTCGACACGACCTACGCCCTGCCGCCGCGCGCGCTCCGCCGCGACCGCGACTCCGCCGTGGAAGCCCTGAGATGGCGGTGATGACGCTCGTGCAGGCGGTCAATGACGGGCTGCGCCAGGAGATGGCGCGGGACGAGGCAGTGATGGTCCTCGGCGAGGACGTGGGCAGGCTCGGCGGCGTCTTCCGGGCGACGGACGGCCTGCTCGACGAATTCGGGCCGGACCGATGCGTAGACACCCCGCTGGCGGAGGCCGGCATCGTCGGGACGGCAATCGGGCTGGCGCTGGCCGGCTGGCGACCGATCTGCGAGATGCAGTACGAGGCCTTCAGCTATCCGGCCCTCGATCAGGTGCTGAGCCACCTGAGCCGTTACCGCTGGCGCAGCGGGGGCGCGATCGAGATGCCCGTCGTGATCCGCATGCCCTACGGCGGCGGGGTCAGGGCGCCCGAGCTGCATGAAGACTCACCCGAGGCGTTCTACGCCCACGCGCCCGGGATCAAGGTCGCGACGCCGTCGTCGCCCGCCGATGCGAAGGGGCTGATCGCGGCCGCGGTCCGCGATCCCGACCCGGTCGTCGTGCTCGAGCCGAAGGCGCTCTACCGGGCCTCGGCGGAGCCGGTGCCCGACGGAGAGCACTTTGTCGAGCTCGGACGCGCGGTGGTCACGCGCCACGGGACCGACGCGACGCTGATCTCCTATGGCGCGATGCTCCCGGTCGCAGCTGCCGCGGCCGAGCGGCTCAGCGAGCGGGGCGAGGCCGAGGTGGAGGTGCTCGACCTCCGCACCCTCACCCCGCTCGACGAGGAAGCGGTTCTGGACTCGGTCGCCAAGACCGGGCGGGCCGTGATCGTCCACGAGGCACCGCGTACCGCGGGCTTCGGCGCCGAGGTGGCGGCCCTCCTGGCCGAGCGCGGGATCCTGGACCTCCGCGCGCCGGTGCGCCGCGTGACCGGCTTCGACGTTCCCTATCCGTACTGGTCGCTTGAGGACAGCTACATCCCAAGCGCCGACCGCGTCGTCGAGGCGCTCGAGGAGGTCCTGCGCTTCTGAGCGCCGCGCACCTGATCCGGCTCCCGGACCTCGGAGAGGGGCTCACCGGCGCCGAGGTCGTCAGATGGCTCGTCGGGGAGGGCGACCCGGTCGCCCGCGACCAGCCGCTGGTCGAGGTCGAGACCGACAAGGCCGTCGTCCAGATCCCCTCGCCCTACGACGGGAGGGTGATTGGACTCCTCGTGCCGGAGGGAGCCCAAGCGTCGGTGGGTGATGCGCTCGCCGAGATCGCGGCCGAGGGTGACGGCGCCGCCGCCGGTCCGCGAGCGTTGCCCCGGGTGCGTGCGCTGGCGGCGGAGCTCGGCGTCGACCTGGCCGCTCTGCGCCCGGCGGGCGGAGTCGTCACCGAGGAGGACGTGCACGCGGCCGCCCGGGGCGCGGGCGGCGGGGAGCCGAGCCACGATGAGGCGGGCGTCGCACGGCGTGACGCCGGCGATCGGGCGCAGCTGCGGGGAGTACGCCGCGAGATCGCCAAGCACATGACCGACGCGGCGGCGGTGCCTACCGTGACGGTCGTCGAGGAGTGCGATTTCACCGCGCTCGCCGACGCGACGCCCTACGCACGCGCCGCTGCGGTGATCTCGGCGGCCGCGGAGGAGCTCGACGGCCACCCCGAGCTCAACGCCACGCTCGAGTCGGGGGAGCTCGTGCGCCACGAGCGCTGCGACATCGGTTACGCCGTCCAGGGCGCGCATGGCCTCGTCGTGCCGGTCATACGCGATGCGGCCACCCGATCCGCGGATCACCTCGCCGCGGAGGTCGAGAGGCTGATCGAAGCCGGCCGCGCCGGCACACTCACCCCGGAGGACCTGCGCGGCGGCACCTTCACGATCACCGACGCCAGACGCCTGGGCGGGCTGTTCGCCACCCCCCTGCTGAACACCCCGCAGGTCGGGATCCTCGGCATCCATCGCGTTGCCGAGCGTCCCGTCGTCCGGGACGGCGAGGTCGTAGCGAGACCCGTCGCGCTGCTATCGGTGGGCTTCGACCACCGGGCTCTAGACGGGGCTGCTGCCACGGCCTTCCTGCTCGACGTCATCGAGCGGATCCAGCGCTGGGAGCTCTGAGCGCCTCCTCCTCTTCCCGCGCCTTCCCACTCTCAGCCGCTTCACGTCCCTGTTGACGTTGTTCGAGGAGAGGTTCTCGATCAGCTCGAGGCGCTCGTCGGCATCCGACTTCAGCCGGCCGATCGTCTCAAGGCGCTCCGCTGCCGCCGCCTCCTGCTCCGCGATGATCCGCTCGCTGCGTTCGCGAAGCGCGCGATCGAGCGCTGGCAGCGCCGCCTCCGCAGCACCCACAAGCGAATCGGCCATGAAGATGAGGTTGCCCCACTCGCCCTGACCCGGATCCGCCGTATCCCACCTGCCGATGCTCACATGTCGAGGCCCGTGGCGTACGAACAGGAAGCGCTCGAGGCCGAGCGGCTCGACGAGCGAGCGGACCTCCCCGAGCGTGAACGGGCACTTCCCGAGAGTGTCCGGAAGCTCGCCCCAGAACTCGACCATGACGATGTCCGCGGTGAGGCTCGCGGCGCCGCGCAGGACCTCGGCGTCCGAGCCTTCGGCATCGACCTTGAGCACGCCGACGCGGCTCGGGATCTCGCCGGCCGCGCTCAGCGAATCTAGCGAGCGCACCCGCACCGGCACCGATCGCCGCCAGGCGAGATCGGGGCCGGACGATTCCGGGTGGAGGGTGTGGAACGCGTCCAGGCTTTCTCCCGACTCGTCGTGGGCAAGATGCAGCTCCGCGGCCCGATCCTCACCGCCCGCGGCGACGTCGAGCACGTGGACGCCGGGAACATCCGCGAACCTCTCGAGCAGAAGCGCAACGCTGCCCGGAAACGGCTCGACCAGCCACATCGGGCCCGCTCCGGCGTCGCGGAGCACGGCCGCCACCGCGCCTCGCTCGCTGCCGACGTCGATCGCCGAGGGATTCTCCAGCTCGGGGATGAGGGCGGCAATCAGGCTGAGCTCGGCGCCCTGGTCGTCGATCTCCGGGTTGACGGCGCTCGGATCCATTCCTGTCCGCGGGGCGAGCATACGAGGTGCCGCCGCAGGCGTCGTCCCGAAGCCTCAGGTCCGGAAGGGCAGGCCGGGTCCGCTTCGCTGCCACTCGACCTGGCCGCGGCCCTCGTCCGCCGAGCGCTCGACCACCCCGTCCCAGCGGTGCAGCATCGACTTCAGGCGGGCGACGGCCTCGGGCGGGTGGACGGCGACCTCGGCGGCGAGCTCGAGCGCCGCGTCCTCGGTGGCCGCGGCCGGCGCGACGCGGTGGACCAGCCCCATCCGCAGGGCCTCATCGGCACCGACGTTGCGCGAGGTGAGCAGCAGGTACTTCGCCGTGGCGAGGCCGCAGAGCGTCACCAGGCGGGCCGGGCCGACCGGGACGCCGAGCTCGGCGCCCGGAAAGCGCATCCGCAGGTTGGAGCCGCCGACCCGCAGGTCGCAGGCGACGGCGATCTCGGCCCCGCCCCCCACCACCGATCCGTGACAGACGGCGACGGTGGGCTTCGGGAACGCGGTGAGCTCGTCGTAGAGCTGGGCGAAGAGCTCCATGCGGTGGACCCTCCCCTCTTCGTCGAGCTCCTCGCGCACGTCCGCGCCGGCCGACAGCCCCAGATGGTCGTTGGACGAGATCACCAGCACGCGTGCATCCGGGTCCTGCTTCGCCTCTGACAGGTGGGCGAGCAGCTCCACCAGCATCTCGGTGTTGATCGCGTTGCGCGCCTCCTCTCGCTCCAGCCGGAGCAGCGCGATCCCGTTCTCGTCCACGCTGTGGCTGGTCAGCGGCATCAGCCCTCGTCCTCCACGTCCGTCGTCTCAGGGCCCGTGATCTCCTCGAGTAGCCGCTCCACCTCGTCGGCGGAGGAGAGGATCAGCAGGCGGACATCCTCGTCCGGCTCCCTGAATCGCGAGAGGACGTAGTTGGAGACGATCTCGGGATCGGTGGTGTTCGGCCGCCCAACTCCGCCCCGCACCCGCCAGAAGTCCTTGCCGCCGAGGCCCTGGCTGAGGCTCCTCAGGCCGTTGTGGCCCGCGACCCCTCCCCCGAGCTTGCTCCGCACCTCGCCGAAGGGCAGGTCGATCTCGTCGTGCAGCGCGATCACGTGATCGAGCGGCACGCCGAGCTCACCCCGGGCCGGGCCGGCGGCCGAGCCGGACTCGTTCATGAACGTCTGCGGCAGCAGGACGGCCACGCGGTGGCCGCCCGGACCGGTGCGTCCGTCGGTGATCAGCCCCCCGTAGCGCTTGCGGGCCCTGGGCAGCTCCCAGCGACGGGAGAGCTCGTCCGCGACCTCGAAGCCGAGGTTGTGGCGGGTGCCGGCGTACTCCCGGCCGGGGTTGCCGAGCCCGACGATCAGCGCGTCGACCCTCGACTCCGTCTTACGGGTCGCGCTGTCGCGCGCCCTCTCACCGACGCCGTCGCGAGAGCGCCGCGACCGGCGGCGAAACAGAGACAGGGACTACTCCCCGGACTCGTCGCCGCCGCCCTCGCCCTCGGGAGCGGCCTCGCCCTGGCCCTCGGCCTCGCCCTCCGCGGCCTCCTCGCCCTCGGGAGCCTCCTCGCCCTCGCCGACCAACTCGGCCTCCTCCTCGACCTCGGGCTCGGGCTCCTCCTCCACGCGGGGCGGGCTCAGGGTGGCGATGGTGATCTCCTCCGGCTCGTCCGCCATGAACTTCACGCCGGACGGCACTGCGACGGAAGCGAGATTGATCGTGTCGCTGATCTCCATCGCGGAGACGTCGACGGTGATGCGCTCCGGGATTTCGGTCGGGAGCGCCTCGACTGTGATCTCTCGGGTGACGTGCTCGAGCACGCCCCCTTCGCGGACGCCGGGGGCGTTGTCCGTACCCTCGAGCTCGATCGGCACCTCCGCCTGGATCTCCTCGTCCAGGCGGACCTCGAGGAAGTCGAGGTGCAGCACGTCACCGCGAACGGGGTGATGCTGCTGTTCCTTGATCACGACCGGCACGGACTTGGAACCGTCCAGCTCCAGGTCGAGCAGCGTGTGGCCCTCGGAGAGCAGGACACGGAGCTCGCGCGCGGACACCTGGAAGGGACGCGCCTCGCCTCCCTGCCCGTACACGATTCCGGGCACCAGGCCCTCACGACGCAGGCGGCGCGTCGCCCGCGACCCGAACGTGTCGCGCTGGGAAACCTTGAGTGTGGCTCGGTCCTGTGCCATCTGAGTGACGGTGGTGAGTGACACTGCGCACCCGCCGCAACTGGCGTGCCGGGTACGCTCGGGCGCCAGGATAGAAAATAGGTGAGGGCAATGGGCAGCGACGAAGAAAGGGACCGACGGGACGAGCAGGGCGTGGACGCCCTGCGCACCGATCCCGAGGAGCGGGCGCGCCGATCCGACCCGCTCGAGCCCGAGGAGCAGCACGGCCGAATCCCCAAGTCGCGTATCGGCCGCTCGGCGAGGCTGGGCACGGCGCTCGGCACGCAGGCGACCCGGTACGCGGGAACGGCGGCGGCGAACGTCGTCCGCTCCGACGAGAGAGCCCAGGAGCGCCTCGAGACCCGCCACCTCGAGACGGCCCTGAAGATGGCCTCGGTGCTCGGGGAGATGAAGGGCGCCGCGATGAAGATCGGACAGATGGCCTCGTTCATCGACGTCGACTTCCTGCCCCCGGAGTACCGCGAGATCTATCAGGAGCGCCTCTCGAAGCTCCGGACCAGCGCTCCCGCGATGCCGTGGGACGAAGTCCACTACATCCTCGAGGACGAGTACGAGAAGCCCCCCGAGCGGGTCTTCGCCGAGATCGAGCACGAGGCCTTCGCCGCCGCCTCGATCGGACAGGTCCATCGCGCCAGCCTGCGCGACGGGTCACGGGTAGCCGTCAAGGTTCAGTACCCCGGGATCGCGGATGCCCTCGAGTCGGATCTGGCGAACGCCGGCATGATCATGCGACTGGCGAAGGTGCTGGCACCCGGACTCGACGCGAAGGCCGTGGCGTCGGAGCTGCGGGAGCGGGTGCTGGAGGAGCTCGATTACGAGTACGAGGCGCAGAACCAGCGCGCCTTCGCCCGCGCCTACGACGGGCACCCCTTCATCTTCGTCCCCAAGGTCCACTCGCGGCTCTCGCGTCGCCGCGTGCTCGTCTCGGATTACGTCGAGGGCCGCGGGTTCGACGAGGTCAAGCAGCTCGAGCAGGACGAGCGCGACATCTTCGGGGAGATCGTCTTCCGCTTCTGCTTCGGGTCGATCTACCACCTGCAGCACTTCAACGCCGACACGCATCCGGGGAACTACCTCCTGATGGACGACGGGCGGGTCGCCTTCCTCGACTTCGGGATGACCAAGCGCCTGACGTCGGAGCAGATCCAGCTCGAGCAACGCGCCGTCGACGCCGCGGGTCGCGACGACCCCGAGGCCCTGCGGGACGCCCTCCACGAGCTCGGCTTCGTCCACGACCCGAAGAGGGTCGACGCCGAGCGGCTGATGAGGCACGTGAAGATGGTCGGCGGCTGGTACCTGGAGGACGGGCAGGTGCGGATCTCGCCGAAGCGGGTGATGAAGATGATCGAGGTGACCTCCGACCCGCGGTCGGACTTCTACGACCTGGTCCGCAAGGAGAGCCTCCCCGCCGACGAGCTGATGGGGCGCCGGATGGAGACCGGGCTGCTCGCAGTGCTGGCGCAGCTCAGGGCCACCGCCAACTGGCACCGGATCATGCGCGAGTGGGTCTACGCGGATGAGCCCTCGACCGTGCTCGGCGAGGTCGAGTGGCGCTTCTTCGAGCGCCGCGGCACCGCGCAGACGCCGGGCTTGGCGAGCCGGGTCTAGCTCTCCGCCGCCGTGGGGGAAAGCTGCCGCTCGGCGACCTCGAACAGCCGCGGATCGTTGGAGCAGATGCCGTCGACACCCATGTCGAGGAGCTCACGTATCCGCTCCGCGTCGTCGACGGTCCAGGCAATCAGCTCCACGCCTACCTTCCCCGCGGCGTCCACGAGGCGCGGCGTGATGATCGGGTGATAGGCCCAGACGGCGCGGACGCCGAGCCTCGGGCCCCTCTTCTCGAGGATGCCCGGGAAGCGGCGACGGATCGCGGCGAGCCCGGCGCGGAGGGCGGGCCCGGCCCAGCCGTACTGCGTCCAGTCGCGCCGCGTCTTGGGATAGGTCCAGCCGAGTCGCAGATCGGGCTCGAGCTGGCGCAGCTTCAGCAGGCTCTCGATCTCCATGGTCGAGACCATCGCCCGCTCGACCAGGCCGCGGCCCGAGAGCGCGCCGGCGAGCTCGGCCTCCCTACCGGCCAGCTTCAGGTCGCAGTCGATCTCGACCTCGTCGAGGGGCGGCTCCAGGAAGAGGTCGAGCGCCTCCGCCAGGTCCATCGGCTTGCGCATCAACGCGTCGTGGTGGTCGTGGGCGACGATCAGCTTGCCCTCCTTGGCGCGGAGGACGTCGAGCTCGATCATGTCGACCCCGACCTCCACGGCGGCGTCGAAGCTCTCGGCCGTGTTGCCGGTCACGATCGCGTCGGCGCCCTTGTGGCCGACGCGCCTGTACGCGGGGACCGCCTCCCCGCGCTCCTGCCTGTCCTCCGCCTCTTCCGCCGACATGGGCGGGTCACCCTAGAGGACTTGCGCGGGAACTCGCTTCTGGAGTGGACCGATGGAGTTGATTCACTCTGCGCGGATGAGGCGCGTCGGAATCGGCCTGGCGGTGGCGGCGGCGCTCTGCGCCGGAGCGTTCGCCGGCTGCGGCGGCGGAGGCGACGACAACGGCCTGGACACACCGGCCGGACGCGCCGCCCAGGCCTACGTCGACGCCTACAACGGGAAGCACTTCACGAAGCTCTGCGAGCTGCTCTCCCGCAGCTACAAGGATGAGCGCTCGATCGGCCCCGGGGGAACCGATGAGGAGGGCGAGGCGCGCTCGAAGTGCCCGGCGTACTTCCGCGAGCACACCTCCGGCGCGGAGACGAAGCTGACCCTCGAGGAGGTCAGGGTGAACGGCGGGGTGGCGGAGGCCGCCGTCACCTCCGAATCGGAGGACGCCCCCGGGCAGGGGAGTCAGATCGTCGGGCTCCAGAAGCAGCCGGACGGCTCCTGGCTGGTCAACGACGTTACGACCGGCTGACCCGTCAGAGCGCGCCCATAAAGCGGCCGCTAGAAGAGCTGGTTCTCGCCGGCGAAGATCTCGGACACCGAGTCATCGGTGAAGATCCGCCGGATCGAGTCGGCGAGCGTCTGCGCCGTGGAGAGGACCGTGATGTTGTCCGGGGCGCCCGGCCGCTGCGGGATCGTGTCGGTGACGACGATCCGCTCGAGACCTGAGCTCTCGGGGACAAGCCGCTCGTAGGCCGGGCCGGAGAAGACACCGTGGGTCGCGACCGCGCACACCCGCGCCGCGCCCTCGTCGAGGACGGTGCGAGCCGCCGCGGTGAGGGTTCCCGCCGTGTCGATCATGTCGTCCACCAGGATCGCGGTCTTGCCCTTGACGTCGCCGACGACGTAGCCGATCTCGGCGACCTGCTGCGCGGGGCGCTCCTTCTCCATGACCGCCCAGGTCGTGCCGATCTTGCGCGCGAAGTTGCGGGCCGTCTTCACCCGGCCGGCGTCGGGCGAGACGATCACCGGCTCCTCGTCGAAGCCCTGGTCGGCGACCCACTGGGTGAGCATCGGCATCGCGGTCATGTGGTCGAGCGGGACGTTGAAGAAGCCCTGCACCTGGCCGGCGTGGAGATCCATCGTCAGGACGCGGTCGACGCCGACGCCCTCGAGGCACTTGGCGACGATCCGGGCGGAGATCGGCTCGCGGGGAGCCGACTTCTTGTCCTGCCGCGCGTAGCCGTACCAGGGCATCACGGCGATGATCCGGTGGGCGGAGGCGCCCTGGGCCGCGTCGATCATCGCGAGCAGCTCCATGAGCGCGTCGTTGGGCGTCATGCCCTCGGACTCGTTGGCTGCGGTCGACTGGACGATGAAGACGTCGGCCCCGCGGATCGACTCCTCGTAGCGGCAGTAGACCTCACCGTTGGAGAAGGTCTTCAGCGTCACCTCGCCCGGCGTGACGTCGAGGTGGCGGGCGATCCTGGCGGCGAGCTCCATCGACGCGCGGCCGCCGAACACCATCAGGCGCTTGCGGTAGTCCTGAACGATCTCGGTGACCGGCTGCGTCTGCTCGATCGTGCTCAAGAGTGCTCGTCCTCGCCCGATTCCTTGGCCTTCTTCGCCGCGTAGCCCTCGACGTTCTTCTGCTCCGCCCTCGAGATTCCCAATGCCCCGGGGGGAACGTCCTCGGTGATCACCGAGCCGGCCCCAGTGTATGCCTCGTCGCCAATCTCCACGGGGGCGACGAAGGTCGTGTCGACGCCGGTGTGAACGTTCTTCCCGATTTTGGTGCGATATTTGTTCCGGCCGTCGTAGTTGGCGGTGACCGTTGACGCCCCGAGGTTCGATCCCTCCCCCACCTCGGTGTCGCCGATGTAGGAGAGGTGGGGGACCTTGGCGCCGGCACGGACCTCCGAGTTCTTGATCTCGACGAAGGTGCCGGCCTTGGCGCCCTTGCCGATGCGGGCGTCCGGGCGAAGGTAGGTGAAGGGCCCGACGATGGCCTCGTCCGCGACCTCGCAGCTGGTCAGGTAGGAGTGGAGCACCGTCGCCCGCTCGCCGATCCGCGAGTCCAGCAGCGTCGTCAGCGGGCCGATCGTGCTGCCCCCGCCGATGGACGAGTGGCCGCGGAGGGTCGTCCCGGGCAGGATGGTGGTGTCGGGAGCGATCTCGACGTCGGCGTCGATCCAGGTCGCCCCGGGGTCCTCGATGGTGACGCCGGCGCGCATGTGCGCCGTCAGGATCCGGCGGCGCGCCTCGCCCGCGACGCGCGCGAGGTCGGCCCGGTCGTTGATGCCGAGATTGACGCCCGGGTCAGGGGCTCGGTAGGCCGCCACGCGCCGACCGGACTCGCGCAGGACCGGCAGGACGTCGCCGAGGTAGTACTCGCCCTGCGCGTTGTCGTTGTCGAGACGCTCGAGGGCCTCCGCGAGGTCGCTTCCGGCGAACGCGTAGGTACCTGCGTTGACCTCCTTGATCGCCAGCTCCTCCGCGGTGGCGTCGCCCGGCGCCTTCGCCTCGACGATGCGCTCGATGTCGCCGTCGGCGCCTCGAACGATCCGGCCGTAGGACCCCGGATCCTCCATCTCCGTGGTCATCACCGTCGCCGCGGCGCCGGCATCGCGGTGCGTCGAGATGAGCTCGTCGATGATCTGCGCCGAGACGAGTGGGTGGTCGCCGGAGAGGATCAGGACGGTGTCCGAGTCGCGGACGACGTCGGAGGCGGCGCGAAGGGCGCCGCCGGTCCCGTCGGCCTCCGGCTGGACGATCGTCTCGGTGCCGTTCGGGAGCGCCGAGGAGAGGTCGCGATCGGGCGAGACGATCACGCAGATGCGGCCGGCGCCGGCCTCCTGCGCGGCGAGAATCGGCCAGGCAACGATCGGGCGTCCGCAGATCTCGTGCAGGACCTTGGGCAGCTCGGATCGCATGCGAGTGCCCTGGCCCGCGGCCATGATCAGGGCGGTGGGAGCGTTCACCCCGAAAGAGTATTCCGAGCTGAGGGGCCGGTGCGGGCGGGCGGCTGCGCCGATCCGCCAGCCGCGCTCAACGGCGCTCGCCGAGCGGGTCGCCCTGGGCCTGAAACGCGGCGCTGACCAGGTCGACGATCGGCTGGGGCGCCTTCTCCGGGGACCCCGCGTCGAACGGCGGCTCCGGGTCGTACTCGATGCCGAGCTGGACCGCCTGGGCGACCTCGTCACCGTTGATCTGCTGGACGAGGCGCAGCGCCATGTCGATGCCCGAGGATACGCCGGCGGCGGTGACGATCTTGCCGTGCTTGACCACGCGATCGGGGACCGGGTTCGCGCCGAGCTCGGCGAGGAGGTCGCGGGCGAGCCAGTGTGTGGTGGCGGGCACGCCGTCGAGCAGGCCGGCGGCGGCGAGCAGCAGGGAGCCGGTGCACACGGAGGTCGTCCAGGTCGTGTTCTCGTGGACGGTCCTGATCCAGTCGTGAAGCGGCTCGTGCTCGAGGAGGACCCGGTTCCCGAAGCCGCCGGGCACGACCACGATGTCCGGGGTCCGGACCTCGTCGAGCGAGGCGTCGGCCACCAACGAGAGGGTGTCCGACTCGTTGCGGACCGGCCCGGCCTGCTCGGCGACGAAGATCGCCTCGTTGCCGGGGACCGAGTTGAAGACGTCGTGCGGGCCGGTGATGTCGAGGGCCGTGAAGCGCTCGTAGAGCAGGTACGCGATCTGCATGCTCAGTCTCCTCTCAGTGCTGGCGCCCGCCTGAACCGGGCGCGATATTGGGCCGGTGGGACTCCCACCCGACGGCCGAACGCCCGCCGCATCGTCTCCGGCGTGCCGAAGCCGCAGCGGGTTGAGATCAGGTCGATCGGGTCGGCGCTGTCCTCGAGCAGCTGGCGGGCGCGCTCGACGCGGAGCTCCTCCACGTACGCGGCCGGCGTCATGCCGATCTCGCGACGGAAGAAGCGGGCGAAGTTGCGCGGGCTCATCGCGGTCCGCTCGGCGAGGGTCTCGACCCGCAGATCGGCGCCGAGGTTGTCGGCGATCCAGGACTGGAGCTCGCGGAGCGGGCGGCGCTCTGCGAGCTGCGCGGAGAGATGGGAGCTGAACTGGGCCTGCCCGCCGGGGCGCTGGAGGAAGAGGACCAGCCAGCGCGCGATCTCGACGGCGATCTCGCGGCCGAGGTCCTCCTCGACCAGCGCCAGGGAGAGGTCCATGCCGGAGGTGACGCCCGCGGAGGTCCACACCTCGCCGTCCCGGACGAAGATCGGGTTGGGATCGACCTTGAGCTCCGGATGGCGCCGAGCGAGCTCCTCGGTCGATGCCCAGTGGGTGGTGACCGTTCTGCCCTCGAGCAGACCGGCGCGCGCCAGCAGGAAGGAGCCGGAGCAGACCGATGTCACCCGGCGCGAGCGCCGGGCCGCGCTCCGGATCCAGCGGATCAGCTCGAGGTCGTCCTCGGCCGTTCTGACTCCGATGCCACCGGCGACGACAAGGGTGTCGATCGGTCCGCGGCACTTCGCCGTGGTGGTCTTGGGCAGCAGGGAGTAGCCGGCGCCGCGGACGGCGATCGGATCCGGCTTGTTCGCGACGACCTCGACCGTGTAGGCGCCGCCGCCGCTGATCGCGTCGGCCCCGGCGAACACCTCTCCGGGGCCGATCACGTCGAGCGGCTGCACGCCCGGGAAGGCGAGGATGACGATGCGGCGGGGCCTGCTCTGCGAGGCCATGTACGCATCATGGCGCCATCGGCTTCTGTCTGCAATGACCGATTACAGACGATTTCTGCCATGCGGCCGAGCGGTCGTAGACTGGCCGTATTCCGGGGTGGTGTACCTGGCTAGCACGCGTGGTTTTGGTCCACGAAGAGGGGGTTCGACTCCTCCCCCCGGAACTCGGAGCGCGATGATCCATCCGCTGGGCGCGGTCGAATCATGAGCACTGCCCGACCCTTGGAGGAGAGATGGCCAGGGAGTACGCGTTCCTGGACGAGTGGGACGTCGACCCGCCACAGGAGGCGGTCTTCGACCCGCCGACCCACTTTCAGGTCGAGGTCGTCGGCGATCTCAGCGGTGGCGAAGCCGGGGATCGCCGCCAAATAACCTCCGGGCGCAGTGTCCGCTCTCCAGTCCCGCTACCCGCGGATCGCCGCGTACGGCTTCGTCTCCGACTGCCACACGGGCGCCCTGATCGCACCCAACGGATCGGTGGAGTGGCTCTGCCTCCCCCGCTACGACTCGGCCAGCGTCTTCGGCTCCCTGCTCGACCGCAGCGCCGGCTTCTGGCGCATCGGGCCACCCGGGCTCGGCGCCCCGGTGAGCCGCCGCTACGAGCCCGGAACGAACGTCCTCGAGACGACCTGGATGACCGGTTCGGGCTGGGTCATCGTCCGGGACGTTCTCACCCTCGGCGACTGGCGCCCGGAGAACGACTTCGAGCCCCACCGCCGGCCACCACCCGACGACGAGGCCGAGCACGTCCTGGTCCGGCTGATCGAGTGCGTTCAGGGCGAGGTCGACATCGAGATGATCTGTCAGCCGGCGTTCGATTACGGCTCCACCCGCGTCGACTGGCAGAGGCGGGAGAACTCGGGCACCGACGCCGAGATCACCCACGACGGGCTCCACCTGATCCTCACCGGAGACCTCGGGCTGGGCGTGGACGGCACGGACGCTCGCGCCCGCCATCGGATGAAGGCCGGCGAGTTCCGCTTCAGCGCCCTCAGCTGGGGGCCATCGCCGATCCTCCCCGAGTCGAGTGAGGACTGCCGGCAGCGAGTCGAGCGCACGGTCGACTTCTGGCGCCGCTGGCTCGAGGGCGGCAGCTTCCCCGATCATCCCTGGCGCGACTACCTCCAGCGCTCGGCGCTGGTCCTCAAGGGCCTCACCTACTCGCCGACCGGCGCCCTGGTCGCCGCACTCACCACCTCCCTCCCGGAGACGCCGGGTGGTGAGCGCAACTGGGATTACCGATTCACCTGGATCCGCGACGCCACCTTCACCCTGTGGTCGCTGCACACGCTCGGCTTCGACTACGAGGCCACCGATTTCATGGGCTGGCTCACCGACATCTACAAGGAGAACGTGCAGGTGGGCAAGTACGGAATGCAGATCATGTACGGCATCCGGGGGGAGAAGGACCTGACCGAGTCCACCCTCGACCAGCTCAGCGGATACGAGGGCGCGAAGCCGGTCCGCATCGGTAACGCCGCGTACATGCAGCGCCAGAACGACGTCTACGGAGCGCTGCTCGATTCGGTCTACATCCACGCCAAGGTCCAGGACCACCTCCCCCACGAGCTCTGGGAGGCGCTCTGCCGCCAGGTCGAGCTGGCGATCTCCGCCTGGGACGAGCCGGATCAGGGCATCTGGGAGGCTCGCGGCAAGCCCAAGCACTACGTCTCCTCGAAGCTGATGTGCTGGGTGGCCGTCGACCGCGGCTGCCGGCTCGCCGACCGCATCGGCGACGAGGACCGGCTCGAGCGCTGGACCAAGGTCGCCGATCAGATCCGCGACGACATCCTCGAGCGCGGCGTCTCGGAGCGCGGGGTCTTCCGCCAGCACTACGACACGGACTCGCTCGACGCCTCGACCCTGCTGGTCCCACTGGTCCGCTTCCTGCAGCCGGATGACGAGCGGGTGATCGACACCGTCAAGGCGATCAATGAGGAGCTCACCGTGAACGGCCTCGTCCTCCGCTACCGCGTGGAGGAGACCGATGACGGCCTGCACGGCCAGGAGGCGTCCTTCACGATCTGTTCCTTCTGGCTCGCCTCTGCCCTCTCGGAGATCGGCGAGTCACAGGAGGCCCGAGAGATGTGCGAGCGGCTGCTCAACATGTCCGGACCACTGGGCCTCTACGCGGAGGAGCTCGACGCGAGGACCGGACGCCACTGGGGCAACTTCCCACAGGCGTTCACGCATCTGGCGCTGATCAACGCGGTCAGCCACGTGATCAGCGACGACCGCTCCACCGGCGACCGCGGTCGCAGCGCGGTGCTCACGGAGCTGGTCTCAGCGCAGACGGACTAGTCGGATTCGGCCGGAGGAACTCGGCCGGCCTCGGTCCCGGGCTCGTCCGCCGGGCCCCTCGGGGAGGCAATCCCGAGCACCCGCATCGCCTTCAGTCCCAGCCCGAGCTTCTCGCGGCCCTCGGTGGAGGTCACGTCGTGACCGCAGAGCTCGCGGGCCCGCTCCAGCCGGTACCGGATCGTGTGCCGGTGGGTGAAGAGCTGCTGCGCCGACGCGGCGACATTGCCGTCGTTCTCCAGATAGGTCTCGACCGTGGAGACGAGCTCGGTCTCGTACTGCTCGTCGTAGGCGACCAGCGGCTCGACGGTCTCGGAGTAAAAGCGCTCGAGCTCGGCCGGGTCCTCGCTCATCGCGGGCAGCAGCAGCCGGTACGCGCCGGTGTCCTCGAAGGCGAGCACCCGCTTTCCCTCAGCGTCTCCGACGTTGGCGGCGAGCAGGGCCTCCTGCGCCGCGCGGTGAAGATCGCCCGGGTCCGACGCGAGCCGGCTCCGGGAGACCCGGATCGAGAACCCGTTCAGCCCCTCCTCCAGCTCATCGGCCAGCCCGTCGGCCGCCCGCGTCAGCCGCTCGTCGTCCCCGGCCGGGACGATCGCGACGATCTCCGCGCTCTCGCCCTCCTGGTTCCCTTCGCCGGCCAGGCCGCCCGCGCTCACCGCGCGGATCGCCCGCTGGGCGATCCCCAGCACCCGGGCGCGCCACTCGCCTGTCTGGGCGAGGTGCGGATGGGCCCGCGCGATCACGACGCCTGTCCCCCTGGAGAGGTCCGTCCCCAGCTCCGCGGCACGAGCCTCGATGTCAGCGCGGTCCGTCAGCTTGCGTCCGAGCAGGGCCCGCACGAAGTCACCCGCGGCCTCCTCCGTCGCCCACTCGGGCGACCGGGAGCGCTCGAGCTCGAGCCCGACCAGCGTCGCGACCATCCGCAGCAGCGCCGCGTCCGGCTCGTCCTCACCGCGCGGCCGCCAGCGAAGCTCGCCGACGGACGCGTCCGCCACGCGCAGCTCGACCGTCTCCACGCCCGCCCCGCCGGCGAGCAGCTTGCGCTCCTCGTCAGGCGACGCGGCGGCGACCGCGAGCACGTTGCTCGAGCGGTCGATCAGCGCGACGCTCGCGTCCAGCGCCCGCCCGGCGGCACGCGCGACCGCCGGCATCCCGGCCCCGGACTCGATCGCGGCCGAGAGCTCCTCGAGGCTGCCGGGCTCGGCATGGCGCTCGGAGCGTGTTTCCTTCGCAGTCACCCGCACATCGTAGGTATGAGGCCGCGACGAGCCTAGAACCACTTACTGATGTCGTCCCAGTTGAGGAAGATCACGACCCCGATCACGAGGCCGACAAGCACCAGCGCAGCGAGCACGAAGAGCGAGAGAAACCCGGCCACCAGCTTCTCCCAGGCGCGTCCGTAGGAGCCGAGCGCCGGCACCAGGATGAGGCCGACGAAGGCGCACACCGAGAGCACTCCGGCGACGCCGAAGAGCCAGTACTCGGTCCCGAGCGCCAGTGCCGGCGCCACGATCGAGTCGAGGGGCTGGGTCATGGACGCCGGGGATTGTCGCGGATGTGGCCAACGACGAGGACCACCGCCGCGACGGCCGCGAAGCAGGAGAGGCCGAGAGCCCATCCCGACGATACGTCGCTCATCCAGTGAACCCGCAGGTAGATGCGGGTCAGCCCGACCAACACGGTGAGCGCGACCCCCGCCGCGATCACCAGCGTCCGCCGCGTGATTCCGGGAACCACCCTCACGGCGAGCGTGACGGCCAGCCACGTGTAGAGCGTCGCCTGC
Source organism: Solirubrobacterales bacterium (assembly GCA_035456265.1). GTDB lineage: Bacteria > Actinomycetota > Thermoleophilia > Solirubrobacterales > 70-9 > DASUPK01. The sequence goes on along the minus strand of DATIDP010000141.1, from coordinate 5,648 downwards.
GTGGCGTGGCCGCTGGGAAATGCAGAGTTGTCGACCGAGATCAGAGGATCCGGCGGCCGGGGCCGATCGGTCCAGCCCTTGATCTCCGGGACGAGAATCGCGATCAGCGCGAGGCCGACGGCGACCACCCAGAACTCCCCCCAGCGCCCCCGGTAGGCGAGCATGACAGCCGCGAGCGCGCCGAACGGGTAGACGATCCACCCGGAACCGAGCCAGGTGACGACCTTCGCGACATCCACCAGCCAGGTCGTCTGGAGGTGCCGCGCGACGTCCCAGACGGTCTGGTCGCCCGGGGTCGGACCCGGGTCGCCGGAGACGACCGACCAATAGGAGATCAGGGCGAAGAGGCCCACCGAGAGAGCGGCGAGCAGGGTCGTGAACTCGAGCCCGAGGCCCCCCGGCGTCAGCCGCCTGCCGAGGAACTCGAACTGCGGCCGCAGGCGGCGTCCCAGCCGGAGGATCGGACGGAGCGCCCGCCGCCGCTCCATCTCCTCGACCACCTTGTGCCGGTTCTCCCCCGCGCGCAGAAACCGGTACGCCACGACTATGGCCACGACGACCGCGACGACGATCCCGAAGACGAGCAGGCCCTTGCCGACGATCTGGGTGACCTTGTCGAGGCTCTGCGCCGCGAAGTAGCCGGCCAGGAGAAGTGCGATCGACCACAGCCCGGTGCCGAGGATGCTGTACGGGGCGAAGCTGCGGTAGGGCAGCTTGCTGCTTCCCGCGATGAAGGGAGCGAGGGCCCGGACCAGGCCGATGAACCGGCCGATGAGAATCGTTCGCCCGCCGTACCGGGCGAAGTAGTCCTCGACCTTGGTGAGCCGATCGCTGGTGATCCGGAAGCGCTCCCCGTGCCGGACGAGGAAGCCGCGGCCGAGGCGCGCGCCGAGGAGGAAGCTGACCGAGTCGCCCGAGAAGGCCGCGAGCCAGGTGATGGCGATGATCAGCGGCAGCGAGATGTCGCCCTGCGAGGCGACCGCGCCGCCGAGCATCACGGTGAACTCGCCGGGCGCGACCAGCCCGACGAAGGCCCCCGTCTCCAGGAAGGCGAGCCCCCCGACCAGCAGATAGGTCCACGCCCCGAGGCCCCTGGAGAGGTCCTCGATGATCTGATCGAGGTTGATGCTCGGGAGCTGATCGCGGAAGACGAAGAACGCGGCGATCGCCGCGAGTACCAGCCCGCGAACCACCCACTTGCGGTCGATCCGCCGACTCACCGCTGCAGCGGGCCGGTCGCGATCATGTCCGGGAACCGGCCGCGAAGCTGCTCAGCGCCCGTGGCGGCCTCCTCGGCCGTGCGATAGAGCCCGAACGCCGTCGGCCCGGACCCGGCCACCATCGCATGGGCCGCGCCGGCCTCCTCGAGGGCCCGAAGCGCCTCCTCGATCCGCGGCCGCAGAGCGATCGCGGCCGCCTGCAGGTCGTTGACCAGGTGCTCGGGATAGTCGAGCGGCGAGCCGCCCGTATCGACCGCGTCCCGCAGCCCACGGCGGATCACCTCCAGCTCGGACTCGCCCCTGGGCGAGCCGAGCCGGTCGGCCTCTGCGTAGACATCCGCGGTCGCGATGCCCTCCGCCTGCGGGATCAGCACCACCGCGTGCTCGCCGGGTGGTGGCGCCGGCTCGATCACCTCCCCCGCGCCCGCCACGAGGCAGGGCCGCGGCTGGAGCTGCGACGGCACATCGGCTCCGATGCCGGCCGCGATCGAGCGCAAGCCCTCGACCTCTCCCATCGCGAGCCTCAACACCGCCGCTGCGTCGGCGCTTCCCCCACCGAGTCCCGCTGCCACCGGGACCCTCTTGCGCACCTCGATCCGCAGGGGCGGCGCGTCCCAGCCGTGGTCTCGCAGCGCCGCCAGGGCGGTCTCGGTGAGGTCGGGACCCTCGATGCCCTCGCAGATCACCTCGTCCTCGTCCGCTTCGCTGATCCGCAGCTCGTCGGCCAGGTCGAGCGGCTCGAAGAGCGAACGGATCTCATGGAGGCCGTCGTCCCGGCGGGGACCGACATACAGGCAGAGGTTGAGCTTCGCGGGAGCGCGGATGAGCTCGTGGAGCGGGGCGCTCACAGGGCCACCCCCTCCTCGGCCAGAGCCTCGGCGAGCCGCTCGAAATCCGGTGGCGAGAGAGCCTCGGCCCGGGCGCCGGGGGGCTGTCCGATCGCCACGAGAGCCCGCCGCGCGGGCTCGAGAATCCCCGGCCGGGCGAGCTCCAGGGATCGGGCCAGCGACTTGCGCCGGTGGGCGAACGAGGCGCGAACCAGCCTGGCCACCGCCTCCGACGCGCCAGGCCCCGTGCGGCGCAGGCCCAGCAGTGCCGACCCGACCCGCGGCCGCGGGACGAAGACGGCGGGGTCGACCGCCCTCAGGAAGCTGACCTCGCAGGCGAGCTGGACCAGCACGGTCGCCGAGCCGTACTCCCTCGTTCCCGGCTCCGCGCGCAGGCGGTCCGCGATCTCGCGCTGGACCATCACGACCCAGCGCCCGAGCCCTGGCAGCTCGGCGATCGTCCGGATGAGCAGCGGGGTGGCGATCGAGTAGGGCAGGTTGGCCACCATCTTCGTCGGCGCCGGGGCCAGATCCGCGAGGTCGACCCGCAGAGCGTCGCCCCAGACCAGGTCGACGTTCCCGGCGTCCCGCGCGAGCGGCTCGAGGTCCCCGCGCAGACGCTCGTCGACCTCGATCACATGCAGGCTGGCCACCTCCGGCGCCAGCCGCTCGGTGAGCGCGCCGCCGCCGCCGCCCACCTCGAGCACGACGTCGGCGGGATGGAGCTCGGCCTCGCGCACGATCGCGTCGAGCAGGTTCGGGTCGGCGAGGAAATTCTGGCCGAGCCGGCGCGGAGAGCGCTCCGGCGGCCGGGCGGAGGAACTCACCACCCGAAGACTGTCGCGGCGTTCGCCTCCACGGTTCGCTCGAGCTCACCGTACGCGACATCGCGGACCTCGGCGAGCCGCTCCGCCGTCGCTGTCACGTTCGCCGGCTGATTCGGCCTGCCGCGCATCGGCTGCGGCGAGAGGAAGGGCGAATCGGTCTCCACCAGCACGCGGTCGTCGGGCACGAGCGCCGCCGCCTCCCTGATCGGCTCCGCCCTCGGGTAGGTGAGGTTGCCCGCGAACGAGCAGTACCAGCCGCGCTCGGCGGCCCGCTCCGCCCAGACCGGGCCGGCGGAGAAGCAGTGGAGGATCACCGGGATCCCATCCGCCTCCCGATCGAGGGTCTCGAACGCCTCCCCGACCGCTTCCTCGGATCCCTCCGGATCGCGCAAGTGGATCACCAGCGGCTTGCCGGCGCCCCGGGCGATCGAGATCTGCGCCGCGAACGCCCGCCGCTGGTCCTCGGGATCTGCGGTGTCACGGTAGAAGTCCAGCCCGGTCTCCCCGACCGCGACGACCTCCGGCAACGCGGCTAGCTCCGTGAGCGCCCCTGCCGCCACGTCGCCGAAGCCGCCGGCGCTGTTCGGGTGGCGGCCCACGGCCGCGAAGACCGCGTCGTTCTCGCCTGCGGCCCGCACGGCATCCGGATTCGAGTCCTCGCCGAGACCGACGGTCAGGATCCGGCGAACGCCAGCCTCGCGGGCCGCGGTGACCAGCTCGTCGTCGTCCGGCGCGCAGAGGGCCAGGTGGGCATGGGTGTCGACCACGCGGCGAGTCTAGGAACCCTGGATGAAGCTCAGCCAGGAGGCAACCCGGGTGTGAAGGCCGGGGAACCCCTTGAGCCCGCACCAGACGAACCCGAACGCTGACCGCTTGGGCGGAGCCGCCGTCGCCTCGGCGACGCCGACCAGTCTGGGGCCGGCCGGGGTCGTCGCGACCATCGGTCCGCCGCTGTCGCCGGCGCAGACCGTCCGCTGAATCACGCGCTTGCGGACTTTCCGCTTGATCTTGCGGATCGCGATCAGCCCCGACTTGCCACCCGCGTCGCACACCAGCGAGGTCGGCACCGGGCAGAAGCCGTGGACGAAAACGGTGGCCGTCATCAGCAGGCCGATCTTCGGCTTGCGCCTGGGCGCCGGGTTCCTGGCGCCGAAGCCGGCCACGGAGAGGGCCGTGCCCGGCCTGGTCAGCACCGAGTCCTCCGACGAGCCGGCGGGCTGGATCGCCGGGGCGCTGGTCGGCGTCCGGAGCGTGAGCACGGCGAGGTCACCGATGAACTCATGCGTCCAGCCGGGATTGATCGCGATGGAGGTGACGGCGTGCACGTCGCCGCCGATGAACGCGGAGGTCGAATTCGTCCGCACCGTCATCGTCGGCGGGCTTGCCACGCAGTGGGCCGCGGTCAGCACCTTCGTCGGCGAGAGCACCGAGCCGGTGCAGAGCGAGTTCGTGGTCAGCACCGCCGCTGTGAACCCCCAGTCCGAGAGGCTCGCCGGAGTACCGCCGATCACGCTCGCCTTGGCGCGCGGCGCCTTGGCCGCCGCGGTCCCACTCGCGACGGAGGCGAGCAGGCCCGCGGCGCAGAGCAGCGCGACCGCGGTCCGGGCGGTGCGAGACAGCATCACGACGCGGACTGGCTGATGCCGCCTAGCCCCGCTTGAACTTGTACGGCCGCGAGACCGTGTCGGAAGCCCCGGTCGTCGGGTCCATGGCCGTGTAGGTCACGTTCAGGCGGAACTTGCCCGGCTGTTGCTTCATCCGCTTGAGCAGCACACCCTTGACAGTGATCTGCAGGCCGAACGGCTGGTTGGCGGCGAACGAGCCGCTGTCGGTGATCGTCGCCTTGCCTCCCAGTCCCTTGAGGACGGCCGTGCCGGTCACGCTGCAGTCAACCGAGCAGACCGCGAGCGGCTGGAAGTGCTTCGCCACCTTGAGCTTCCCCGCCGGAAGGAAGTTGACGATCGCGCCGGACTTGGTCGCCACCGGCCCGTCGCCACCGCGCGCGATGTGCGCGCCGGCGCCCGCCTGCGAGGCCGGAATCAGAAGCGCGGCGGTCACTGCAAGCGCGACGAGAGTCGCGCGCGTCCCTGCTCTGCTCATAAACCCTCCCTTTGAAGCGTCCTGGTTACGCGGCCACAGTACCACGCGTTTTTTCGGCCTCCAGCGCTCGCGTGCCGCGAGGCGAACAGCCGTCTAGATCAGGCCGGGGCGAGCTTGGGGAACAGCGGGGCGAGCTCGCCCAGCTCCTGCCCTCCGCCTCGTGAGCCGAATTCGGCCAGCGCCGGGTCCAGCTCCGCGAGCGCGTCGAGGAGCCTTCGCGTCGTCTCGGGCATGTAGGCGTGGAGCAGGAGGGTCGTCACCCGCAGGCCCTCGACCAGGCCGTAGAGCACCGAGTCGAGCTCCGCGCACTTGATCGCGCGCTCCGGATCCGCTGGCGCGGGTTCCTGCTTCGCGAGGTCCCACGGCCTCTTCTCCTCGACGTACTGGTTGAGTCGCCGGACGAGCTTCCAGATCTCCTCCAGGGCCTGGGTGAGCTCCGCGTCGTCGAGCAGGGCCCTGACGCGCTCCGCAGCGCCCTCGAACTCGGAGGCGAGTGTCTCCTCCGCATCGGCGTCCGGGACGGTCCCCTCGCGGTAGCGGTCGATCATGGAGAGCACCCGGTTCGCGAGGTTGCCGTACTGGTCGGCGAGCTCGGTCTCGTAGCGGGACTCGAATCCCGCCGGGGAGATCTGCCCGTCCTGGCCGAACGACACCTCGCGGAAGCAGTAGAAGCG
>DATIDP010000140.1:0-9227 GCA_035456265.1 Solirubrobacterales bacterium | reverse complement strand
GGCGCCCTCGAGGGCCACCTCCTCGCGGACCGTGAGCAGCAGCTCGAGCCCGACGGGCGCGGTCTCGCGCGCGGCCCGCTCGGCCACGGCCAGGAGGACCGCGACGGCGGCCTTGTTGTCGGCGCCCAGGATCGTGTCGCCCGCGCTGCGGAACGTGCCCCCCTCCCGGGTCACCTCGATCGGGCCGTCGTGCGGGACCGTGTCGAGGTGGGCGAAGAAGGAGAGCCAGCGATCACCTCGGCCGGGGATCCTGGCGATCAGGTTGCCGGCGCCGGCTCGGGCCGGCGTGGCCGAGGCGTCCTCGTTCACGTCCACGCCGAACTCCCGGAGCTCGCCGAGGACGGCATCCGCCACCTCGCGCTCCTCGCCCGTGGGGCTCGCGATCTCGCAGAGGCGGGCGAAGCGATCGAGCATCCGTGGGTCCTCCGGCGCCCTCACGGCGGGCAGGCTACGCGAGGCGGGGGTTGACTTCCTCCCGCGAGGAGGAATACCGTCACGGGGCAAGCGGAGAAGAGAGGTACTGATGTCCTGGCGAATCTCTGGTACCTACCTGGCGAGTTGTACATGCCACCTGCTCTGTCCCTGTCCGGTGGATGGCCCCCCCACCAGTGACGATGGCCAATGCCACGGGATCGGCGTCTTCCAGATCACCGACGGCAACCTCGAGGACACCGACCTGTCGGGCGTCAACCTCGGGCTGGTGAATCTCTTTCCCTCGAACCTGACCTCGGGGAACTGGAAGCTCGGCATCGTCGTGGACGAGGGCGCGTCGGACGAGCAGGCAGCCGCCCTCGAGCGCATTCTCAAGGGCGAGGAGGGCGGCGTCTTCGAGCAGTTCGCGGCCCTCACCGACGAGTGGCTCGGCATGGAGCGCGGCCCGGTCACGTTCTCCAATGGCGACAAGCCGACGGCATCGATCGGGGACAGCACCACGACCTTCGAGCCCCTCGCGGGCCCGGAGGGCAGTGGGACGCAGACCACGGTGAAGAACGCCGCCTTCGGCTTCGCCGAGGAGTTCCGTGTCGGGCACGCGCCGGGAAACGTGAGTGTCTTCGGGATGGACTTCGAGACGATCTACGGGGAGTCAGCTGACTACGAGTTCTCAAGCGAGATGCCAGAGGGCGCGCCGGCGGGCCGCGGCTAGCGGCGAACAGCTCAGCTAAGGTCGAGACCGGATGGAGTCAGCCACCCTCCGCCGGGTTCCCCCGCTTCCAAGCGCTGTTCAGCTCGGGCTGATCTTCGGCCTCGTGCTGCTCGCCGCCGTCGCCTGGGCGGTGACCGGCGACCGGATGGAGGGGATGGACGCCGGCCCTGGGACCGACCTCGGTGGACTCGGCTTCTGGGTCACCGCCTGGGTGGTGATGATGGCCGCGATGATGTTCCCCTCGATCGCGCCGATGGTCGTCATGCACGCCCGGATCGAGGAGGGCAAGCGCGAGAAGGGCTGGACCGCCGAAACGGGAACGACCGCACTGTTCGTCGGCGGCTACCTGCTCACTTGGGCGGCCGCGGGGCTGATCGGCTACGCGATCCTCCAAGGCGCACGAGCGCTCGACATCGGCTTCCTCGCCTGGGATAGAAGTGGGCCGTACGTCGCCGGGGCCGTGATCGTGGCCGCCGGGATCTACCAGCTCACCCCGTTGAAGAACGCCTGCCTGCGGCGCTGCCGTAGCCCGATGATGTTCCTGCTCACCTCCTGGCGCCCGGGCCGCATCGGCGCCCTCCGGATGGGGATGGAACACGGCGCCTGGTGCGTGGGCTGCTGCTGGGGGCTGATGGCGGCGCTGTTCGCGCTCGGGGTGATGAGCATCGGCTGGATGGTCATGGTCGCCGCGCTGATCGCGATCGAGAAACTCTTGCCCTGGAAGGCGGTGGCGAACCGGGGGATCGCGCTTCTGCTCATCGTCCTCGGCATCGGCGTTGCCTTCTTCGCGGCGAACGTTCCGGGCCTCACGCTGCCCGATTCACCCGAGGCCCGGGCCGCGATGGATTCGATGGGGATGGGCGGCGGGCGGATGGATCAGGGACAGATGCAGGAGGGAATGGGCGATCAGCCGGAGCCGATGCAGGGCAAGGGCGGCGAGACGCAGGGCAAGATGCCGACCCGGGAGCAGCCGATGCCCCAGGGCGGCTCGATGGGAATGAAGTAACGACCGGTGGCCGGCGGCAAGGCGGGGCATGAGCAGCGGGAGACGGTCCGCCGCGAGTTCTCCAAGCAGGCATCCAGCTTCGAGGCTTCGCGTTCGCTGTTTCGCGACGGCGGGATCTTGGGCCGGATAGCCGCCCACATAGACGTCCCCGCCAAGGCGCGGAATCCTCGACGTCGCGGGAGGCACCGGCCAGCTCGGGCGGCACCTCGCGGGAGACGGCGCCACCGCGGTGATCGTCGATCTCACCGACGCGATGCTCACCGCCGGGCTCCGCACGGTTCAGGAGCAGGGCCTCGATGACGTGGTGTTCGTCCGCGGCGACGCGACCGATCTTCCGTTCCCCGACGACCAGTTCGATGTCGTGGTCAGCCGATTCGCCCTCCACCACATGGACGACCCGGCGGCCGCGATCGCGGAGATGGTGCGCGTCTGCCGTCCGGACGGATCCGTGACCCTGATCGACATGGTCGCGGGCGGCCCTCGCCACGACGAGCTCGAGCGCCTTCGCGATCCCAGTCACACCCGGGCACTTCCGGATCAGGAGCTCCGGGCACTGTTCGCCCGCGCCGGCCGTGAGGTCAGAAGCGAGGCGGAATGGGAGCAGCCGCTGCCGGTCGAGCCGTGGCTCGATCAGGCGGCGACGGCCGAGGACGCCCGGGATGAGATCCGGGCGGCGCTCGAGCAGGAGGCGGCCGGCGGCGGGGCGACCGGCCTCCGTGCAGAGCGCACCGACGACTGACTGACCGTCACCCAGCGCTGGTTGCTGCTCGGCGGCTGACTAAGCCGAGCGGCGGACGCTGACGTCCTCGGCCGCCTCGGCAGCAGCTTCCTCCTCGGCGGCCGGCTCGGCGGTGGCCGGGCGCTCCGCGGCCCGCTTGGCCGCGGCTCCGATGAAGTCGCGGAAGAGCGGCTCGGGGCGCGTCGGCCGCGAGTTGAACTCCGGATGGAACTGCGAGGCCAGGAAGAACGGGTGGTCCGGCAGCTCGATGATCTCGACGAGGCGGTCGTCGGGAGAGGTGCCGCCCGCGACGAGGCCCTCGTCCTCGAGCCGGCGGCGCAGCATGTTGTTCACCTCATAGCGGTGGCGGTGGCGCTTGTAGATGACGGCCTCGCCGAAGATCTCGCGCGCCCGCGTGTCCTCGTGGAGCTTCACCGGGTCGGCGCCGAGCCGCATCGTTCCGCCGAGGTCCGAGACCTCCTTCTGCTCGGGGAGCAGATCGACCACCGGATAGGGCGTCTCCGGATCGAACTCGGCGGAGTTCGCGCCGTCCATGCCGCAGACGTGACGGGCGAACTCGACGACCGCGATCTGCATGCCGAGACAGATGCCCAGGTAGGGAATGCCCTTCTCGCGCGCGATCCGCGCCGCCTCGACCTTGCCCTCGATCCCCCGCTCACCGAACCCGCCGGGAATCAGGATCCCGTCGACGCCGTCGAGCTGCGACTCCTCGATGTCCTCCGCGGAGACCAGCTCGGTCTCGACCTCCACGCCGTGCGCCCAGCCGCCGTGGGTGAGCGCCTCGATGACCGACTTGTAGGCGTCCTCGAGCTGGACGTACTTGCCGACCAGGGCGATCTTCACCCTGCGCTCCCGAGAGGCGTCGGCCCGCTTGATGAGCTCCTCCCACTCGCTCAGATCGGGCGCGTCCGCCTCCATCCCGAAGTGATCGAGGATCTGGTCGTCCATGCCCTCGGCCCGCAGGACGAGCGGGACCTTGTAGACGTTGTCCACGTCCCGAGCCGAGATCACCGCTTCCTCGGGGAGGCTCGCGAAGAGGGCGATCTTGCGCCGGATGTCGCGGTCCAGCCCCTGCTCGGAGCGGCAGAGGAGCGCGTGCGGCTGGATGCCGATGCGGCGGAGCTCGTTGACCGAGTGCTGCGTCGGCTTGGTCTTCATCTCGCCGGCATGGCCGACGTAGGGGACGAGGGTGAGGTGGACGAACATGCACCGCTTCGGACCGAGGTCCGTGTAGAGCTGGCGGATCGCCTCGAGGAACGGCAGCGACTCGATGTCGCCGACCGTCCCGCCGATCTCGGTGATCACGAAGTCGACGGCCTGCGACTCGGCGACGATCAGGACGCGGTTCTTGATCTCGTCGGTGATGTGCGGGATCACCTGGACGGTCGCGCCGAGGTAGTCGCCCCGCCGCTCGCGCCGGATCACCGAGTTGTAGACGCCGCCCGCCGTGAAGTTGGACGCCCGCGAGGTGTTCTCGTCCGTGAAGCGCTCGTAGTGGCCGAGGTCGAGATCCGCCTCGGCGCCGTCCTCGGTGACGAAGACCTCGCCGTGCTGGAACGGGCTCATCGTCCCCGGATCGACGTTGATATAGGGGTCGAGCTTCTGTAGCTGAACGCGAAAGCCCCGGGAGACGAGGAGGCGACCGAGTGATGCTGAGGCGATGCCCTTGCCGAGGGACGAGACGACACCGCCTGTCACGAAGAGAAATCTGGTGTCGCCGGGCTTCGGTTGGCTCAATTGACTCTGCCGAGCGAGTCTAGCCGCTGAAGCAGCGGAACCCGCTCGATCGCGGCGGAGATCGAGCGGAATTCCCCATACAGCGAGATCACGATCAGCACGGCGAGCGCGAGCACGATCCCGATCGGGGAGAGCGCGGTGACGAGCAGCACGCCGATCATGCCGCCGATCAGGCTCGCGCCGGTGTCGCCGAGCATCGCGCGCTCGGTCAGGGTGAGCCAGGCGCAGAGGGCCACCGCGGGGAGCAGCGGAGCGATTGGCTCGAGGGGCGCGAGGCTCCGGGACGCCAGGCAGATGGCCGCCGCCGTGAGGGTGAGGGCCTTCTCGGTCCGCCCGGGCCGCGTGTCGAGGAGGTTGCCGAGATGCGCCGCGAGCGCCAGGACGAGGACGTCGGCGACGAGCACCCCGCCGGTCGCACCCTCGCCCGCCGCCGCGTAGGCGGCGAGGGCGACCGTCCCCGCCGCCTTGACGGCGCCCGTGGAGAGCTCACCCCGCGCCAGCGACCTCCCGTGCCCCCGCCAGCCTCGCGCCGAGCCGCCGGCCAGGTCGTCGATCAGCCCGAGGTACCCGACTCCGCAGAGGAAGACCAGCCAGCGATTGAGCCCCGCGGTGAGCGCCAGGCCGGCGGTGGCGAGGAGGATCAGGCCCAGCGGGAAAAGGACCCGGCGGCCGCGGTAGTTCCGTCTTCTCGGCACTAGGGAGGCGGATAGAGGTGGCTGACGCCCTTGGCGTCGACCAGCGTCTCGCCGATCCGCAGCCGGGTCAGGAACGTCGACGACATCCCTCCGCGCCGTCGCTCGAGGAACTCGACCAGGTTGAAGTGGGCTCCGACGCTGACAATCAGAGAGGCGCCCTTCTCGTGGGCGAGGAGCATCGCGACGTCCTGGCTCGTGCCGGCCGAGGGGACGACCGTGTGCGGCAGCGCGAGTCGACGCAGGCGCTCCGCCCCCGGCGCGTCGCCGTCGGAATAGGCGTGGACGATCAGCTCGGCGCCGCTGCGCAGGGCGGCCTCCCCGGCCGAGTCCATGTCACCGAGGACCACGTCGGGGCGCAGGCCCTCCCGCACGATCGCGTCGGCGCCGCCGTCGACCCCCACCAGGATCGGGTTGACGTCCTCGATGTACGCGCGCAGCGCCCTGAGGTCGCGGACGTGGTCGGTGCCCCGGACGACGATCAGGACGTGCCGGTCTCGGAAGCGGGTCCGGGTCTCCGGCAGGTCGATCGCGCCTGAGAGCAGGCCCGCCTCCTCTCGGAGGTGCGCCAAGGTGTTCTCAGTGAAGTCGTGCAGCGCACGGTCGATCCGCGCGCGCTGTGCGTCCAGGTCCCGCTCGAGCTGCTCGGCCGGGAGCGGCGTCCCCTCGGCGATCGGCCTCCCCTCTGAGGAGATCCGGCGTCCGGCGATCTCGAGCCGGTCGCCGTCCGCGATCAGCTCGAAGAGCTCCGGGCCGGCGTCGATCAGCATGACCCCGGCGCGGACCAGCGCGAGCGGTCCTGTGTTCGGATAGGAGCCGTCCGACGAGGGCGCCGCGTTCAGGGTCGCGCGCACGCCGCACGCGCTCAGCTCCTCGGCCGCGATCCGGTCGAGGTTGCGGTGCTCGATCACCGCGATGTCGGCCGGCCCGAGGCGCTTGACCAGCTCCTTCGTCCGGCGGCCGAGCCGGGCGGTTCCGCGGATCGCTGTGGCGGTGGCGATCGCCATCCGCGAGAGCCTACGTCGTCGCGAGACCCGCCCGGCGAGCTCGGCGGGTCAGGCGGCCTTGAGCAACTCCCGCGCGTGGCGGTCGGCGGCCTCGTCGCCGTCGGAGCCGCCGAGCATCCGGACGATCTCGGCGACCAGCTCGTCACCTGCGACCCGCTCCACGGTCGCCGTCGCCTGCCCGCCGTCGATGCTCTTCTCGATCCGGAAATGGCTTTGCGCCATGGACGCCACCTGCGGCAGATGGGTGATGCAGAGCACCTGGCGCTCCTCGCCCAGCGCGCGCAGCCGCTCCCCGACCGCCTTCGCCGTCTTGCCCCCGACCCCGGCGTCGATCTCGTCGAAGACGTAGGTGGCCGCGCCACCGGGCGCCCCCTGGCCCGCGAGCGCGAGCATCAGCCGGGACAACTCGCCCCCCGATGCCGCCTCGCGCAGCGGGGAGGTCGGCATCCCCGGACTCGTGGCGACCCGGAAGGTCACCTTCTCCTGGCCGAGCGGGCCGAAGCCATCCGGATTTGGCTCGAGTGAGACCTCGAGCTTCGCGCCGCTCATCCCGAGCTGGTCGAGCTCCTTGGCGGTCAGCCTCTCGAGCCTCTTCGCAGACTTGGCCCGCACCTCGCTCAGCCCGCCGGCGAGATCGGTGCGGGTCCGCATCGCGTCCGCCAGCTCGGACTCCAGCCGCTCCGTCGTCTCACCGGCGCCCTCGACCGCGTCGATCTCCGCGCGGCAGTGCTCCGCGTGTGCCAGGACAGCCTCGATCGAGCCGCCGTGCTTGCGCTTCAGCCGCTCCAGGACCTCCAGGCGCTCCTCGATCTGCTCGAGCCTGCCCGGCTCGCCCTCGATGCCCTCCGCGTAGCCGCGCAGCTCCCCGGCCAGCTCCTGCAACTCCACCCGGAGGCCCCTGGCCGTCTCCGCCAGCCGGTCGAGCGCCGGGTCCACCCCCTCCCTCGCCCCCAGCGCCGCCTCGGCGGAACCTGTCGCCTCCGCTGCCCCGCCGGCGTCGCCGTCCCCCGAAACGGCGGAGAGCGCCTCGGTGGCGGCGGCGCGCAGGGACTCGGCGTGGCGCAGGCGGTCGCGCTCGGTCGCGAGCTCCTTCTCCTCCTCGGCGTCGGGCTGCGCCTCCACGATCTCGTCGAGCTCGAAGCGGAGAAGGTCGAGATCGCGCACCCGCGCCCCCTCCCGGTCGCGAATCCCCTCGAGCTCGCGCTCCAGGTTGAGCACCGCGGAATGCGCCTCGCGGTAGGCGCGGCGTCTCTCGAGGTGCCGGTCCCCCGCGAATCCGTCGAGCGTCTCGAGCTGGGCGCTCGACAGCGTCAGCTTGCGATGCTCGTGCTGGCCGTAGAAGGCGAGCAGACGCGACCCGAGGGCCTGGAGGTCCGGCGCCGCCGCCGAGCGGCCACCGAGGAAGGCGCTCGTCCTGCCGGTCGCGGAGACGCGGCGGCCGATCACCAGCTCCGTGCTGCCCTCGGGCAGCCGCTCGGCGATCTCGGCGAGCTCGGGGTCGTCGAGCAGGCCCTCGGGCAGGTCGAAGACGCCCTCGACGTACGCCTCGGTCGCCCCCGGCCGGACGATCCCCGGTCGGGCCCTGCCGCCCATCAGCAGGTCGAAGGAATGGGCCAGGATCGTCTTGCCGGCGCCGGTCTCACCCGTGATCGCGTTCAGACCGGGCGCGAGGCGCAGCTCGGCGCGCTCGATCAGCAGGAGGTTCTCGATCCGGAGCTCGAGCAGCATTCGGCTCCCCGTTCTAACGAGGGGGCCCGACGGATTCGTCCCATCAGTGTTCGCTGTGAGAGATTGGACTCATGGCCCCCCACCGCGTTCTTCTTTGCCCCCAGTTCACGGAGGTCGAGTGGGCGATCGCGCCTCAGCTCTCCGAGTGGGCCGAGGTCGCGACCTTCGACGCCCCCGGCGTCGGAGACGAGCCGCTAGCGGTGGACGATCCTGAGCTGATCGACCGCGACCTGGTCGTCCGCAGGGCGCTGCAGGAGCTCGAGCGGCTGGCCTGGGACTCGTATGTCGTCGTGGGCGACGCATGGGGCACCGCGACGGCGGCCCGGGTGGCGGCGAGCAACCCGGGGCCGGTGCTGGGCGTCGCGCTCGGCCACGCGAGCCTCGACTACACCACCGATGGCGCGAGACCGGCCGTAAACAGCGAGGTCGTCGCCGCGATGACCCAGCTCCTGCGCACCGATTACGACTCCTTCGTGCGCTTTGGGCTCACCCAGTTCACGCAGGGCGGGTTCGATGAGGAAATGTCGGCCCGAATCGTCGAACGGTTCCCTGCGGCCGGCGTCGCCGCGCGGGTCTGGGAGATGCTCGTGGAGCGCCCGGAGCCGATCGGCGAGTTGCTTCGAAGCCTGGGCAAGCCGATGCTGCTCGCGGGGCACGAGGGGTGTCTCGTGTTCACCGCGGAGGGTTACGAGGACCTGGTCGCGGCCTTTCCAGAGGCGGACTCCGTCCGGATACAGACGGCCTCGGCGGCCAGCGACGAGTTCGCGGATGCCCTGCGGCGATTCTGCGACCGCGTCGGCGGCTAGGCCGCTGCGGGCTCCTGCGCCTCCGCCCCGGCCTGCTCCGGGGCGCCATGCGGGACGAAGTCGCTCTGACGGACCAGGACGAGCACCGCGAGGGCGCCGCTGAACAGGATCAGCGCGCCGATCAGGAGGATGTCGTTGAAGGCGTCGGTGAACGCGACACCCGCCGCATGAAAGGCCTGGTCGTGAATTTGGGGCGGCGCCTGGCTGGCGGCCTGGGTGCCGCTCGCGGCGACCCCGTCGGCGAATCCGCTCGGCGCCTGCGGCAGCAGGTTGTCGAGCTCGTTGGCGATCTTGCTCTGGAACACCGCGCCGAGGGCGGCGATGCCCGTGGCGACGCCGGCGATCCGCATCGTGTTGTTGATCCCCGA
>DATIDP010000139.1:0-5814 GCA_035456265.1 Solirubrobacterales bacterium | reverse complement strand
CGGGACCTGATCATCAAGATCGAGGGCTCGTACGACGGGCATCACGACGCCGTGATGGTCTCCTGCTACCCGGAGCTCGACGAGCTCGGACCGCGCGAGAGCCCGAACCCGATCCCGTTCGGATCGGGCTACCCGCAGGCGGTGGTCGAGCTGACGGTCCCGGTGCCGTTCAACGACGCCGACATCCTCGAGGCGATGCTGAAGAAGCACGAGGGGAAGGTCGCCGGGCTGATCATCGAGCCGGCGATGATGAACATCAACATCATCCCGCCGAAGGAGGGCTATCTGGGGCGGGTCCGCGAGCTCTGCACCGAGCACGGCGTCCAGCTGATCTTCGACGAGGTGAAGACCGGCGCCACGATCGCCTACGGCGGGGCAACCCAGCGCTTCGGCGTCCAGCCGGACATGATCTGCCTCGCGAAGGCGATCTGCGGCGGCTACCCGGGGGGAGCCATCGGGATGACCGCCGAGCTGGGCGAGGTCGTCGCATCGGACAAGGTCCACCAGATCGGCACCTTCAACGGCAACCCGCTGGTGATGGCCGCGTCCGAGGCGACCCTGACGAAGGTCCTCACGCCGGACGTCTACGAGAAGCTCGAGGAGACCAACGACGCCCTGAAGGCGCGCTGCGACGAGGTCATCGAGAGGTACGGGCTGCCGGCCTACACGCAGGGCCTCGGCGCGAAGGGCTGTGTGATCTTCGCGCCGGAGCCGATCTACGAGTACCGCGACTACCTGACCAAGGTCGACGGTGAGCTCTCCACCCTCGCCTGGCTCTATCACATGAATCACGGCATCTTCATGACGCCCGGCGTCGAGGAGGAGTGGACCCTCTCGATCGCCCACGAGCAGGAGCACATCGACCGCTACGTGGCGGCCTTCGAGGCCTTCGCCTCGGACGTCTCCGGCGCCTAGCTCTAGACGACTCGCCTGATCAGGTACAGCGCGAGCAGCACCAGGATGATGATGATGAGGATCGTGATGATGGACATCTCTCTCCCTCCTTCCTTGATCGGCGTCGGAACGTCCCTGTTCTCGCGTCACCGGCTACCCCGCGGGGATCGGTTCCAACCAAGGCACCCGTAGGTCGCGCGCGAGCTCGCCTGAGCGAGACCGTAACCCACGGGCCGGCGCCGGCGCTGTCGTGGGTAGGCAACCAAGCCAAGGAGGGAACAGATGCGCATCAGTGACGCGACCCCGCGTTGGGGTGCGCCTCGACTCGTCGGCGTCGCAGCTCTGCTGCTGGGCCTGCTCGTCGCGATCCTCGCCGCCTATTCGGGAGGCGCCGCGGCGGCCCCGGGAGATGCCGATCTATCGATCACCAAGACGGACAGCCCGGACCCGGTGGTCCGCGGCAACAACCTGACCTACACGATCAGGGTCAGGAACGGAGGCCCGCTCGACGCGACCGCGGTAGTGGTGACGGACAACCTCCCGAATGCCGCGGACGTCGACTTCGTCTCCGCGACGAGCCCGGCCGGCGCCGGCGCCTGCCAGAAGGCGGGCAACGTGGTCACCTGCAACCTGGGGACCGTGGCGAATGGCGCCAGCCAGACGGCGACCATCGTCGTCAAGACGAAGAAGAGCGGAACGCTGTCGAACACCGCGACCGTGGCCTCGCCGGAGGACAACACACCGGCGAACAACTCGGCCACCGCCGCGACGACGGTCAGCAAGCCGCCCAAGGCGAAGAAGCCGAAGGGCCGGCCGAGCTGCGGCGCGCCGACCATCACCGGTACCGCCGGTGACGACGTCATCACCGGCACGTCACGCAGCGATGTGATCGTCACCTTCACGGGCAACGACCAGGTCTTCGCCGGTGGCGGTGGCGATCTGGTCTGCTCCGGAGCCGGAGCGGATCTCGTCTCCGGGCAGGACGGCGGTGACACGATCATCGGCGGCGGCGGCCCCGACCGCCTGATCGGAGGCAAGTCCGGCGACGTGCTCAAGGGGAAGAACGGCCGTGACCGGCTCAAGGGCAAGAGCGGCGACGATCTCCTGAACGGCGGGAAGAAGCGCGACCGCTGCAAGGGCGGATCGGGCCGCGACACGCTCGTCCGCTGCCCGTAAGTCGCTGTCGGATGCATGCGCGCGAACGGCCCCTTCGGGGGCCGTTCGTCTTTCAGAGCCGGCGCCTAGCCCGAGGCGCCGTTCAGGTCGAGCGCCTGCTGCGCCGCGTCGACGTCCTCGGTGAGGATCACGAGGCGGACGCCGGTGAAGATCGTGTAGGCGACGTCGATGTTGACGCCGGCCTCGGCGAGGTCGCGCGCGATCTCGCCCATCGCCCCCGGCTTGTCATGGAGATCGACGACGACCGCCTCGCGCTCGTCGGCGACGGAGATCCCGGCCTCCTCCAGCGCCCCGCGGGCCGCGGCGGCGTCGTCCACCAGGATGTGGATGAACCCCTTCCCGTCCCCGACCATCGCGCAGAGGCCGGCGATGTTCACCCCCGCCCTGCCGGTCGCCTCGCCCAGGTCGGCCAGCTTCCCCGGCTGGTCGTCCATGATCACCGTCAGGTCCTTCATCGACCCCTCCGTCGTAGGTGGTCGCATCATATGCAGACCGCCGGGGTCGAATGGGGAGTGCCGGGTACTCTCGAAGAGATGGCCAACCGGCTCGCCGACGAAACCAGCCCCTACCTCCTCCAGCACAAGGACAACCCGGTCCACTGGCAGCCCTGGGGCCCCGAGGCCCTGGAGCGGGCGGCGCGCGAGGACAAGCCGATCCTCCTCTCGATCGGCTACTCGGCGTGCCACTGGTGCCACGTGATGGAGCGGGAGTCCTTCGAGGACGAGGGGACGGCCGCGCTCATGAACGAGAACTTCGTCCCCATCAAGGTCGACCGCGAGGAGCGCCCGGACGTCGACGACATCTACATGGAGGCCGTCCAGGGCATGACCGGGCAGGGCGGCTGGCCGCTGACCGTGTTCCTCGATCCCGAGGGCGTGCCGTTCTACGGCGGCACCTACTTCCCGCCCGAGCCCCGCCAGGGGATGCCGAGCTTCCGGCAGGTGCTCGAGGCGACCTCGGGCGCCTACCGGAACCAGCGCGAGGAGTTGCGCGAGGCGTCGGCCCGGATCCGCGACTCGCTCGGCGCCGTCGGCCTAGTGGAGCAGTCACAGGAGCCGCTCGATCAGTCGCTCCTGGCCCAGGCGATCTCGGGGCTCCAGTCGAGCTTCGACCGCTCCAACGGCGGTTTCGGTGGCGCCCCCAAGTTTCCGCCGGCGAGCACGCTCGAGTTCCTGCTCGACCGCGGCCAGAACGATCCCGTCCGGCTGACGCTCGACAAGATGATGCACGGGGGCCTCTACGACCAGCTCGGCGGCGGCTTCGCCCGCTACTCGGTCGACGCCACCTGGCTCGTCCCTCACTTCGAGAAGATGCTCTACGACAACGCGCTGCTCGCGCGCGTCTACCTGCACGGCTGGCAGGTGATGGGCGAGGATCGCTGGCGGCGGGTCTCCGAGGAGACGCTCGACTGGGCTCTGCGCGAGATGCGCGGGCCGGAGGGCGGCTTCTACTCCGCGCTCGACGCCGACTCCGAGGGCGAGGAGGGGAAGTTCTACGTCTGGGAGGAGGACGAGCTGCGCGAGGCCCTGGCCGAATCCGGCCTCCCGGCCGAGGGAAGCGAGCGGGTCCTGGGCTACTGGGGCGTGAGCCCCGCCGGCAACTTCGAGGGCCGCAACATCCTCCACGTCCCGCTCGGCGCCAGCGCCCAGCACCCGCCGGAGCTCGACCACGCCCGCACGGCTCTCTACGCCCGGCGCGACCGCCGGGTCCGCCCGGGCCTCGACGACAAGCGCATCTGCTCCTGGAACGCGCTGATGATCGCGGCGCTCGCCGATACGGGGGCCGCGCTGGGCCGCCAGGACCACATCGACGCGGGCGCGGCCTGCGCCCGCTTCGTCTGGGAGTCGATGCGGGATTCGGACGGGCACCTGCGCCGCACCTGGAAGGACGGCGAGGCCCGGTTGAACGCCTATCTCGAGGACCATGCCTTCCTGGTCGAGGCTCTGCTGCGGCTCTACGAGGCGACGCTCGAGGTGCGCTGGTTCGACGCGGCCCGCGAGACCGCCGACACGATGATCCGGCGATTCGCCGACGAAGAGCGAGGCGGCTTCTTCACCACCTCGAACGACCACGAGGAGCTGATCGCACGCCGCAAGGACGTCGGCGACCACCCGATCCCCTCCGGCAACTCCTCCGCTGCGTACGGCCTGCTGCGGCTCGCCGCCCTCACCGGCGAGCGGGATTACGAGGATCGGGCCGTCGCCACGATGCGCCTCTTCGCCCCCGCGGCCGCCCGCCATCCGGACGCCTTCGGCCACCTGCTCCAGGCGATCGATTTTCACCTCTCCCCCGTCCGCGAGGTCGCCCTGGTCGCACCCTCGAACGGCGGCGCCTCCGCGGGCCTCGACGAGCTCGCGGGCGTCGTCCGCTCGGCCCACCGACCGCATGTCGTGCTCGCCGGCGGCCCCGAGGGCTCGGAGCGCCCCGAGCTGCTGCGGGAACGGCCGGCCGTCGAGGGCAGGCCGGCGGCCTACGTCTGCGAGCGCTTCGCCTGCAGGGCCCCCGTGACCGAGCCGAGCGAGCTCGCGGCCCAGCTCGGCTGAGGGCTCACTCCACCGCGGCCCGCGCCGCGGCGGCGACACGGCGTGCCGCGCGCAGCAGCGCGTAGAGCCCCTTGCCGGCGCCGGGGCGCTCTGGCTCGAGGGGGACCTCGACCTCCATCGTCCCGGCACCCTGTCGGATGATCTTGACCTGTCCGAGCGACTCCAGGAGGCCGATCATGTCCTTGTTCTCTGTCAGGAGCAGTGCGGTGAAGCGGTCGATTCCCTCCTCGAGCCCGCGCTCGGCCAGCAGGCTGGTCAGTCCCGTGCCGAGCCCGTCGCCCTGCCACTGATCCGCGACCGTGACGGCCGCCTCGGCGGCCGTGCCGTCGGTTCGCACATAGCGGGCCACGCCGATCACGTCGCCGGAGTCGGGGTCGATGGCGATCAGCGCCTCGTGGTCGTGGTGGTCGACGTCGGTGAGATAGGTGAGCATCGACGTGCTGAGCCGCTCCATGGGAGCGAGGAACCGCGTGTAGCGCGAGCGTTCGCTGAGCCGCTGGAAGCCGCGCTCGAGCGCCCCCCGGTCCCCGGGCCGGATCGGTCGGATCTGAACCGCGGTGCCGTCGCGCAGCGTCAGCTCGACGGAGTCGCCGGACACCCGGCGATCCTCCCATGGGGCCGGGTGCGAAGCTAGAGAATCGGCAGGAAGTGCTCGATCTCGTACGGCGTGACCCGCACCCGGTAGTCCTCCCACTCCTGGCGCTTGATCTCGATGAAGCGGTTGAAGGCGTGCTCGCCGAGGATGCGGAGGACGAGCTCGGACTCGGCCGCGAGCTCGATCGACTCGCCGAGCGTCTCCGGGAGCTGCTCGATCCCGCGCCGCTGGCGCTCTTCCGGAGTCAGGTGGTAGAGGTTCTGCTCCATGGGCTCGGGCAGCTCGTAGCCGTGCTCGATCCCCTCGAGGCCGGCGTGCAGCATCCCGGCGAAGCAGAGGTAGGGGTTGCAGGCCGGGTCCGGGCAGCGGAGCTCGGCCCGCGTCGCCTGCTCCTTGCCGGGGTGGTAGAGCGGCACGCGGATCAGCGCCGAGCGGTTGCGCCGTGACCAGGACAGGTAGACGGGTGCCTCGAAGCCCGGCACGAGCCGCTTGTACGAGTTGACCCACTGGGCGAAGAGCGGGGAGATCTCGCGCGCGTGCTTGAGCTGCCCGGCGATGAACGCCTTGGCGGTGTCCGAGAGGAAGTACTGGTCGTCGGCGTCGAAG
>DATIDP010000138.1:0-17367 GCA_035456265.1 Solirubrobacterales bacterium | reverse complement strand
GCGCTGCGCGTCGTAGATCGAGGCCGCCCTCGGCGACCTGCGCGAGGCCCTGATCGGCTCGGCGGGAAGCTCGCTGATGGAGCTGGCCGACGGGGGCCTTCGCTCCGAGCTCGACCGGCTGGGCCGCCAGTACAAGCGCCTGCCCCTCATGGTCGACTGGCGCGAGGGGGTCGAGGTCCCGGAGAGCCTGGAGCCACTTGCGGTCTCCACCCTCAACGAGGCGCTGCGCAACGCGGAGAAGCATGCCGAGCCGACCGAGGTCAAGGTGACGATCGACGCGCCCGGCGGCGCGTTCCTGATGGAGGTGCGAAACGACGGCCTGCCGCCCGCCGCGAGCGCGGTCGCGGGCGGCGGCTCGCGCATGGGCCTCCGCCTCGCCTCGTTCGAGGCGCTGCAGCGAGGGGGGATGCTCGAGTACGGGCGAGAGGAGGACCAGTGGCGACTGCGCCTGGTGCTGCCGAGCAGCTGAACGGCGGTGAGAAGCTGAGCGTGCTGGTCGTCGACGACCACGCGGTCGTCCAGTGGGGGTTCCGACTGCTGCTGGGGCGACAGCCTTGGATGGGCGAGTGCGCGGTCGCATCGACGACGGAGGAGGCGGTGGAGCTTGCGGGTCGGAGCAAGCCGGACGTCGCGCTCGTCGACCTCTTCCTCGGCGAGCGCTCCGGCGCCGAGCTCTGCGAGGCGCTCAAGGAGGCCTCGCCCGACACGCGCGTGCTGTTGATCTCCGGAGCCGGCTGGATCTCGCCGGAGGCAGCCAAGGCGGCTGGCGCCTCCGGGTTCATCTCGAAGGACTGGAGCGCCGACGAGGTCGCCAACGCAGTGCGAATGGTCGGCCGGGGAATGACAGTCTTCGCGCGACAGGCCGAGGGACCGGCGACCCCGCTCTCCCAGCGCGAGCGGGAGGTCCTCGAGCTGATCGGCGCGGGCGCGACCAATCGGGAGATCGCCGAGCGGCTCTTCCTCTCCCCGCACACGATCAAGGACCACACCACCGCGCTCTACCGGAAGCTCGGTGTGCGGAACCGCGCCGAGGCCGCCCGCAAGGCGGAGCAGCTCGGGCTTTCACATCCGACCCCCCGCCCGTCCCGCTGAACCCCCCCGTTCGGGGGGCATGGCCGGGGAAGCCCTTCACCGGGTGGGGGCGCGCGGGTAGTGATGGGGCATGGACCCCAGCAGCGCTCAAGCTGTTCTGTTCCCGGGACAGGGAGTCGGCGACGCCTCGAGCCGCGAGCTCGTGGCGGCCGTCCGGCCAGACCTGCTCGAGCTCGCCACCGAGCTGGTCGGCGAGGACCCGTTCGAGCGGATGTCGGAGGGGACCGCCTACGCGCAGCCCGCCGTCTTCTGCGCCTCGATCGCCGGCTATGAGCAGCTCGGTCGTCCGCAGGCGGAGTACTTCGCGGGCCACTCGCTCGGCGAGGTGGGCGCGCTGGCCGCGGCGGGCGCGATCGACGGCGCCGACGGGGTGCGGATCGTCGTTGCGCGCGGGCGCGTCATGGAGGAGGTGGCAGAAAGCGGTGAGGCCGGTGCCATGCTCGCGGTCGGTAGCGACCGCGACGCGGCAGCTGCGTTGGCCGACGATCACGGCCTGACCCTTGCCAACGAGAACTCGCCCCAGCAGTTCGTCCTGTCGGGACCGCTCGACGCGATCGAGGCGGCGGAGGCCGCGGCCAAGGGCTCCGGCGTGCGGGCGAAGAAGCTCGCCGTCGCGGGCGCCTTCCACACCGAGGCAATGGCCTCGGGGGTCGAGCCCTTCCGAGCCGCCCTCGACGAGATCGACTTCCGGCCGCCGGAGGCGCCGGTGGTCTCCTCGACGAGTGCCGAGCCCTTCGGCGACGACGTCCGCGGCGCTCTCGCCGCCTCCCTGACCAGCCCGATCCGCTGGACCGCCGTGCTCGCCAAGCTCGACGCGCTTGGCGTCACCCGCTACCTCGACGTCGGGCCGGGCAAGGTGCTCGCCGGGCTCGTCCGACGGACGCTCGACGGTGCGGAGACCGAGACCCTCGCGAGCCGGGAATCAGCCCTTGCCTGACCTCGGCCCCGAACAGCTGTGGGAGGTCGATGCCTCCCTGGTGGACCCCGACGGCCTGGTCGCCCGCGCCACCGGCGCAACGAACAGGTCGAAGCGGACGTCCGGCCCGGGCATCGCCGCCGTCGCCTCCTGGCTTCCCGAGCGGGTGGTCGAGAACGATGAGTTGGCCCGCCCGCTCGGCGTGGACTCGCGCTGGATCTCCTCGCGCTCGGGCATCCACCGCCGCCACCGCGTCGGCGCGGAGAGCCTCGTGGATCTCGCCGCCGGGGCGGGAGCGAAGGCGCTCGCGTTGGCCGGCGTCGCCCCCGCCGACCTCGACCTCGTTCTGGTCGCCACCCTCACCAGCGATCAGCTCCTGCCGCACGCCGCGCCGTTGGTCGCCAACCGGCTCGGTGCGACCTCGGCCGGAGCGATGGATATCGGCGCCGCGTGCACGGGCTTCCTCTCGGCCCTCTCCCTGGCGACGGCGCAGCTCGAGTCCGGGCGGGCCCGGGCTGCGCTCGTCGTCGGCGCCGAGGTGCTCAGCCGCGTCACCGACTTCACCGACCGGCGGACGGCCGGCCTGTTCGGGGACGGCGCCGGCGCCGCGGTCCTCGTACCCGGCGGCCCCGGCCAGATCGGGCCGATCGCGCTGCGCTCCGACGGCGGCCGCGGGGAGCTGATCCGGGCCGAGCACCACGACCGCCTCGTCCGGATGGACGGGCGCGCGACCTTCCGGGCGGCTGTCGCGGCGATGAGCGACACAACGCAGGAGGTCGTCTCGGATGCCGGACTCGCCCTCGACGAGATCGACCTCTTCGTCTACCACCAGGCCAACTCGCGGATCATCTCCGCGGTCGGCGAGCGGCTCGACCTGCCGGCCGGCCGCGTCATCGATTGCCTCGCCGAGTACGGGAACACCTCGGCGGCGAGCATTCCGATCGCCCTGTCCGAGGCCGCCTCGAACGGGCTGCTCCGGAGGGGATCGCGTGTGTTGCTCTCGGCCTTCGGCGCGGGACTCACCTGGGGCGCCGGGATCGTCGAATGGGAGGGGACCGCATGAGTGACGCGAATGTGCTCCGCAGGCGGAGCCGAGGAGCAACCCGCCTAGTCGCGAAGCCGGGTGAAGCCGACCGTGGCCCACAGTCCCTGGGCTGCGCTCTGATCACCGGTGCCTCTCGAGGCATCGGTGCCGCCACGGCACGGGCGCTCGCGGCGGACGGCTGGTCGGTGGGGATCAACTACAGCCGCGACCGTGACGGCGCCGAGGCCGTTGCCGCCTCCATCGAGGAGGCGGGCGGCAGGGCCCTGCCCGTCGCGGCCGACGTCGCGGACGGCTCGGCGGCCGATGAGATGCTGGCCCGCCTGGCGGAGGAGCTTGGACCGGTCCTGGTTCTGGTCAACAACGCCGGCCTGACCGCCGACAACCTGTCGATGCGGCTCAGCGACGAGGACTGGAGGCGGGTGCTCGACGTCAACCTGACCGGCGCCTTCCGGCTCACCCGCGCCGCGCTCGGCCCGATGATGCGCCAGCGCTTCGGCCGGGTGATCAACGTCTCCTCGGTCGTCGGCCTGCGGGCCAATCCCGGGCAGGCCAACTACGCCGCCTCCAAGGCCGGCCTGATCGCGCTCACCCGGACGGTGGCGGCCGAGGTCGCCCGCCGCGGCGTCACGGTGAACGCCGTCGCCCCGGGGCTGATCGAGACGGCGCTCACCCGCGACTTCACGGGCAACGGCTCGGACTCCAACGGCTCGAGCCAGCTGCTCGACGCGATCCCGGCCCGCCGCACCGGAACCCCCGAGGAGGTGGCGGCCGCGATCCGCTTCCTGGCCTCGGACGAAGCGGCATACGTGACCGGGGCAGTACTGCCGATCGACGGCGGCATGTCCGCCTGACCTCGCACATCCAAGACCCGATTGACGAAAGGAGACCGATGACCACCGCAACGAAGGACCAGGTGCAAGAGAGGGTGATCTCCGCCCTCGTGGAGTTCGGCGAGGAGCCGGAGAACGTGAAACCCGACACCCGCTTCGAGGACCTCGACATCGACTCGCTCGACCTCGTCGAGCTGGCCCAGGTGATCGAGGACGAGTACGGCCTCGAGGTGACCGACGCCGACATGGACCAGATCGCGACCGTTCAGGACGTCGTCGACTTCGTGGCCGAGCGCCAACAGTCATGACCCGCCGGGTTGCAATCACCGGGATCGGCGCGGTCACGCCGCTCGGCGTCGGCGCCTTGGCGCTGCACGAGCGCTGGGCCGCCGGCGAGTCCGGAATCGAGGACGGGCTCGGCCGCTGCTCGGAGTTCGAGCCGACCGACCACCTCAGCCGCCGTCAGGTGCGCCGCACCGACCGGTTCACGCAGCTGGCCCTCGTCGCGGCTGCCGAGGCGATCTCGCAGGCCGGCCTGGACGAGGCGTCCTATGACCGTGCCGAGATCGGCTCGGTGGTGGGAACCGGGATCGGCGGCCTCTCGACTATCGAGTCCGAGCACATCACCCTCCGCGAGAAGGGGCAGCGCGCGGTCTCGCCCCACTGCGTGCCGCAGATGATGGCCAACTCCGCAGCCGGGGCCCTCGCCATCGAGCACGATCTGCGAGGGCAGTGCTTCGGGACCGTCTCGGCGTGCGCGGCCGGTGCGCACGCCGTCGGCGCGGCCACCCGCATGGTCCAGCACGGCGACGCGGTGGCCTGCATCGCCGGCGGCAGCGAGGCCGCGATCACCGACCTGGCGACGGCCGCCTTCGCGGAGATGGGCGCGACCTCACCGACCGGGGTCTCCCGTCCCTTCGACCGGCGACGCGACGGCTTCGTGATGGGTGAGGGCGCGGGCGTGATGGTTCTGGAGGACGCCGAGACGGCTGAGCTCCGCGGCGCCGAGATCCTCGGCTACCTGACCGGCTACGGCGCGACGGCCGACGCTCACCACATGACCGCTCCGGAGCCGAGCGGCGACGGTGCGGCCCGGGCCATCCGCAAGGCCCTCTCCGACGCCCAGATCGAGCCCGGGCAACTGGCCTACGTGAACGCGCATGGGACGTCGACACCGCTCAACGACCGCTCCGAGACGGAGGCGCTGAAGACCGCGCTCGGCGATCGCGCCGAGGCCATCCCCACCTCGTCGACGAAGTCCGCGATCGGGCATCTGCTCGGCGCGGCGGGCGCGGTCGAGGCGGTCGCGACGCTGCAGGCGCTGCGCGCGGGGACGGCGCCGCCGACCCTCAACTACGAGGAGCCGGACGAGGGCCTCGATCTCGACTACGTCACCGACGGAGCGAGGGAGCTCGACCTGAACGGCCATCCCGCGGTCGGGATCTCGAACTCGTTCGGCTTCGGAGGTCACAACGTGGTCCTCTGCATGGAGGCTGTGGCGTGAACCTGATGCTCGCCGAACGCGAGGCGACCCGGCGCCAGCGACTCACCCCGCTCGGCCGGCTCGAGGCGCTGTGCGACCCCGGCTCCCTCGAGCTGGTGCGAACGCGGATCGCCTCCCGCTCGACCCGCTCGGCTCCCGGGGACGGCGTCGTGGCGGGCGCGGGCACCGTCGGCGGACGCCCGGCATACTGCTACGCGCAGGACCAGGGCTTCGCCGGCGGGTCGCTGGGCACCGCGCAGGCGGAGACGATCGTGCGGCTGCTCGAGCTCGCCGGCCGCGCCGCCGCGCCGGTCGTCGGTTTCATCGCCTCGGGCGGGGCGCGCATCGACGAGGGCGCCGGGGCGCTGGGCGGCTACGGCGCCATCTTCCGCCGGCACGTCGCCCTGTCGGGGCACGTGCCCCAGATCAGCGTGATCACCGGGACCTCGGCCGGTGGCGGCGCCTACTCGCCGGCGCTGACCGACTTCGTGGTGATGACCGAGGGCTCGAGGCTCTTCCTGACCGGCCCCGCGGTCGTCGAGGAGGTGATGGGGGAGAGCGTCACGATGGATGATCTCGGCGGCTCGCGCGTCCACTCCCGGAACGGCGTCTGTGACCTGGTCGCCGAGGACGACCACGCGGCGGCCCTGCTGGTTCGCGATCTGCTCGGCCATCTGCCACAGAGCTCGTTGCACCCGCCGGTCTCGGCGATTCCCCAGGAGCCGTTCGGGTCGAACCCCGGGGCCGCCGTGCCCGCCGACCCGCGCAAGGTTTATGACGTCCGCGCGGTGATCAGCTCGATCTCCGACAGCAGCTCGCTGCTCGAGCTGTCGCCGCGCTGGGCCCGGAACATGGTCACCGCACTGACTCGCCTGAACGGGCACCCGGTCGGGGTGGTGGCGAACCAGCCTCACCACCTCGGCGGGGTGATCGATTCGGCGGCCTCCGAGAAGGCGGCCGGGTTCATCCGCCGCTGCGATGCGTTCGGCCTGCCGCTGATCGTCCTCGTCGACACGCCGGGATTCCTGCCGGGGACCAAGCAGGAGGGCCTGGGCGTGATCCGCCATGGCGCCGGCCTGTTGCACGCCTTCTCGTCCGCACGGGTGCCGAAGGTGACGGTCGTCCTCCGCAAGGCCTACGGCGGCGGCTTCATCACGATGAACTCCCGCGAGCTCGGGGCGGACCTGGTGCTCGCCTGGCCCGGCGCGGAGATAGGCGTACTCGGCGCCCGCCAGGCGGTGGGGATCGTTCACCGCCGCGCGATCGAGGCGTCGCCGGACCCGGGCACCGAGCAGGACCGCCTCGCCGCGGAGTACGCCGAGGAGCACCTGAGCGCCGAGGTTGCTGCTGCCGCCGGCGACGTCGACGAGGTCGTCGAGCCGGCCGACACGCGGGGGCGCCTGATCTGGGCCCTCTCCGTGCTTGGAACTTCCAACGAAAGGACCGAGACGTGAATCCAGAGATCGCCACCGCACCCGCCGGGCGGCCCGAGGAGACCGACCAGCTTGACCGCCAGGGGCTGTGGCGCGAGGCGCCGCCCTACTTCGACGATCTGCGGATCGGAGACTCGATGGAGTCGTCCGGGCGCACGATCACGGAGTACGACGTGGTCTCGTTCGCCTCGCTCACCGGCGACTGGCACCCCCAGCACGCGGACGCCGCCTGGGCCGCGGAGAGCCCCTTCGGCCGCCGGATCGCTCACGGGATGCTGGTGATCTCCTACGCACTCGGCCTGCTGCCCATCGATCCCCGTGTCGTTCTGGCGCTGCGGTCGATCGACGGCGCCGTGCTGAAGCGGCCGGTCGGCCTCGGCGACACGATCCGAGTCCGCGCCAAGGTCGGCGAGAAGCGGCCGCTGGGTGAGGAGACCGGGCTGGTCACACTCGCCGTGCGGATCGTGAACCAGGACGACGAGCTGGCCGCGCGGCTCGAGATCTTGGTGCTGTGGCGCCGGCAGGCGCACGAGGCCCAGGCCGGCGGCTCCGGCGCGGCGGCCGGGGAGCCCGCCGAGGACGAACTCTCGCCGCTTCAGGACGGGAGGTTGCTCGCCTGATGCTCGCCCGGAAGAAACTGCTGATCACCGGCGTCCTGACCCGGAAGAGCATCGCCTTCGCCGTGGCGCGTGAGGCCCAGCTCGCCGGTGCAGAGATCCTGCTCACCGGCTTCGGCCGCACGCGCCGGATGACCGAGCGTGCGGCGGCCCGCCTGCCCGAGCCGCCCGACGTGCTCGAGCTCGATGTCGACTCCGAGCGCGACCTCGCGCGGCTCGCGGGCGAGCTCGATCAGCGCTGGGGGGCCCTGGACGGAGTGCTGCATGCGATCGCGTTCGCGCCCGAGGACGCGATCGGCGGGAAATTCCTCGAGACGCCGCCGGAGAGCGCCGTGCAGGCGTTCAGGACGAGCGCCTACTCCTACCAGGCGCTCGCGCGTCACCTGGCGCCCCTGATCGGGGAGGGCGGCAGCGTGGTCGGACTTGACTTCGACGCCTCCCTCGCCTGGCCGGCCTACGACTGGATGGGGGTCTCGAAGGCCGCCCTGGAGGCGGTGAATCGCTATCTGGCTCGCGAGCTGGGCCCGCGCGGCATCCGCGCCAACCTGGTCTCCGCCGGCCCCATCGCCTCGCCGGCGGCGGGCGGCATCCCGGGCTTCGACGGGCTCTCCGGCAGCTGGCCGGCCCTCGCTCCCCTCGGCTGGGACTCTGACGATCCGACCCCGGTCGCTCGCACCGTCTGCTTCCTGCTCTCCGACTGGGCCGAGGCGATCAGCGGCGAGCTCATCCACGTCGACGGCGGAGCGCACGCGGTTGCGGGCGTCGCGCCTCCCCAGGCCGCCTCGAACGGGCCGGTTCCCGAGCCGGTGGGCTCGGAGCGCGCCTAGCGGCCCTTCCAGTCCGGGTCGCGCTTCTCCGCGAAGGCGGTCGCGCCCTCGATCGCGTCCTCGGACGCGAAGACCGGGGCCACCAGTTCGCCCTGCTTCGCCCAGAAGGCGTCGTCGTCCCAGGACCACTGCTTGTTGAGGACCGTCTTCGACGCCCGGAGGGCGAGCGGGGCGTTGGCGGCGACCTCGTCGGCCAGCGCGAGGGCCGTGTCGAGCGCCTTCCCGGTGTCGGCGAGCCGGTTGACGAGGCCGAGCTCGGCGCCGCGCTCGGCGGTGATCGTCTCGCCGGTGAGCGCGAGCTCCATCGCGAGCGCCGCGGGGAGGCGGCGGGGCAGCTGGCGGAGCGCCCCTCCGGCGGCGACAAGCCCGCGCTTCGCCTCGGGGATCCCAAGCTTGGCGCCCTTCGCGGCGACGATCAGGTCGCAGGCCAGCGCGATCTCGAGGCCGCCGGCGACCGCGAAGCCCTCGATCGCCGCGATCAGCGGCTTCTCGGCCGGCTTCTGCACGATCCCGGCGAAGCCGCGCTCGCCCGCCCAGGGGCGCTCGCCCGAGGCGAACGCCTTCAGGTCCATCCCCGAGCTGAAGCCCTTGCCCTCGCCGGCGATCACGCCGAGGCTGAGATCGTCGCTCGAGTCCAGCTCGGTCAGCGCCGCATCCATGGCCTCGGCCATGGCGAGGTTGACGGCGTTCCGCGCGTCCGGCCGGTTCAGGGTGATCAACAGGATTCGGTCACGGCGCTCGGTGAGCAGCGGCTGATCGTTCACGGACGGGGACCCTACAATCGCCGGGCACCAGATGGGCCGGCGTAGCTCAGCTGGTAGAGCACTTCATTCGTAATGAAGGGGTCAGCGGTTCGAGTCCGCTCGCCGGCTTTGACACGACTTGTAGGGTCACTGTTCAGGAGGGTTGCGATCAGAGGGACCTCGAAGCTGGCAGTGGCAACGGCGATGCTCGTCGCGGTGGGGACACCGCTCCTGGTGTTGCCCGTGGCATCCGGCGCCGCCCACGGGAAGCGCCGAGGCGCCAAGCGAGTCACCATTCTTGGGGCGACCCAGAACAAGATCCTCAAGCGAGGGCTCCGCGTACGGCTGCCGGCCAAGCACCGCCGGGGACTGAAAGTCAAGGCGACCTCGACGACGTTTGATGACCCGACGCCTGCGCGGCTGACCAAGTCGGCCCGCGCCCGCGGCCACAGGCGCGTCGTCCACCTCAAGCTCACGGCCGCGGGGAAGGCGGCGATCCGCAGCTGCGAGGCGCGCCAGGTCCAGGTCCGTGCCGGCAAGCGGAACGCCAGGGCCGATCTCGTACGCGACAGCGCCGCCTGCGGTCCCAAGCCGATCGACCTGAGCCGCGCCGCCGACTGCGACTTCATCGGCCAGCAGCAGGAATCGCGCTGCCTGCTTCCCTTTCCGGACGACTACTACACCGTGTCCGACCCCTCGACCGCCACCGGCAGGCGAATCGACCTCCACGCCGCCGCGATGCCGAAGAACGCCGGCGGCACCCCGATCGATCCGAGCCCGTACCTCCGCAACGACGGCTTCAGCCCCGGGCAGGGGATCGTCCTCAAGGTCCCCGGCCTGGACAGCACGACGGCCCTGCAGCAGACCGGGGCGTCTCCGCTCAACCACCTCGGCCGCTACGCCGATCCCGACGCCCCGGTGATCGTGATCGACGCGATGACGGGTCAGCGCCAGCCGATCTGGGTCGAAATCGACTCGAACGCTTCGAGCCCGGCGCAGACCGCGCTGGAGATCCATCCGGCCGTCAACCTCGCCTCCGGCCATCGCTACATCGTCGCCCTGCGCAACCTCAGGGACGCCGCCGGACAGACCATTCCCGCCCCGGAGGGATTCCGCTACTACCGCGACCAGCTGCCCTCGAGCGAGGGGCCGATCAACGCTCAGCGCTCGCGCTTCGAGTCGATCTTCAACACCCTCCGCGGCGCCGGCATCAGGCGTTCGAACCTCTATCTGGCCTGGGACTTCACCGTCGCGAGCGACGAAAACATCGCCGCGCGGGAGCTCCACATCCGAGATGACGCCCTCGCCTCACTGGGAGACACCACTCCGGGCGACGGGGTCATGGAAGGCAACGCGCCGGATTTCCATGTGACCCAGGTCGACAACTTCACCCCGGTCGAGGATCCCGAGATCGCACGTCGCGTCCGGGGCACCTTCACGGTCCCGTGTTACCTGCAGCCGAACTGCGGGCCGGGCGGCAGCTTCCAGCTCGGTGCCGATGGGTTGCCGAGCCGCAACGCCGGGAACGACTGGACGGCCAACTTCGACTGCATCATCCCCCGCACGGCGATCGACGGGACCACCACCCCCGGCCGCCCGGCGATCTACGGGCACGGGCTGTTCGGCAGCGCGTCCGAAGTGTTCAACGCCGACATCCAGCAGGAGCTGGCCAACACCTACGGCTTCGTTCTCTGCGCGACCGACGAGATCGGGATGGCGAACGGGGACGTCGGCAACACCATCGGCATCCTCGGTGACCTCTCCAGGTTCCCCCAGCTCGCCGACCGCCTCCAGCAGGGTCTTCTGGACGAGATCTTCCTGGGGCGGCTCATGGCGATGCCGAGCGGACTTGCGTCGGACGGAGCGTTCCACGTCGACGGCACGACCGGCAGCGACTCGGTGATCGACGACACCGAGCTCTACTACCAGGGTTCGAGCCAGGGCGGGATCATGGGTGGTGCCCTGACCGCCGTGGATCCCGACTTCACGCGGGCGGTGCTCAACGTTCCGGCGATGAACTACTCGGTGCTGTTGCCGCGCTCGGTGGACTACGACGAGTTCGCGTTGATCCTCAACGCCTCCTACACCGATGAGCTCTCGCGGCCCCTGATCCTCTCCCTGATCCAGATGCTCTGGGATCGGGGCGAGCCGAACGGCTACGCGCACCGGATGACCTCGAATCCACTGCCGGGGACGCCTGCTCACAGGGTGCTGATGAACGTCGCTCTCGGCGACCACCAGGTGACGAATTTCCAGTCCGACGTCGAGGCCCGCACGATCGGTGCCTCGACGCACACCCCGATCCTCGATCCGGGCCGTTGGCCGGACTACGACATCCTCTGGAACGTCCCCGCCATCTCCACTTATCCCTTCGACGGATCGGCGGTCGTCTACGGCGACATCGGCCCGGTGCGCCCCAATCCGACGCCGCCGCCCACCACCATCGGGGTGTCGCCACCGCCGCTGACAAACACGCCGAACCGGGAGGGGGAGGATCCCCATGGGGCCCCGCGCGGAGCCCCCCTCGCGCTGCAGCTGATCTCCGATTTCCTCAAGCCAGACGGGGCGGTCACCAACCCGTGCGGCGCGAGTCCCTGCTACGCGGGCGGGTACACCGGACCCGGCCCCTAGAGGTTCAGGAAGGTCCCGCCGCGAGGCGGATGAACCCGAGCGTTCGCCTTCCCGCCGCCGACGATCCGCGGGACCGACTGCCGGTCGCTCGCCGCGGAGGACCCGACGGCCGCCAAGCACAGAACGACGACGGCGCACGACAGCCGCCTGACGCGACGGGTGCTCACCGCATCAACCCACGCGGATGGCGCGGTAGCGCTCGCGCATGAAATCGAGCGCTGCGCGACGCTGATCCCCCGCGGCGAGCAGCTCGGAGTACCCCAGCTCGGCCCCCGAGAAGCCGGTCGCGTTCCAGAGCTCCCCCGAGGCCCGGCCGGCGTCCCACGGGCCGACGTAGAGATATGGCTCCTCATGGTTCTCGTCGCCGGGTGAGGCTCCGAAGTTGGCGCGCGTGCCGCGCCCCTCATCGCCGAGCTCCATGGCCATGTCGAAGTGCTCCGGCCAGAGCCGGACGAGTGAGGAATCAGCGTCGGCTTCGTCCGCCCGCAGCTGCTCGAGCACGGAGCAGGCGAACCCGTAGAGGTCGCCGAGCGCCCGGGTGGCCGCGGGGTCGACCTCCACGGGCAAAGGCTCAGGCGTCTCCTCGGTCCCCCGCTGCCGGATCAGCTCGCCCCCCTCGACGCGCACCTGGCACTCGGTGCCGTCGTCGTCGAAGAACGGCGTCCCGAAGCCGCCGCGCGTGTAGCGGAGCGAGATCTCGTTCTCCGGCTTGCGCGCCGGCGCGACCACGGCGACGGCGACCTTGTGCAGGGCGTCACGCGTCCGGGCGAAGCTCGCCGGGAGCGGCTCGAGCCGCTTCCAGGCCGCGAGCCAGCGCTCGGCGCACCACGGTCCCAGGTCCGGCTCCTGCTCGACGATCTCCTCCCAGGTCAGGTCGCCGCGGTTGTGGACCGGCGAGACCAGGTCGCGGCCCTCCGGCACCTCGCCCGGCGCGACCGGGTCGTCGCTGTAGCCGGGGGGCCCGACCGCCGGCGGCGATGGCTCGAGCACGCGCGCCTCGTAGTCGCCGCCCAGCTTGTCCTCGGCCTCGGCCCTCGGATTGGCCACCCCGGGACGGTAACGCGAGGCCGGTTCGAGGGACGTCTCCGCATGACCTACGTCAGAACAGCACTCGGAACAGCCATCGCAGCCGCGGTCCTGGCGGGATGCGGGTCATCTGACTCAACGGCCAAGGACGATTCTGTGCCCGCCTCGAGCGTGAGCTCGAAGGCGACCGCCACGGCCGCCAAGGGACGCGGTCCGAAGCTCCGGGTCACGGAGAGCGATTACGGCCGGATCCTCGCCAACGGCGGGCGGCGGGCGCTCTATCTCTTCACCGCCGACCGAGGCAAGGCCAGCAACTGCTCGAATGAGTGTGCGGTCGCCTGGCCTCCCTACATCGTCAAGTCGCAGCCGCTCGCCGGTCCGGGAGTGAAGCCGGGGTTGATCGGCACGACGCGGCGCAGCGACGGGAGGCTGCAGGCCACCTACGCGGGCCACCCGGTCTACTTCTACGAGGGGGACGATGAGCCCGGCGAGGTCCTCTGCCAGGCGGTCAACGAGTTCGGCGGCTACTGGTACGTGCTGCGCGCGAACGGCAAAGCCGTGCGCTAGAGCCGGACGAGCTTCTCGGAGGCGATGCCGCGGGTGACGCCGCGGAAATCGAGGACGAGCTCCGAGCGCTCGACCACGTCGGCATAGTCGATCGAGGGGTGGGCGGTGACGATGCAGACGAGGTCCGCCGACGCCAGCGACTCCTCCAGCGGAGCCGAGGACATCCCGAGGTCGATGAGCTCCGGCACGTGCGGGTCGTGGTAGGAGAGGTCGGCGCCCAGATCACGGAGCAGATGGATGATCTTCAGCGCGGGGGACTCGCGCATGTCGCCGACGCCGGCCTTGTAGGAGACCCCGAGCAGGACCACCTTGGAGCCGTTGGTCGGCTTCGCGACCTCGTTCAGAGCCCGCTCGATCCGGCGCACGCACCACTGCGGCTGGTTCTGATTGATCTTCCCGGCCAGCTCGATGAACTCGGTGTAGAAGTCGTGCTCTCGCGCCTTGTAGGACAGGTAGAACGGGTCGACGGGCAGGCAGTGGCCGCCCATGCCGGGTCCCGGGTCGAAGCGCATGAACCCGAACGGCTTCGAGGCGGCCGCCTCGACCACCTCCCAGACGTCGACCCCGAGGCGCTCGCAGAGCATCGCCAGCTCGTTGACGAGCGCGATGTTGACCGAGCGGAAGATGTTCTCGAGCAGCTTCGTGAGCTCGGCGGCGTCCGGGGTCGAGACCTCGACCACGTGGTCGCAGACCTGGCTGTAGAGCTCGACGGCGCGCGCCAGGCAGGCGTCGGTCAGGCCGCCGACCACCTTCGGGGTCGTCCGGATCGTGTAATCGGTCCGCCCCGGATCGATGCGCTCGGGCGAGAAGGCGAGGTGGAAGTCGCGGCCGGCGGCGAGCCCTGATTCCTCCAGGATCGGCCGCAGCCGCTCGCGCGTGGTGCCCGGATAGGTCGTCGACTCGAGCACGATCAGCTGGCCCTTCTGCATGACCGCTGCGAGAGAGGTGGCGGCGTCGACCATGTAGCTCAGGTCGGGCTCGCGTGAGTTCGTGAGCGGAGTCGGCACACAGATGATCACCGCGTCGCACGAGCTCAGGTCCGCGTAGCGGCTCGTCGAAATCAGCCGCTCGCCGAGCGCGGCGATCTTCCCCGACGGGACGTCCTCGATGTAGCTCGTGCCCACTGCGAGCGCGTCGATCTTGCGTGGATCGGCATCGAGGCCGACGACCTCATGGCCTTCCTCTGCGAACGCGACGGCAAGCGGAAGCCCGACATACCCAAGCCCCACGACCCCTACTCTCATGCGCCCCAGTGTAGGGACGCCGCTACTTGCCGCTGGATTTCTGCTTGCCTGACCGACCGGTCTTTTGTCCAGACCTCGCCGGCGCGTTCCCGCCGATGACGTGATCGACGTAGAGGCTGCACGCGGAGCCCGTCGGGATCGTGCGGAACCCGGTGCGGTTGACGGCCGTCAGGTTGCCGATCACCGCAGGCGCGTCCACCCCGAGCACCCGCTGGAGCCAGTTGACGTCGTCGGCCTGGACGCTGAAGGTGATCGGCCCGCCGCGACTGGTCACCTCGCCCGCGGGCCAGTAAGGGCCCTGATCGGGCCGGTAGGGGATGGCCGCGTCCATGCCGGCGGGCAGATGCGTGTCGAGACCCGGCGCCCGCACATGAATCCCAGTCACCGGGCTGACGTACTGGATCGAGACCTTCCACTGGCCGGGCGGCAGGCTGATCGTCTGGCTGGCGGTCTGCCCCGGAGAGAGGTTGTTGTCCAGCGGAGCCTGCTTGCCGGCGACGACGCCGCCCTCGGCCACCACGCCGCCGGCCGCTCCGGCCTTCCAGTAGAGCCGCTTCGCGATCACGGGCCGCGGCCAGACGACCGCCTCGCCGCCGCCGGCCAGGACACTGCGGAACTTCGCGTTCTTGCAGCGGAACACGCGCCCCGGCCTGGCCTCCTCCGCCAGGATCGCGATGGTCGGCACCGTCCCGGTCCTGCTCCAGAGTCGGTAGGAGGAGTTCGACGCGGCCAGGGTCCACCCGGGTGGCGCCTGGCTCTGGTAGACGGCGCTGGTGGTCACCGCGTACGGGAACTGGTTGAGCACGTCGTACGGAACCGAGTCGAAGTCGATCGGCAGCCGCTGGGTCTTCGCGCCCGTCGAGTCCACCCTGATCTCGGAGTTGTAGGCGGGGCTGTAGACCGTCGCGGTGCGCAGGGCGTAGTCGGTGAAGCGATCGCTCGTCAGGGCGAGCACGTTCTGCCCCGCGACCTTGCTGCGGAAGCCGGCCAGCTGCTCCAGGCGGCCGGTGGGCGCGACGATCGTGTCGCGCAGGGCGAGAAACGACGAGTATGCCGCCAGGGCTATGAAGGCGACGGCGAAAGTCCGCTTCGCCGGGCCAGCTCCGGGGGCCAGCAGCGCCGTGATGACGAGCAGCATCACGACCGAGGCCGGCACGACCACCGCCTTGGCGAGGATGTAGAGGCCGCCGTTCTCGATGTACTTCGTCAGCAGGTAGATGACGAAGCCCGAGACGACCGCCGCGGGCACCGCGTAGTCGCGCCGTTCCATCCACCAGGCGAATCCGACGATCAGCCCCGCCAGGCCGATCAGCCCGAAGAGCCAGTACGCCCACTCGTGCGAGAAATCGTGGGTGCCGAGCAACCAGTTGCCACTCGGCCAGACCCCGAGGGTCTCCAGAGGCGAGACGACGAAGCGGAGCTTGCTGTTGGTGTCCGCGACGTTGCCGATCGAGCCGGACTGGACGAAGTCGATCACCTTCGGCAGCTCGATCAGCCCGACGACGATCAGCACGATCGCGGCCGGGATCACGATCGGCCTCGATGCCCGAACCGCGCGGCGCACGCCCGCCGGACCGCTTTCCGCGCGGATCCGGAGCAGATGCGCCAAGAGCCAGAGCCCCGCCGTGATCGCGAGCCAGCCGACGCCGGGCAGGCTGTAGACGGGGACCATCGCGGCCGTGATCAGGGCGAGCCCGATGACGGTCGCGATGCGGCCGTCGGCCTCCCGTTCGATCTCCCGCAGCCCGACCGCGAAGGCGATCAGGAACATGCCGGCGATCAGCTCCTTGAACCCGGCGATCCCGAGCACCGACGCGCTGAGGTAGGCGAGGCCGACCAGCGAGGCGCCGAGGATGTGACGCCAGCCGGGGAGCTCCCGGAGCAGCCCCAGCGAGGTGATCGCCGTGAGCACCGGGGAGGCGAGCAGGAGTCCGAGCCAGCCGTTGAGCGGCTCGGTCCCGAGCAGGTTGGCGACGGTCGCCACCAGGCTGTGCGGTCCGATCGGGTAGCCGTTGACGATGCTCTGCGGCTGCGGTCCGTGCGGGTCGAGCAGGTAGTCGGTGTCGACGAGATGCATCGCCATGTCGTTGTTGAGGCCGACGCCCGGGATCCCGAGGTGCCCGCTCGCGATGAACGGCAGGGAGACGAGGAGGCACGCGATCAGGGCCACCGGCAGCCCAAGGCCGACGGCCGGGCCGAGGATCGCTTCGCGGCGGACGACCAGGAACGCGATGGAGGCGACGACGACGATCGCACAGCAGACGAGCGAGGTCGCGGCGTCGCCGGGCAGGCGGATCGCCACCGCGCAGATCAGGATCAGGACCGCGAGGCCCACCGGACCCTCCAGGAAGGTGGCCCGATGGCGGCCCAGGCCGAGCAGCACCGCCCGGCCGACCAGGAGCGAGGAGAGCAGGATTATCCCTGCTGAGAGGTAGGTTCCGGAGAAGGTGGCCAAGGAGCCCGGGGAGGATATGGAGTCGGTCCGTAAGCGGGACTAAGCCCTACGAACCGATCCGGTTGCGCTCGGATTCGCCACGCTCGCGCCCGAGGGTCATGAACTGCTCTACGGGATAGCCCCAGTGCAGCCGGCGCAGCACAGTCCGGTCGGAGCGCCGGCGCAGCGAGTCGACGAAGCGGCGCCGCTCGGCGATCCGCTCTCGGTTGCCGGAGATCCAACGGTAGCTGTCGAGCTTGGCGCGCAGGAACGAGGGACCACGAAGCAGGCAGTACCCCCAGATCATCAGCTCGCTGAGGACGAGCAGCGGCGACAGCGCCAGCCTGGTGACCGCCCGGGTGGTGGCGAGCAGCATCGACCAGCGGTTGCGCTCCAGCAGGAAGAGCTTGTTGGGGAACATCGTCAGGTGGTAGTCGTGGCTGACCGTGGAGGCGGGCACGCAGACGATGTCGCTGCCG
>DATIDP010000137.1:0-6031 GCA_035456265.1 Solirubrobacterales bacterium | reverse complement strand
CCTCGATCGAGCGCTCGTAGATGGTCTTCGCCGGGTCGCGTTGCATCGGGGTCTGACTGGTATCGGGGAGCGGCTTCGCCATCTAACGGGTTGCTCCTCGGCTTCGCCTGCGGAGCACCCTCACATCACCCCCTCCGCGACCTTCTCGCCGCCCAGCTCGCGCACGGCCGCGCCGAGCACCTCGGCGAGCCGGTCGACGTCCTGCCGGCTGCGCCGCTCCGTGAGGGCGATCAGCAGGCCGTTCTCGTGCTCCGGGTAGTCCCGCCCCAGCGGATAGCCGGCGCCGATTCCCTCGGCGGCACAACGGTCGAGCACGTCGGCTACCGGGGCGTCCACGCTGACCGCGAACTCCCTCACCACGGGCGCCTGGTGCAGCAGCTCGACGCCGTCCACGTCGGCGAGTCGCTCGCGCGCGTAGGCGGTGCGCCTGGCCAGGAGCTCCCCGAGCTCGACGAAACCACGCTTCCCGAGCCAGGCCAGGTGGATCATGCCGGCGAGCGCGTTCAGCGCCTGGGCGGTGCAGATGTTGTGCGTCGCCTTCTCCCTGCGGATGTGCTGCTCGCGCGTCTGGAGGGTGAGGACGAAGCCGCGGCGGCCGTCGACGTCGGTCGTCTCGCCCGCGATCCGACCCGGCATTCGGCGGATGTGCTCGTCGGTCGCGCAGAAGAACCCGAAGGACGGACCGCCGTAGTCGAGCCGGTTGCCGAGCGGCTGGCCCTCCCCGACGGCGACATCGGCTCCACACTCGCCCGGCGGCTTCAGGATCGAGAGGGCGATCGGGTCGCAGGCGACCACGAGCAGCGCACCCCGTTTCTTGGCGGCGGCGCCGAGCGACTCGATGTCCTCCACCGAGCCCAGGAAGTTGGGCTGCTGCAGGAAGACGGCGGCGGTCTCGTCGTCGATCGCCTCGGTCAGCGCGGCGGCGTCCGTGAGGCCATCCGCGAGTGGGACCTCGACGAGCTCGCTTCCGTAGCCGGCGCCATACGTCACCAGCGACTCGCGGCTATGAGGGTGAACCCCCCGCGAGGCGACCAGCTTCCTGCGGCCGGTCGCACCGATAGCCAGATAGGCCGCCGAGGCCACCGCCGATGGGCCCTCGTAGAGCGCGGCGTTCGAGACCGGCAGGCCGGTGAGCTCCGACATCGCGGTCTGGAACTCGAACATGACCTGAAGGCCTCCCTGCGAGATCTCGGGCTGGTACGGCGTGTAGGGAGTCAGGAACTCGGAACGGCTGGTGATCGCGTCGACGATGGCCGGGACGTAGTGGTCGTACATGCCGGCGCCCAGGAAGCTCGTCTCGGCCTCCGCGTGGGCGTTCCTTGAGGCGAGGGCCGAGAGGCGGTCGTAGACCTCGGTCTCAGGCTTCCCTTCGGGCAGCTCCAGGGGGCGCCCAAGCCGCAGCGCCTCGGGAATGTCCTCGAAGAGCTCCTCGATCGAGCCGACGCCGATGGCGTCGAGCATCTCCGCGCGATCTTGGTCAGTTGCGGACGTGTATCGCGTCATCGGCCAATCGTAGTTGTCGCGCTGACGCTCCTTCCGCGGGTGGCGCCTTAGGAGGGGCCCACGGACGCGATTACTTCGCGTCCGTGGGAGGTTCCTACGGCGACAGGACCCGCGGCCAGAAGCGTCAGTCGGCCTCTTCGAGCAGCTTCCTGTAAGCCGCCGCGTCCATCAGCTGATCGGCCTCCGAGGGATCCGAGAGCTTCACTTTCACCATCCAGCCCTCGCCGTAGGGGTCCTGGTTGATCTTCTCGGGGTTCTCGGAGACTGCCTCGTTGACCTCCGTCACCTCGCCGGAGAGCGGGGCGTAGACGTCGGAGACAGCCTTCACGGACTCGACCTCGGCGTAGGCCTCATCCTTCGATACCTGCTTGCCGGTCTCCGGAGGCTCGTAGAAGACGACCTCGCCGAGTGCATCCTGCGCGTACCAGGTGACGCCGAAGGTGGCGGTGTCGCCCTCCACCCGCGCCCAGTCGTGCTCCGGGTGGTAGCGAAGGTCGTCGGGGTAGCTCTCCTCGGCCACTGAGGAAACCTATCGGTCCGCTCAGTCCTTCGAGTAGAGGGGCGCCTTGCGGATCTCGGCCGGGCGCCGCCGCCCTCGCACGTCGATCTCGATCGATGTGCCGGGCTCGGCGATTTCGCTCCCGATGTATCCCATCCCGATGCCGGCCTCGAGGCACGGGGACAGGGTGCCGCTGGTGACCTCGCCGATCGACTCGTCCCCCGACATGATCGGGTTGCCCTGTCGAGGGATGCCCGGCCCGGTGAGCACGAACGGCCGCAGGGTCTGACTCGGTCCCTGCTCGCGAACCCGGCGGCAGGCCTCCGAGCCGACGAAGCCGGTGTCCTCCTTCACGCACCAGCCCAGGCCCGCCTCGATCGGCGTCCTTTCCTCGGTCAGGTCGTTGCCGTAGAGGCAGTAGTTGACCTCGAGCCGGAGGGTGTCCCGCGCCCCGAGTCCCGCCGGACCCGCGCCCCCGCCGATCACCGCGTTCCAGACGGCCCTGGCGTCGTCTGGCGCGATCATGACCTCGACACCGTCCTCGCCCGTGTAGCCGGTCCCGCAGACGAGCGCCCGCGCACCGGCGACGGTGAGCTCGGCAGTGTGGAACCGGGCCGGCAGCTCGCCCTCCGTCAGCCCGGCGACGATCTCCCGCGCCTCGGGGCCCTGGACCGCGAGCATCGCGTACGCGTCGAGCCGATCGTGGACCTCGGCTTCGAACTCGACGGCGTGTGCTTCGAACCACTCGAGATCGCGTTCGTGATTGGCCGCGTTGGTGACGGTCAGGTAGCGGTCATCGGCCAGCCTGTAGGTGAAGAGGTCGTCGAGCACGCCGCCGTCCTCGCGGCACAGGCACGAGTACTGCGCTCCGCCCACCTCGATCTTCGAGACGTCGTTGGAGAGCAGCCGCTGCAGCAGCTCCACCGCCTGCGGGCCCTCGGTCTCGATCTCGCCCATGTGGGAGACGTCGAAGACCCCGCAGGCGTTCCGTACGCGCAGGTGCTCGTCGCGGATCCCGTCGTACTGCACGGGCATCTCCCAGCCGGCGAAGTCGACCAGCTTGGCGCCGGCCTCGACGTGCGCGTCATACAGCGGAGTCCGTCTCAGCGTCCCGGCTTCCATGCCGGGTCACGATACTGCCGGTCGTGGGGATTTCGGACGACGAGAAGGTCGAGCGAATCACCGAGCTGCTGACGGCGATGAACGTCGGCGCGCTGGACGCCGCTGTCGAGCTGAGCAACCCGGATGTCGTGCTCGTGCGGGCCGGCGGAGGAGGTGAGGTCCGAGGCACCGACCGGATCCGCGAATGGATGGAGCCGGATGCGTTCGAGTCTCAGGTCACCGAGGCCGTGGCGTTCGAGGTCCACGGGGAGCGCGTCCTGGCTCAGGTCCGATCCACGGCCCGCGGCGCCGGCAGCGGGATCGAGATCGACATCGGCGCTTGGACGGTCTACAGCTTCGACGACCAGGGAAGGTTCACGCGCGTGGAGATCTTTCTCCAGCACGAGGAGAACGAGGCCCGCCGCGCACTCCGGGCGCCGTGACGTCGATCACGCTCGGCACTTCATCCCAAACCCCGTCGGGACCCCGCGCGTATCAGGAGCATCGCCGTCGCGATGACCGTCACGGATGAGCAGAGGATCGAGTTGCTGCGCCGGGATTACGAGGCCTACAATCGGTGCGACTTCGATGCCATCATCGAGCGGGCCCATCCCGAGATGGTCGTGGTGCGCGCCGGAGGACAGGGCGAGCTCAGGGGACCGGAGACGATCCGCGCCTGGATGGAGCCGGACGCCTTCGAGTCGCAGATCCTCGAGCCGCTCTTCTTCCAGGCGGCGGACGAGAAGGTCCTCGTTCACGTGAACGGCAGGCTTCGGGGGGCCGGCAGCGGGATCGAGATGGAGGTTCGGTCGTGGGCCGTGTGGAGCTTCGACGAGGACGAGCGGGTGACCCGGATCGAGGTGTTCCTCGACCACGAGGAGGCGGCGGCGCGCCGAGCGTTCCGCGCCCGTTGATCTCTACTTCAGGAAGTCCGGGACGTCGATCTCGGACTCTGAGATCCGCAGGTCGCTCATCGTCTCCCGCCCGCCGCGAACCGGTGCCGGACGGCGCTCCGCCGCACGAGCGGTGAACTCCGGGGCCCGGGCGATCATCTCGAAGCCCTCGAACCCCGTCGCGATCACGGTCACGCGAACCTCCTCGTGCATGGAGGAGTCCACCACGGCTCCGAAGACGATGTTGGCGTTCGTGTCCGCGGCCTGAATCGCGAGGCGGGCGGCCTCGTTGACCTCGAAGAGGCCGAGATCCTCACCGCCGGTGACGTTGAGCAGCATTCCCTTGGCGCCGTCGATCTGCTCCTCGATCAAGGGGGAGGTGATCGCCGCCTTCGCGGCCTCCACCGCCCTGTTCTCCCCGGTGCCCGTGCCGACGCCCATCAGGGCCGAGCCGGCCTGGTGCATGACGAGCCGGACGTCCGCGAAGTCGAGGTTGATCAGTCCCGGGATCGTGATCAGGTCGGTGATGCCCTGGACGCCCTGGCGGAGGATGTCGTCGGCCTCGCGGAAGGCCTCGAGGATGGTTGTCCGCCGCTCGACGATCTGCAGCAGCTTCTCGTTGGGAACCGTGATCAGCGTGTCGACCTCCTTGCGGAGACGGTCGATGCCCTCCTCGGCCTGGGCCATCCGCTTCTTGCCCTCGAACTCGAAGGGCTTCGTGACCGCGCCGACGGTGAGTGCGCCGATCTCCTGCTTGGCGATCTCGGCGATCACCGGGGCGGCGCCGGTCCCCGTGCCGCCACCCTCACCGCAGGTGATGAAGATCATGTCCGCGCCCTTCAGCGCGTCCTTGATCTCGTCGCGCGACTCCGCCGCGGCGCCGGCCCCGACCTCCGGGTTGGCACCCGCGCCGAGGCCCTTGGTCAGGTTGTGGCCGATGCCGATCTTGACGTCGGCGTCAGCCGCCTGCAGCGCCTGAGCGTCGGTGTTGACGGCGACGAACTCGACTCCGCGAAGTCCCGCGTCGATCATCCGGCTGACGGCATTGGAACCACCGCCGCCGACTCCGACGACCTTGATTACGGCCAGATATGAGGTCTCCATCGTTGGTCCTGCTCCGAGCCCGGCCGCGTATTCGGCTATCGGGCGATTCCGAAAGTAGGGCAAAGCTTACGAGGTGTCAACGCCCTTTCAGGCACAAAGTCTCGACTATCGCTTGAGACTTCCAGCGGGGTAAGTCTCCTTCGAAGATCGAGGGACATGGTTGGTTTAGGGTCCGGAAATACCCTGCAAATCGAGCGTTTCCGAGTCCATCATGCAGTCCCATTTCGCCGCCCGTGGCCGAACGCCTGTAGGCCAGAAAGCGAATGAATGTGGCGTTGCAGGCTCCAGCGTATTCCGGTGCGCCCGGAGCTCAGCCGCCGGTGACCGGGCGCTCCGGGACGCTCACGTCCAAGTAGGCCGGCGATCCGTGCTCGGGGCTGGAGAGAACCGCCACCGCGGCGGTCCACTTGTCCTGAGCCCGCGAGCCGTCGCCGAAGCGCAGATCCGGCCCGCCGTCCAGGCTGACGACCACCCCGCCGTCCGAATCGGACCAGGTCGAGCTCGCGATCTGATCCCGGAGCGGTGCCGGGATGGCGCCGAGGATCGCCGCCTGGGCGGCGGCGTCGCCGTCGAGCCGGGCGCCGTTCCCCACCGCCCCCTCGATCCGCGGGAGCTGTTTCGGGTTGAAGCTCGCCCCGAGGAGCAGGTAGCCGTCGGCCGAGACCGCCGTGCGCCGGTCACCCACCTTGATGAAGGCCACCGGCAACCGCTCGGTCACCGTCACGTGGAGGGTGTGCGGAAAGCTCGTGGTCGCGCCGACCGAGGCGACCGTAGGGAAGTGCGTGACCACGTTTCGGAGCTCGTCGTCGTTGAGGTGGAGCGTCGTCATGTCCCCAGCCACCTGCTCCACCGCCTTCTTGATCGCCGGCCCATTGGTCGTGGCGCCGGTCACGGTCACCTCGTCGATCGAGAACAGCGGCAGGTTCCGGAA
>DATIDP010000136.1:0-3197 GCA_035456265.1 Solirubrobacterales bacterium | reverse complement strand
GCTCCTGCGGACTCTGCCCGGCGAGGAGATCGCGGCGGGCTTCGTCGAGGTGCTGAAGACCGGGCTGATCGCGGGCGATCCTCTTTGGGAGCGGGTGCGAAGGATCGAGGCGCTCGACCCCGACACGCTCGCCGACGTGATCTTCGAGTGCGCGCGCACCAAGATCGCCGTCGTGGCCGAGGACGAACGCGACTCCGGCCGTCGGGCCGTGCTGAACCTGGGCCATACGGTCGGCCACGCCATCGAGGGGGCCACCGGCTACACGCGCTACCGGCACGGCGAGGCGGTGGGCCTGGGGCTCCTGGCGGCCCTGCGGCTGTCGGCCGCCGACGACCTTCGAACCGAGGTCGAGGGACTGCTCGCATCCCACGGCCTCCCCGTGTCGCTGGATTCCGGGGTCTCCGTCGATGAGGTGATCGCGGCCATCGGCCGCGACAAGAAACGCACCTCCGAGGGTGTCGGCTTCGTGCTGATCGAGCGCCCGGGCGAGCCGCGCTGGGGTGAGTCGGTGGACCCGGATAGGGTGCGCGCCGCGGTGGAGGAGCTGCGGTGATGCCGACCACGCACAACCGCGTCGAGGTGCTGCATGGCGTGAACCTCGACATGCTCGGCAGCCGCGACAAGGACATCTACGGCGACTTCACGCTTCCCGAGCTCGAGGTGAGGATCAAGCGCTTCGCGCGCGAGCTCAACCTGGAGGCGGCGTTCTTCCAGACGAACTCCGAGGGCGAGTTCGTCGAGCACCTGCACCGGCTGCCGGAGATCGCGGACGCGGCGATCGTGAACGCCGGCGCCTGGACGCACTACTCCTGGGGGA
This sequence comes from Solirubrobacterales bacterium, assembly GCA_035456265.1. GTDB lineage: Bacteria > Actinomycetota > Thermoleophilia > Solirubrobacterales > 70-9 > DASUPK01. Next base: position 2,380 of record DATIDP010000136.1, on the reverse strand, counting down.
TCCGCGATGCCCTGGACCTCACCGACATCCCCACCGTGGAGGTCCACATCTCCGACATCAGCAAGCGTGAGGAGTGGCGTCGCCACTCGGTGTTCGAGGGGCTCGACCTGATCGTGGGTCAGGTCTATGGCAAGGGCCCGGACGGCTACCGTGAGGCGCTCGAGCTGATCGCTGAGAGACTGGGCGTATGACCCGTGCAGATCGTCTCGCCGAGCTGATCGCGGAGCGCGAGCTCGACCAGCTCTTCGTCTCCGACCTCACCAACGTCCGCTACCTGACCGGGTTCGCCGGCACCAACGGGGCCTGCCTGCTCGGCCTCGACGAGAGGATCTTCTTCACGGACTTCCGCTACACCGAGCGCGCCGAGCGCGAGGTGGGGGAGGAGTGGGAGCGCCCGGAGGCCGAGCGGGAGCTGGTGCCGCAGATCGCTGGGCGAATGAAGGGCAGGGTCGGCTTCGAAGACGCCAAGCTGAGCGTCCGCCAGCTCGCCCGCCTGGAGGCGGCGGTCGGGGAGGGAGTGGACCTGGTGCCCGCCGGGGACCTCGTCGAGCGGCTCCGCGCCGTCAAGGAGCCCGAGGAGATCGGGAGAATGGCCGCTGCGGCCGAGCTCGCCGACGACGTTTTCCGCTGGGCGGTCGAGGGCGGCCTTGCGGGGCGGACCGAGCGGGAGGTCGCACGGTCCTGCGAGGCGAGAATCCGCGAGCTCGGAGCGGAGCCCTCGTTTTCGCCGATCATCGCCGCCGGCGAGAATGGCGCCCTGCCGCACGCCGAGCCCGGAGGGCGCGAGATCGGAAAGGGGGAGCTGGTCGTCTTCGACATGGGCGCCCAGCTCGACGGCTACTGCTCGGACGGCACCCGGACCTTCGCGACGGACGAGCCCGGCGAGGAGGCGCGTCAGGTTTATGAGGTCGTCCTCGCCGCCCAGCTCGCCTCCCTCCAGGCGATCCGGCCGGCGGCGGCGGGGAAGGAGGTGGATGCCGTGGCGCGGGAGATGATCTCCGAGGCCGGTCACGGGGACCACTTCGGGCACGGGCTCGGCCATGGCGTCGGCCTCGAGGTCCATGAGGGCCCCCGGCTCGCCACGACCTCCGAGGACGAGCTTCGCGAGGGCAACGTCGTCACCGTCGAGCCGGGGATCTACCTGCCCGGAAGCTTCGGCGTCAGGATCGAGGACCTCGTGGTCGTGACGGTCGACGGCTACCGCAACCTGAGCGGCACTCCGAAGGAACTTCAGATCGTCGGCTGACGGCCTCGGAGGGCGGGCCCTGCCCCTACCCCGGCGTGGCGGCGGCTTTCGCCGCGAGCGAGATACTAGGTTGACCCCCGAGTCCGGCCAGCTCCGGCAGTGCTGGCTGGCGGCAGTCACGACCAGGCTGGAGGTCAGCTATGCATGAGATAGAGGTCCGCACGACCGGCGCAGCGGAAGCATCGGATGGCGTCGTCGAGCTCTGGCGCGACGGCGAGCAGATCGCCTACACCCATTACGACCCGCACGACGGCCACCTGCTGCTGCGGATCGATCCCCGCGAGGACGGTGCTCCGCTGAGAGTCGACGTGCGCAGCCTGCGCGAGGCCCTGGTCGAGGTCGAACGAGTGCTCGCCGCGTACTGACGCAGAGCGACCGCGAAGCGGCGCCGGTGAGGCGCTGAAGTGGGTGCCGCTAGGCGGTCGCCGGAGCCTCGATCGGGCCCCCGACCGGCTCGCCGCCGCGCCTGATGCGCGCCCCGACCAGCGGGAAGATCAGCGTGGACAGGATCGCCGCGCCGACCAGGCCGGCCGCGGTCGAGCTCTTCATGTGCCCCGCCTGGATCGCGAGCGTCGTGATCGCGACGACCAGCGGCAGCTCCGTCGCCGAGTAGACGGCGAGCGCGAACCGCTCGCGCAGGTCGAGCTCGCTCCGGTAGAGGAGCAGGGCCGGGAGGCCGCGCACGACCAGGAAGAGACCGACGAACATCGGCACCTTCAGCAACGCGCCGACGCTCGAGGTCAGCGCGTCGAGGTCGAACGCCATCCCGCTGGTGATGAAGAAGAACGGGATCAGCAGGCCGTACCCCACGGCGTTGAGCTTCGAGTCGAAGACGCTCACCTCCCGGCCGCGCAGGGCGATCCGCGTGATCATCCCGGCCACGAACCCGCCGAGCAGAAGGTCGAGGCCGAGCTGCGCCGCCAGGGCCACGAGCGCGAAGACGAGCACCACGGCCAGGCGGACCGCCAGCTGGCTCGAGGTCTCGAAGGTCCGCTCCACGAGCGGCCAGCCTCGCCACGCCGAGCGCACGGCGAGGATGCCGGTCACCACCGCCAGCGCGATGAAGAGCACGAGGATGAGCGCCTCGTGCAGCGGATGACCCGTGGAGAGGATCAGGGTGACCAGCAGGATCGG
>DATIDP010000135.1:0-24888 GCA_035456265.1 Solirubrobacterales bacterium | reverse complement strand
GTTGCTTGCGTTCCAGCGCCGGGTCGATGCGCAGGATCGGATGCTCGTCGTCGTCACCCTCCGTGTAGCGGTTGACGCCGACGACGACCTGCTCGTGGTCGTCGATCTTCTCCTGCAGCTCGAACGCGGCGTCCGCGATCTCGCGCTGCGGGAAGTTCTGTTTGATCGCCTCGACCATGCCGCCTAGCTCGTCGATGCGGGCGAAGTACCCATAGGCGGCCCGCTCCATGTCGTCGGTGAGCGTCTCGACGAAGTAGGAGCCGCCGAGCGGGTCGATCGTGTTGGTGACGCCGGTCTCGTGCGCGATCACCTGCTGGGTTCGCAGCGCGATGCGGACCGCCTCCTCTGTCGGGAGGGCGAGTGCCTCGTCGTATGAGTTGGTGTGCAGCGACTGGGTGCCGCCGAGAACGCCGGCGAGCGCCTCGATCGCCGTGCGGATGATGTTGACCTGCGGCTGCTGGGCGGTCAGCGAGACGCCGGCCGTCTGCGTGTGAAAGCGCATCCGCCAGGACTCCTCGCGCCTCGCGCCGTAGGTCTCGCGCATCTCCCGCGCCCAGATGCGGCGGGCGGCCCGGTACTTGGCGATCTCCTCGAAGAAGTCGATGTGGGCGTTGAAGAAGAAGGAGAGCCGGGGCGCGAAGTCATCGACGTCCATGCCGCGCTCGATCGCCTGCTCCACGTAGGTGAAGCCGTCCTTGAGCGTGAAGGCGAGCTCCTGCTGGGCGGTCGAGCCCGCCTCGCGGATGTGGTACCCGGAGATCGAGATCGGGTGCCAGCGGGGCATGCGCTCGGTGCACCACTCGATCATGTCGCCGACCAGGCGCATCGCCGGCTCGATGGGGAAGCACCACTCCTTCTGGGCGATGTACTCCTTGAGGATGTCCGTCTGGATCGTGCCGGCGAGGCGCTCCGGCCGGACACCCTGCTCCTCGGCCGTGGCCACGTAGAAGGCGAGCAGGATCGCGGCCGGTGCGTTGATCGTCATCGAGGTGCTGACCTCGCCGAGCTCGATCCCGGCGAAGAGCGTCTCCATGTCGTCGAGAGTGTCGATCGCCACCCCCTCCACCCCGACCTCGCCGAGGGAGCGGTTGGCGTCGGAATCGAGGCCCATCAGCGTCGGCATGTCGAAGGCGGTCGAGAGCCCGGTCTGGCCATGGTCGAGGAGGTAGTGAAAGCGCTCGTTGGTCTCCTCGGCGGTGCCGAAGCCGGCGAACTGCCGCATCGTCCAGAGGCGGCCGCGGTACATCGAGGGGTAGACGCCGCGGGTGTAGGGGTACTCGCCGGGGTAGCCCAGGTTGCGCTCCGGATCGGATCCCGCCCGGTCCTCCTCGGTGTAGAGCGGCCTGACCTCGTGGCCCGAGATCGTCTCGAAGAGCGCCTCGCGCTCCTCCAGCTTCGAATAGACCTCGGCCAGCCACTCATGCGCGCGTGACAACATGACGGGCCGCGCCGACGCGCGCCCTCGCATCTCCGGCTCTACCGCCATGGCCCCAGTCTACGGTGGCTGTTTCGCCTCTTCGAAGCGCTCGCTGCAGCCCCACCGACCAACGCCGCGAGCACGGTCGCGCCCGCGATCGCGAGCTTCCGCCCCAGCTTCTCGAAGCGCATGACCTGCCACGCCTGCTCGCGCGCGATCTCGAGCAGCGGCGCATCGGGGTTGACGACGACGGCGTGCCCGACGGCCCGCAGCATCGGCAGATCGCTCGCCGAGTCGGAGTAGGCCCAGGACTCGGCCAGGTCGATGTCGTGCCTGTCGGCGAACTGCCGCATCGCCTCGACCTTGCCGTCCCCGTAGACGAACGGGCCGTCCATCTGCCCCGTGAACTTCCCGTTGGCGCCGACCGCCCACCGCGTCCCGATCCCGCCCTCCATGCCGAGGACCGCCGCCAGCGTCTTCACCAGGTCGTTGCCCGCAGCGCTGACGATGAAGGTGGCCCGGCCCTCGTCCTGGTGGCGGTGGACCTCGTCGAGCATCTGCGGGTAGATCCGCGGCAGGATCCCGGCGAGGACCTCCGGGCCCATCCGCTCGACGTCACGCTCGGGAATCTCGGCGAAGATCCGACTGGCGACCTCGATCACGGCGCTCGTCTGCTCGTCGGAGGAACCGCGGAGCCGATAGCGCAGGTGGTGCAGCCCCCACCTGGCGAGCTGGCCGCGTGGGACGAAACCCTTGCGGTTGGCGACCCGCGCGAAGACCATGCCCGAGGACCCGGCCATGAGCGTCTTGTCGAGGTCGAAGAAGGCGGCGCCCTTGCCCTCGGATGACTTCTCGGCCATGGAGAGGCAGCCTAGCTGCGCCCCTCGTCGGTCCCGAGCTCGCGTGGAGCCTCAGTAGGTGCGGCGGAAGACCCGCTTCAGCGGAGGGCGGCGGTAGTTCACCTGGGCCATCCCGGCCTGGACCACCCCCAGGGTCAGGGCCGAGGCCAGCTGGATCCGGCCCAGCGCCGAGAGAGCGCGCTTGGCGCGTGTCACCTTCTCCGGGGCATGGCTGCTCGGATGGTCGCCGTCGCGCAGCGGCACGGCGCCGTCCTCGGCCATTCCGTAGAAACGGTTGCCGAGCGCGCCCGACGCGATCCCGGTGACGGCGATCACGCCGGTGAGGATGTCCTTCGCCCTGGCGATCCGGCGCTCGCGCTCGGTCAGCTTGTCGGGAGTCGCCTCGAAGGCCCGCGCGCCCAGCCAGCCGGAGACGATGCCGGTCAGGGCCAGCGCGTTGACGGCGCCATAGCGCCTCCAGGCCTCGTTTGTCACCCTGCCGCGTTCCCGCTCGTCGCTGACGTCGCGCAAGGCGGGATGCCAGCCGACCTGGGCGAACAGGTTGGAGCCCACGATGGTGCCCAGCCCGAGGTCGTGCCAGGCCCGCCCGATCGCGCTGACGGTGTCGTTCTCGAAATGAGGCCGCATGCCGCACGGTTGCCCCGCGCGACACGTGCCGAAACTACGCCCCGTTGACCTCGACGACGATCGCGTCGCCCTGCCCGCCGCCGGAGCAGATCGCGGCGCAGCCGAGGCCGCCGCCGCGGCGCTTGAGCTCGTGGACGAGGGCGCCGACGATACGGGCGCCGGAGGCCCCGATCGGATGGCCGAGCGCGATCGCTCCGCCGTTGACGTTGACCTTGTCCTCGTCGATCTCGAGCATCCGCACGGAGTTGATGGCGACGGAGGCGAACGCCTCGTTGATCTCCCAGAGGTCCACGTCACCGGGCTGCCTGCCGATCTTCTCGAGAGCCTGCATCGCGGCCCTGGCGGGGGTCCTGGCGAGGTAGGGGAAGTCGTCGGCGACCTGGCCGTAGGCCAGCACCGTGGCAACCGGGCTCTTGCCGTTCTGCTTGGCCCACTCCTCCGAGGCGACGACCACGGCGCCGGCCCCGTCGTTCACTCCCGGCGAATTGCCCGCGGTGTGGGTGGCGTCGTCGCCGCCGACGGCCTTCAGCTTGGAGAGCGCCTCGAGGGTCGTGTCGGGCCGGATCGCCTCGTCGGCCGCGACCTCGTTGGTGCCCTTCTTCGACTCGATGGTGACCGAGACGATCTCCTCGGCGAGCCTGCCGTCCTCGGTCGCCTTGTGCGCCAGCTGGTGGGAGCGCTCGGCGAAGCGGTCCATGTCGGCGCGCGTGATCTCGAGCTCGTTCGAGACCTCGCTGGCCTCGTTGATCATCTGCTTCTCGGTGAACGGGTTGGTGAGGCCGTCGTGGGTCATCGCGTCGACCGCCTGCACGTCGCCCATCCGGAAGCCGAAGCGGGCGCCCGGGAGCAGGTACGGCGCCTGGCTCATCGACTCCATGCCTCCGGTGACACCGATCTCGAGGTCGCCGGCGCGGATCGCCTGGTCGGCGATCCCGATCGAGCGCATGCCCGAGGCGCAGACCTTGTTGACGGTCTCCGAGGGAACCTCCCGCGGGATGCCGGCCTTGATCTGGGCCTGGCGAGAGGGGATCTGGCCCTGTCCGGCCTGGAGGACCTGGCCGTAGACGACGCCCTGCACGTCGTCGGGAGCGACATCGGCGCGTTCGAGCGCCTCCGAGATCGCGGTGCCACCGAGGTCGGTGGCATCGAGGGACGAGAGTCCGCCGCCCATCTTCCCGAACGGGGTCCTGGCGGTGGAGAGGATGACCGTCTTCGACATCTGCGCCTTTCGTCTGTGCCCGCGGCCAGCCCGCCGGGCGGTTATCCAAAGTCAGGACGAAAGGTTAGTGACCGTCTGTAATCTGGCGCTCCCTTGCGCGTCGAGGTCGCCGACAAGCCGCTCTCCGAAGTCGAAACCGATCTCCTCGCCGTTCTCATGTTCGAGGGTGACGACCTGCCGGACCCGCTGGCCGCCGCGCCGGGATCCGAGGACGCCAAGGCCACCTACAAGAGGGCCACGCTGGTCCACCCCGGAACGCCGCGGCGCGCCCTCGTCGTCGGTCTCGGTGATCGCGGCGACTTCATCCCGGAGCGCGCCCGTGTCGCCGCCGCGATCGCGGCCCGCACGGCCGCCTCGATGGACTCCTCCTCGCTCGCGCTGCGTGGCCCGGATGGCGACGACCCCGCGGCCGCGGTGACCGCGATGGTCGAGGGCGCGATCCTCGCCTCCTATCGCTTCGATCGCTTCAAGAGCAAGGGGGACGACGAGGATGACGATTCCAAGGGACTGGAGGAGATCACCGTGATCGCCGGCGGCGATCTGGCCGAGGCGGTCGAGGCGGCCCGCGTCGGCGCGGAGGCGGAGAACTTCGCCCGCGAGCTTCAGGACCTGCCCTCCAACGTCGTCACCCCGGGTTACCTCGCCGGACGGGCGCAGGCGATCGCCGACGAGCACGAGTCGGTCACCTGCGAGGTGCTGGGCCGGGAGGAGATCAAGGAGAAGGGCATGGGAGGACTCGTCGCCGTCTCGCAAGGGACCGCCGAGGACCCGCGGCTGATCGTGCTCCGCTACAGCGGCGGCGGGGACGAAACGCTCGGGCTGGTCGGCAAGGGGGTCACCTTCGACTCGGGCGGCATCTCGATCAAGCCGGCCCCCTCGATGCACGAGATGAAGATGGACATGTCCGGGGCCGCCGCGGTGCTGGAGACGATCTCGGCGCTTGCCAAGCTCGAGCTGCCGATCGACGTCCTGGCGGTGATCCCCGCGACGGAGAACATGCCGAGCGGCACGGCCGTGAAGCCCGGCGACATCATCACCCAGCTGAACGGCAAGACGGTCGAGGTCAACAACACGGATGCCGAGGGCCGCCTGATCCTCGCCGACGCGCTCGCCTACGCGGTCGAGCTCGGCGCCGACCGGATCGTCGACCTGGCGACACTGACGGGCGCCGTCCTGATCGCCCTCGGCTCCACCTACGCGGCACTGATCTCGAACGACGACGCCTTCGCCGAGCAGGTCGGGGCCGCCGCCACGCGGACCGGCGAGCTCGCCTGGCGCCTGCCGCTCCACCCCGAGTACAAGGACCTCACCAAGGGGACGGCCGCCGATCTCACCAATGCCTCCGCGAAGCGAAAGGCCGGCACGATCTATGCGGGCTCGTTCCTCGAGGAGTTCGTTGACGGCAAGCCCTGGGTCCACCTCGACATCGCCGGCACCGCCTGGGATGTCGGCCGCGAGTACGTCGGCAAGGGCCCGACCGGTTACGGCGTGCGGCTGCTCATCGACCTGGCCCGGTCGCTCGCGCACGACTAGCCAGGCGCTAGACCGCGAGCAGGCGAAGCAGGCGACGCCCCAGGACCCGGTTGCCCTCGATCCTCACCCGGCCATTGGCGAGGCGCCTCAGCGCCTTACGGCCGCTGGGCTGACGCGGATCCGGCACGCCGTGGAGGCGCCCCCGCAGGGTGGGCACGGTGGCGAAGTGAACGATGTCCGGCAGGGATCCCTCGATCACGAGGTCGGGCCTGCGGGAGTCGCCGTCCTCGACCACGACGCTGCGCGCGCGGAAGGTGATCCGCAGAGGCGCGAAGCCCTCGGCGAAGCGGAAGACGACCCGGCCGCGCATCTGAGCGGCCAGGGCGGGCTCCCTCGCGATCCCGCGCTCGATCAATCCGAAGATGCTCGGGGCGACGCCGTCCTCGACCATCCGGCCGAGGCGTACCGTGTGGACCCCGCCGTTCTCTCTCACGGCCCCGATCGTAGGATCTCGACATGCGGCCGGTGACCCCGCACCTCAGGCTCACCCTCGAAGTCTTCGCCGGGCTGGCCCTGATCGCCGGCGCGCTCCTCTTCTTCGGGGCGACCCGCACCGACGCCTGGTGGTCGTGGACGATCGCCCCGCCGCTCACCGCCGCCACCCTCGGCGCCTTCTACTGGGCGGCCTTCGTGCTGATCCTCTCGGCGGCGCGCTCCGGGACCTGGACCCGTGCGCGACCCGCCGTCTATCCGGTTGCGGTGATCGCAGTGCTGCTGCTGGTCATCACGCTGATCCATATCGACCGGTTCGATCTCAACAGCCTCTTCGGCGTCTTCTGGGTCGTCGCATACGCCCTCGTGCCGCCCCTGCTCGCATGGGGGATCGCCGGCCAGCGCAGCAGCGACGGGGAGGACCGACGCGGCGAGAAGCGACTGCCGAGGCTCCTCCGTCGGATCCTGCTCGTCGAGGGAGCGGTGATGCTGGCCGCCGGCCTCCTCCTCCTGATCGCGCCCGGGGCGGCCGACGACGTCTGGCCTTGGGCGCTCTCGCCGCTCACCTCCCGCGCGATCGGGTCCTTCCTGTTCGGGATCGGATTGGCCGCCGTGTTCGCGGCCCGCGAGGACGATCCGCTCAGCTTCCGCGGTGCCGCGCTCGCCTACACCGCGCTCGGCCTGTTGGAGTTGCTGGCCCTGAACGTCCACATCCCGGACCTCGGCGACCGGCCGCTGGCCACGACGCTGTACGCGGTGCTCTGGGTGGCGGTCGTGCTGACCGGGGCCTACGGGTTGAGGGCGGCGAGCGCCTCGTCGCGATCGTAGAAAGCGTCGACGCGAATCCCCTTCCCGCCGGAGACGGTCCAGAGATGCGCGTAGCGGGCATCGACATCCGCGGCCGAGCCGCGGCCCGTCGCCTCGAGGTGGATCATCACCAGGACCCGGTCGTCCTCCTCCCGCACCTCCTCCACCGTCTGGTGGAAGCGCTCCCAGGAGCCCAGGAAGTCGGTCAGGAAGGCGCGGATCGCCTCCCGGCCCCGATAGACCCCCGTATCGGGCAGGACCTCGCTCTCGCGCCACTCGGCGTCCTCGGCCAGGGCCTCCAGCGCCGCGTCGATGTCCCGCTCGTTGAGCCTCTCGTAGGAGGCGACGATGGCGTCCTTGGCGTCAGCGGCCATCAGGCCGCCCCACTAGGAGCGAGGGGCGAAGCCCCGAGCGGTTATGGGTTGCGGCCGCTTGTGGCCGCGACTTGATGGCGAAGCCGTCACTCCGGGCCAATTATGAGGCAGGTGCTCGTGCCGGTCGCGAGCAGCTTGCCCGTCTCGACCGAGATGAGCCGCGCCTCGGAGGTGGCCGCCCTGCGGCCACGGTGGATCACATCGGCCTCGGCGCGAACGGCCCCGGTGTCGCGGGTGATCGGCCGCAGGTACTTCACCTCCAGGGTCTGGCTCGTGTACCCCTCGTCCTCGGCGCAGGTGGTGTGCACGGCGCAGCCGAGCGCCGAGTCGAGGATCGTCGAGGCGTAGCCGCCGTGCACGACCCCGATCGGGTTGTAGTGCTCCTCGCCGGGCTCCCCCTCGAAGACGGCCCTGCCCTCCTCCAGCTCGGCGATCGAGTAGTTCATGACCACGGCGATCGGCGGCGGGGGGATCTCCCCGGTCTGGATCGCGCGGACGTAGTCGAGTCCCGCCATCTGCGCACCCGCCGCCGCGGAGACGGTGGGGTCCTGCCACGACAGGGTGAGGCGGCGGGTGGTCTCCGGGGAGCTCTCGCCGAATGCGGCCGCCGCGTCGCGGGCGTTCCGAACGCCGCGATCCGGAGCGATGCTCAAGCGACCCGCCCCCGGCGGCGACGGGCGCGCCTGCGCCCGCCGTCGTGGCTCTCGCGGGCCGGGTAGCGGAGGTCGGCGAGGATCTCCTCAGAGCTGATCCGAATCTGCTCGGGATGGAATTCGAAGCGGAGTGCTCTCATGTCAGGCTCCTTGCTGGGGTCGGTTGCTTCACGCAACCACTGAAACCCAACCTACCAGCGTGAGTTGCGTGATGCAACCGAGTGTGCGAAGATCACACTGATGCTCGGCAATGAGTACGAGGGACAGATCTGCTCGATCGCACGCAGCCTGGAGCTGGTCGGTGAGCGCTGGTCCCTGCTCGTCGTCCGTGAGATCTTCCACGGCCGGCGCAAGTTCTCGGAGATGCAGCGCTCGCTCGGCGTGGCTCGCAATGTGCTCACGGCGCGGCTCCAGCGCATGGTCGACGAGGGGATCCTCGAGCGGCGCCCCTACAGCGAGCGCCCCGAGCGCTATGAGTACTTCCTCACCGAGAAGGGGCTCGACCTCTGGCCGGTGATGATCGCCCTGATGCAGTGGGGCGACAAGTACGAGCAGCAGCCGGAGGGCCGCCCCTCGATCGTCGTCCACAAGGGCGAGTGCGGGGGTGAGATCGACGATCGCCGGATCTGCACGAAGTGCGGCAAGCCGCTCACGGTCCGGGAGGCGGTCGCGATCGAGGGACCGGGGATGAAGGCGGCCCAGGCCGCGCTCAAGGCCGTGGCCTAGCCGCGCTTCCTAGACTCCGCTCGCCGAATGGACTTCGACCTGACCGACGAGCAGCGCCTCCTGCGCGACACAGTCCGCGACTTCGCCCGCCAGGAGGTCGCGCCGGTGGCGGAGGAGCTCGACCGCACCAAGTCCTTCCCCTACGAGCTGGTGGCGAAGATGGGAGAGCTCGGGCTGATGGGCATTCCCTTCCCCGAGGAGTACGGGGGCGGAGGCGCCGACACCCTCGCCTACGCGCTGGCCGTCGAGGAGCTCACGCGGGTCGACTCCTCGGTGGCGATCACGATGGCCGCCCACACCTCGCTCGGCACGATGCCCATCCACCTCTGGGGCACCGACGAGCAGAAGGACGACTGGCTGCCACAGCTCTGCGGCGGGCAGAAGCTCGCCGCCTTCGGCCTGACCGAGCCCGAGGCGGGCTCCGACGCCGGCAACACCCAGACCCGGGCGGAGCTTGACGGCCGCGAGTGGGTCATCAACGGCGCCAAGCAGTTCATCACCAACTCCGGCACCGAGATCTCCGGCTGCGTGACCATCACCGCGGTCACCGGCCGGGACAACGGGACCAAGGAGATCTCCAACCTCATCGTCCCGAACGGCACCCCCGGCTACGACGCCGGGGAGCCCTACCGGAAGATGGGCTGGAACGCGTCGGACACCAGGCCGCTCACCTTCGATGACTGCCGGGTCCCGGAGGACAACCTGTTGGGCAGGCGCGGCGAGGGGTTCAAGCAGTTCCTGCAGATCCTGGACGGGGGTCGCATCGGGGTCGCCGCGATGGGCGTCGGCCTCGCTCAGGGCGCCCTCGATGAGGCGATCTCATATGCGAAGGAGCGTCAGGCCTTCGGCAAGGCGATCGGCAAGTTCCAGGCGATCCAGGTCAAGATCGCGGACATCTCGGCGCAGATCGAGGCCGCTCGCCTGCTCGTCTACCGGGCGGCCATCGAGAAGGACCGGGGCCAGGCGTTCACCATGACGGCGGCGCAGGCGAAGCTGATCACCGGCCGCCTCGCCGTCCGGGCCACCGAGGAGGCCGTGCAGATCCACGGCGGCTACGGCTACATCGAGGAGTATCCGGTTTGCCGCTTCTATCGCGACGCCAAGATCCTCACGATCGGCGAGGGCACCGACGAGGTGCAGCAGATGGTGATCGCCCGTCAGCTGGGGGTCTAGTCCCCCACCTCCGCCGGGACGGCGGTGATCTCGTCTCCGTCGCGGCCCGCGACCTCCGCCGCCCTCCCCCGCTGCGCACCGATCCCCCAATGGGCCGCGAGCTCGAGCTCCTGTGCCGCCGTCAGGGACTCGTCCGGCTTGAACCGCGGCGCCTCGTTGACCCAGCTCCGCTCGTAGCCGCTCCAGAGGCGCTCAGCCGCCTCGGCGGCGTGCTCGATGGGAATGGCGGTGCAGCCGGCGAGCGGCCCGAGGCGGATCAGGAGCCAGCGGGGCTCGCCGTCCTCGGCGTCCAGGTGAATGCCGCCGACGCGCCCGAGGCTCTTGCCGCGAAGGCCGTCGATCGGCATCTCGAGCCACTCGATCGCCTCCGCGAGGCTCGTCCTCCTCTCAGCCATCCTCGCGGCCGAGGAGCTCCTTGGCGGCGCTCGCCGGATCCAGCTCGCGCTTGACGACTCGATCAAGCAGCTCGCGGACCGAAGCATCATCCGCCACGGCGGCCTCGAGACGGCGCCGCATCCGGGACGCGGCCAGCTCGAGCACCTCGTTGCGCAGGTTCCTCGCACGCCGCTCCTCGAGCGTTCCCTCCGCCTCGATGTGCTCGCGGTGCTCGGAGATCTTCTCGGCGAGCTCGGCCACCCCCTCCCCCTTCGCCGCCTCGGTCTTCACGATCGGGACGCGCCACGACGTGGACGGTCCGAGCGAGAGGACGCCGCGGATCTCGCGGATCATCGTGTCGGTCATCGGGTGGTCGGACTTGTTGACGACGATGATGTCGGGGATCTCCATCACCCCGGCCTTGAGCGCCTGGATCGAGTCGCCCGATCCGGGCATCAGGACCAGGACGATCGTGTCGCCGTGGTCGACAATGTCGATCTCGGCCTGGCCGACGCCCACTGTCTCGATGAAGACGTCGTCCTTGCCCGAGGCGTCCATCAGCAGGGCCGCCTGCAGGGTCGACTCGGAGAGCCCGCCGAGGGCACCGCGGCTCGCCATCGAGCGGATGAAGACGCCGGCGTCGAGGAAGTGGTCCGAGAGGCGAATCCGATCCCCGAGAAGTGCGCCGCGGGTGAACGGGCTCGAGGGGTCAATCGAGAGGACCGCCACCTGGCGGTCCGCCTGGCGCATCTCGGCGGTCAGCGCCCCGATCAGCGTGCTCTTGCCCACACCGGGCGGACCCGTCAGGCCGACGATCCTGGCGCGTCCGGTGCGCGGGAACACCTCTCTGACGAGCTCCCAGCCCTGCGGGTCGTCGTTCTCGATCAACGTGATGGCGCGCGCGAGGGCTCGCTTGTCGCCGGCGATCAGGCGCTCGGCGAGGCTCTGTTCGGTCTTCTGAGCCATCGGGCTGCCGAGTCTAGGTCGGCGGGCGGTCGGCCGCCCCTTCGAACCTAGACTGCCGCCCCATGCTCCGCGCCCTCCGCTTCTACCGCCGCAACGGCATGCTCAACCTGCGCTATGGGCGCCTGCTCTGGCGATACCTCTGGCGCCGCCTCCTGACCCCGGCGGGGTGGCGCTGGGAGACCGACGGGCCGGTCTTCTTCGGCAAGGGCCTGCAGCTTCAGATCGGCAGGCGGGCGACGATCAGGTTCGGGCGATTCTCCTGGATCGGCGACGGGACCAAGATCCGCTGCCACGAGGGGATCGTCGAGATCGGCCCCAAGACGGTCGTCGGCCAGGAGTGCACGATCTCCGCCTACAGGCGGGTCCGGATCGGCGAGCAGTGCGTGATCGCGGACCGGGCGATGTTCATCGACTTCGACCATGGCGTGGTCGAGGTCGAGCGTCCGATCCGGGTCCAGGGCATCTACACGCGCGAGTGCGTGATCGGCTCCAACGTCTGGGTCGGCTACGGCGCCTGCTTCCTGCGCGGCGTGCATGTCGGCGACAACTCGATCGTCGGCACGAACTCCGTGGTCACGCGCGACGTTCGCGCGAACGCAGTGGTCGGCGGCGTCCCCGCGAAGGTGATCCGGATGCGCGATGAGCCGAAGCGGCTGCGCTGGCCCGACCCCGTCGAGCCCGAGGACGAGGAAATGCCTCCCCAAAAACGCTGACCTCGCGCTGGCTAGAGCCGCTTACCCGACGCGAAGAGCAGGATCCCCGCCGCGAGCGCAACGGCGCCGGTGATCCAGAGGAGGAGGCCGCCCGACGCGAAGGCCGCCGCGACCAGCGCGATCCCGACGACGGCCAGCGGCAGGCCGAACGAGATCGGCACGCTGACGTTGAGGCCCGGGCCAAAGTCCGGGGCCCGCCGCTTGGGGCGGGCTCTGCGCGAGGGGTAGACCTCCCGCCGGCCTTCGGGCAGCCGGGTCATACGCCCCGCGCCGGCACCGCGCTGGCGATCAGCTCGGCGTAGACGTCGGCCGTTCGCTCGGCGACATCGCCCCAGTCGAAGCGCCTCAGGTGCTCGAACGCCTCCGCGGTCAGCCGACGGCAGAGCTTGGCGTCGTCGAGGACGCGGACCGTCATCCCCGCGAGCGAGACCGGGTCTCGGGCACGGAAGCGCAGACCGACCTCGTCGTGGGGGACCACCTCGCGGAGGCCTCCGGTGTCGGCGACGATGCAGGGACAGCTCGACGCCATCGCCTCGAGCGCCACCAGGCCGAACGGCTCGTAGATCGAAGGCACCACGCAGACGTCGGCGATCCGGTAGAGCGAGTGCAGGACGTCGTCGCCGATCCAACCGACGAACATACCGTGCTCCATCAGGCCGAGCTGCGCGGCCTGGCGACGGAGCTCCTGCTCATGAGTTCCCGAGCCGGCCACGACGAAGCGCGTGTTCGGCAGCCGCTCGATGATCTCGGGGAGAGCCTCCAATGCGAATTGGAACCCTTTCTCGTAGACCAGCCTGCCGACCAGCAGGACGAGCGACTCGTCCGGCTGGGCGAACTCGGCACGAAGCCGCCGCAGCTCGTCGTCGTCGTGGGGCTGCAGGTCCTCCGGATCGATCCCGTTCGGAATGACCTCGACCCGGTCCTCGTCGACCCCGAAGACGTCGACCACCTGTTCCCGCATGAAGGTCGAGCAGACCAGGACACGGTCGGAGCGGTTCGTGATCCAACGCTCGACCCCGTGGATGTAGGACTGCGGGTGCTTGTCGACCCAGCCCTGGTGGCGCCCGTGCTCGGTTGCGTGGATCGTCGTCACCAGCGGCGCTTCGAAGCGGCGGGCGAGGTGGTCGCAGGCGTTCGCGACGAGCCAGTCGTGACCGTGGACGACGTCGAAGTCGAGTCGGTCCCCCAGCTCCACGCCGGCGGCGAGCATGTCGGAGTTCATCCGCTCGACCCACGCCACGAACTCGTTGAGCTCAGCGGGACGCGTGGGCTCGCGAACTCGGTGTACATGGACTCCGTTGACGAGCTCCTCGGCGGGAGACTCCTCGCCGCCGCGGGTGAGGACGTGGACCTCCGCGTCGCGCTCGACCAGACCCTCGGCCTGCTTGCGGACGACGCGCGCGAGACCACCCTCGATCAGAGGCGGGTACTCCCAGGAGAGGATCAGGGCTCTTGTCATCTAGGGCTCGAGGAGCGGCGCCAGACTGAGGTCCGGGGCGAGATTGCGCACGCGTGGATCGACCGGCTCGGATGAGTCTATGGCCTCCAGCAGGGCCTCCGCGTGGGCGGTGGCGCGGGTGTACGGGTAGTCGCCCGCCTGGCCGCGGTGGTCCATGAACGCCCAGTCGCTCGACTGCAGCGCGAGCAGCTCCCGCGCCGCGCGCATCGCGGCGTCGGGCGCGACGGCGCGCCCGGCAAGCGCCCTGAGCAGCCGCAGCTCGCTCCGGCGAGTCGCCCAGACCAGATCGGAGACCGACGGGCTGTCCCAGGTCTCGAGGCTCTTCCCCTCACCCCAGCTCGCCTCCCGCGCCGGGCGCTCCTCAGGCTCGTGCTCGCGCAGCGCCTGCGGGAGGGTGAGCAGCCGGACGCCGTCCAACTCGGCCCCCCTGATCACCTCGCGCAGCCAGAGCGGCCCCTCCGCCCACCAGTGACCGAGCAGCTCCGTGTCGATCGCGAAGACGCAGAGCCCGCGGCGCCCGGTCTCGGTGCGGTGGCGCTCGAGGCGGTCGCGCACGGCGGCGAGAAAGGAGGCCGCGTGCTCGGTGGCGCGCTTCGCGGCCGGAGCGGGGTCATACGGGGCGCCTGAGATCGACCAGAGCCGCATGCCGTTCCGAGAGAGGCGGTGGTATTCGAGATAGGCGCCGTCGGACGGGTAGCCGCCGTCCGACCAGACGAGGCGGACCGTCGGCCAGTCGATGGTGAAGGCGACCGGGCCGCCCGGCAGCCGAATCGGCGTCAGCGCCACGGTGCCGCGCTCGTGCGCGCTCTGATCGAGGCAGGTGTGGGTGATCCCGCTTTCGGCGAGCACGGTCTCGAGGCCGCCGACGTAGGCGCACTCGGGGAGCCAGAAGCCCTCCGCATCGCCGAAGCGCCGCTCGTGGGAGCGCAGACCGGCGTCCACCTGGAGCCGCCGCCCGGCCAGCGTGGCGAGCTTGGGCAGCACCGCATGCGTCGCGGCGGAGGGCATCAGCGCGATCCGCCCTTTCCGGTGCGCCTCCTGGAAGGCCCGCAGCGGGTTGCCGCCGAGGCGGCTCAGCCGCCTCATCGCGCGGGTGTAGTGGTCGGCCTCCGCCCTCGCCGCGGGCCGCACGGCCGCGCCGGCGTCGGCCACGTCCCGGTCCGCCGCGTCGACCCTGTGGAGGCGGAGGAAGGCGAGCATCCGCTCTGCCACCCCGTCGGCCTCGAGCTGGTCGGCGAGCACCGGCGTCACCGTCATCGTCAGGTGCTCGGCGACGTCCAGCACCGGCAGGTGAGAGCGGGCGAACGCGTCGAAGAGCCATTCCTCGCCGAACGGGTAGGTGCCGAAGCCCTCCACGTAGGGCATGTGCGAGTGCAGGACGATCGCCAGGTCCCCACGGGTGCGCTCGGCCATCGCGCTAGGGAAGCAGTCGCGGCTCAGGCATGACAGACCGCGACGAAGTCGAGCGCCCGGTCGAGATCGCCGGTGCCCAGCCGGAAGTCGCTCGCGCGGATCGCGGGGATGAAGCGCTCGTAGAAGGGCTTGGTGAAGCGAAGCGTTCGGTGGACGCGGTCCCAACCGAACCGGATCGCGAGCTCGTGGGCGCGGAGCTTGCGGGCGTGGTGGAGGCCGAGGATCTCGACCCGCTCGAAGTGGGGCTCGAGGAGCGCCCGGTACTCGCCCGGGTCGTATTCGCGCAGGTGCCAGGGGTTGTCGGACTTCTCCGCGCCCGGCGGCGCGAGCGTCAGGCGGTTGGGTGTCGAGATGTACGCGACCGGCGCGATCTCGGCGATCCGCGCCAGGAGCCGGTCGGGCTCGTGGATGTGCTCGATCGTCTGCAGGAAGACCACCGCGTCCACCGGCTCATCGAAGTCCTCGACCAGCTCGCGGCGGAAGCTCAGGTTCGGCCGCCGGTAGCGGGCCCGGGCGTGCCCGTGGGCCTCGGGGTTCGCGTCCACCCCGATCACCTCTGCCCCGCGCTCCGCCAGCAGGTCCGACCCGTACCCCTCGCCGCAGGCGAGGTCGGCCACGCGCTTTCCGGCGCAGCGCTCGGCGATCCATTCGTAGACGGCGACGTGGCGTCGGTACCAGTAGTTCTCCTCGGGGACGTCGGGCAGGGTGCGCTCGCCGGTGAGCTCGAGAGGCGGAACGCCCTCCGGCTGGTTCTCCTGGACGTAGGTCCGGTCGGCCTCGCTCACGGCCGGGAAGTTAGGGGCCGAGGGCGCTTCACCGTCTGGCGACGGCCGGAGGCGGCGGATACGTAGAGTGCGAGACGAGGCTCGACCGATCAGTTCGGTCCCGCCCGCAGTCGAAGACGGGGAACACCAAGGACGGCAATAGCGTCGATGGAGAACAGCACAGGAGCCCCTGCAATCGAGGCACGCGAGCTGAGCCGCACCTTCAAGGGCGGCATCGAGGCCGTGCGCGGGGTCGACCTCGTCGTGGCCGAGGGCGAGGTCTTCGGCTTCCTCGGGCCCAACGGCGCCGGCAAGTCCACGGCGGTGCGCATGTTCTGCACGCTGCTCCCTCCCACCAGTGGGCGCGCGTCGGTGGCCGGCTATGACGTGGTTGACGACGGTGACGAGGTGCGTCGCAATATCGGCGTGGCCCTGCAGGAGATCGGACTGGATCCGGTGCAGACCGGCCGGGAGCTGCTCGAGCTGCAGTGCGGGCTCTACGGCGTCACGGGCTCGGCCGGCCGCAAGCGCACCGCCGAGCTGCTCGAACTGGTCGGCCTCACCGAGGCGGCCGACCGGCGCACCAAGACCTACTCGGGAGGGATGAAGCGCCGCCTCGATCTGGCGAGCGCGCTGGTCCACCGGCCGCGGGTGCTGTTCCTCGACGAGCCGACGACGGGACTCGACCCCGCGTCCAGGCTGACCGTCTGGGAAGAGGTGCGCCGCATCAACGCGGACGGCACGACGATCTTCCTCACGACCCAGTACCTGGAGGAGGCCGACGAGCTCTGCGAGCGCCTGGCGATCATCGACCACGGCGAGCTCGTCGCCCAGGGGACGCCGGAGAGCCTGAAGGCCGAGATCGGCAAGGACGTGGTGACTGTCGCGCTGCGCGGCGCGGACCCGGAGCGGACCAGAGCCGTGATCGGCGAGCTGCCCGGCCTCGATCGCGTGATCGTGGAGGAGAACGAGCTGGCCCTGTTCGTCGAGGACGGTGCGACCTCGATCGCGGAGATCGTGCGGCGTCTGGACGCCGCACACGTCGAGGTGGGCGCCATCTCGGTGTCCCGCCCGTCACTCGATGACGTCTTCCTGGAGGCGACCGGCCGTCGCCTGGAGGGCGCGCAGCAGGGACAGGAGCAGGAGCACGCCGACGAGGCCGCCGAGGAGGACGAGGCGGCGGCGCGGGCGGTGGCGCCGTGACCGAGGTGCTGCTGCTCGGGCGCCGAGCCGTCCGGGAGGTCGTCCGCTACCCGGAGGCGACGATCCCGACCCTCTTCATTCCGCTCTTCTTCTTGGCGGTCAACATCGGCCAGGTCTCCCCCACCTTTCCGAGCAGCACTCCGTTCCTGAATGGCCAGGGATACGCCGCCTTTCAGCTGCCGGTCTCGCTGATGTTCGCCGTCGCCACGGCGACGACCGGGCTCGCGCTGGTGACGGAGATCGACGGCGGCTACTTCGACAAGCTGCTGGTCGCCCCGATCCGGCGGACCTCCCTGATCCTGGGGCGCCTCGGAGCCGACCTGGTCCGCGGCATGGCGGCCTCGACCGTTGTGGTGCTGGCCGGTCTCGCCTTCGGCGTGCAAATCGAGTCCGGGGTGATCGGCGCGGTCGTGCTCATCGTGCTGGCGGCGCTCTTCGGCGTCGCGTACGCCGGCTTCGGGATCCTGGTCGCGCTCACCACTCGGAACGTGCAGGCCACGAACACGAGTTTCCTGCTCTTCTTCCCCCTGCTCTTCCTGACCCCGAACTTCGTCCCGTTCGACCGGCTCTCGCCCGCGATGGAGACCCTGGCGCGGATCAACCCGGTGAGCTATGTGATCGTCGGCCTTCGCTCGCTGATCATCGATGGCTGGGTGGTGGACAAGATCCTCGTCTGCCTCGGCGTGATCCTGGCGATGGGCGCGGTGCTGATCGGCCTCTCCCTGCGGGCGATCCGGTCGTACGACAGGTAGCGTTGCCCGCTCAGCACCCTGGCTACGATCCGGCGTCGTGCCGGCCACCCCAGAGCGGATCAAGGAGGTCAACGAGCGCTACCACGACATGGCCGCGGCCTCCTACGACTCGAAGTGGGGGATCGACTTCGGCGACATCGGCCAGGACCAGGTGGCCTGCAAGCTGCGCAAGGCGCTCGGGCGTCGGCCTGAGCGGCCCTTCGGCGACGCCCTGGAGATCGGCGCGGGGACCGGCTACTTCTCGCTCAACCTTCTCCAGAGTGGCCTGATCCGGCGGGCGACCGCGACCGACATCTCGCCGGGGATGCTCGCAACTCTGGAGGAGAACGCCTCCCGACTCGGTCTGGACGTCGAGACCGCCGCGGCCGAGGCGGAGACGCTCCCCTTCCCGGACGAGAGCTTCGACCTCGTCTTCGGACACGCGGTACTGCATCACATCCCCGATCTCCAGCGCGCCTTTTCGGAGTTCGCGCGTGTGCTGCGGCCGGGCGGCAGGGTCGCGTTCTGCGGCGAGCCCTCGCGCTTTGGGGACTTCCTCGCCGCGATCCCGAAGCGCACCGCCCTGCTCGCGGCGCCGTTCTGGCGCCGCGCCATGGGCGCCTCGCAGCGGGGCCACTACCCGGATGCCGGGGCCAATGGGCACTCGCTGGAGGCCGAGGTCGACGTTCACGCGTTCTCGCCGGTAGATCTGCGGCGCTTCTGTGCCACCGCCGACCTGGGCGACGTCAGGGTCCGCGGTGAGGAGCTGCTCGCCTCGATCCACGGCTGGACCGTGCGGACGCTGGAGGCGACCGCCGAGCCCGACGAGGTCCCGTGGCGGTGGCGGAACTTCGCCTTCCGCAGCTATCTGGCGCTACAGCGGCTCGACAACCAGGTGCTCGAGCCGCACCTGCCGCCGCAGCTCTTCTACAACCTGCTGGTCGCCGCGCGTAAGCCCGGGGCCTAGCCGCGGCCGCCCGGCTCTTCCTCGACCAGGCGGTCGGCCCAGGGAAGCGCCTCGAGGCGCTCGTCGGGGATCGGCTCCCCACTGATCACCGACTTGCCGTAGGTGCCCTCCTTGATCCGCTGCTCGGCGCGGTCGATCGCCTCGAGGGTGCGCTGCAGCTGCTCCCTGATCGCCTCGTCCTTCCCGGCCTGGTCGAGGTCGTCGGCCTGGTCGCCGGCGTCCTCTGGCTGCTCCTCGGCCTCCTGGGGCCCGATGCCGGCGAGCTCGCGCTCGATCCGAGCCCGCTCCTCGGCCAGCCGCTCCCGTGCTAGTCCGGCGTCCACGACGTGATCCTATTGGTCCACACCGGCCCGGCGTCGGTGCGGGGCCTCCAACAGCCGTGGCAGGGTGCCAGGAAGCGCGCCTCGAGCTCGCTCCTCGGTCAAGTCGGGCTCGAGCGCGGCTCAACCCGCAGGCCCAAGAACTGGGCCTCTCTGAGCACCCCTGCGAACTGCTTCTGGGGAAGGGTGCGGCGGAGGTCGGTGAGCGTCCGAGGCGGTGGCGGCGGGTGATCTGGCTTGGAGCGAGCGTGCGCGAGCCCTCCAGTTGCTGATGGGAGACCACGGCGCCAACGCCCGGACCCTACCCTCCCCGCCGGTTTTCGAGACGGCGCTACCCGAACGTGAAGGCGTATCCGGTGATCCCCGGCGCGAAGCGAAGGGAGAGGCGGTGCTCCGCGACCGAGGGCAGGTCCACGAGCCGGTAGAGGCGCTGGGCCTCGATCGTCGCCCGGCCGGTGTGGACGTCCGCTCCGGCGAGCTTGGCGGGTATCGGCCGGCCATCGAGGAGAACCTGAATCCGGCGAGCTTGCTCGGGCGAGCCGAGCACGAGGAAGACCCGGCGGGAGTTGAACTCGAGGTCGATCTCCGCTCCGGCTCCCGACCTCGCGTCCTCCTCAGTGACGCCCCAGTGCCCGCCGTAGGCGAAGTGGTTGACCGGCAGGCCGGAGGGCACGGCGCCGAAGTCCTGGTCCCCCGGGTGGATCTCGCCGTTCACCCAGCCACGCGCCCGGGCCGCCCCGAGATAGGTCTCGGGGGTCGTCGCGCCAGGCGAGGGCGCCTGCCCCGAGGCCCGCGCTCCTGACCCCAGGTCCGAGTGGCCGGCGTCCCGCAAGAGGGTGCGGATCTCCCGCTCGGTCTGGTCGTAGCCGCCCTCCCCGAAGTGGGCGCTCCGCACATTGCCCTGCGCGTCCACCAGGTAGTCCGCCGGCCAGTACTGGTTGCCCCAGGCGTCCCAGGTGGAGAGGTCGTTGTCCTGGACGACCGGATAGGTGAGGTGGTTCTGCCGGATCGCGGCCTCGACGTTGCCCGCGTCCTTCTCGAAGGGGAACTCGGGCGAGTGAACGCCGACGATCGTGAGGCCATCCCGCCCGTAGCGCTGCTGCCAGGCCTCGAGGTAGGGCAACGTCCGGATGCAGTTGATGCAGGTGTAGGTCCAGAAGTCGATCAGCACGACCCTGCCGCGCAGGTCGCTCATCGACAGCGACTCGCCGCCCGGGGTGTTGAACCAGTCCTGGGTTCCCGTGAAGTCCGGCGCCTGCCCGTAGGTCGGTAGATCGACGGACCGGTCGAGCTGCGACGGGTCGACGATCGGCTTGCCCGTCTGCCTTACTTTCGCCAGGTCGGTGGCGACCACGTGGCTCTTCTCCAGGCTCTCGGTCGGATTGACGAGAAAGCCCGGGAGGTCGCTCGCGATAGCTGTCTGAAAGCGCGTATCGAGATTCGCGGTCATCGCGATCGCGACCAGCACCATCACCGCCCCGAGGGCCATCTGAACCCGACCGCGCACCGGGGCAAGCCTCTTGGAGACCCGGCGGCCGCCGAGCAGGAGCAGATAGAGCACGATCGCGGACCCCAGCGCGTAGGAGAGCGCAACCGCCAGCCGCCCCGCGGTGAAGTCCTGGGCCGCCGAGACGACGATCACTCCGGCGAGTATCGGGCCGGCGCAGGGCGCGTAGACCAGCCCGAGGCTGGCGCCGACGACCAGTCCCGAGCCGAAGCCGTCACCGCCAAATCGAGCAGGGCCCGGGGTGAGGCGGCTGGCGAAGGCCTCCACCCGGTCGCCGATCGGGGGGACGAGCAGACAGAACCCGAAGGCGAACAGGACGACGATCGCCAGGTCCCGGGCCACCCCGTTCGGCAGGCCAAGCGCTTCGATCGCGTAGACGAGGCCGACGGTGGCGAAGGTGAACGAGAGCGCGAGTCCCGTGACGACGCCAAGCGGGCGCCTCCTGCCGCCCGTGACGCCGGCCGAGAGCACCGCGGGCAGGATCGGCAGGACGCAGGGCGAGAGCGCGGTGCCCGCCCCGGCAACGAGCGCGAACAGCATCAACAAGGCCATATCGGTCCCAGACTCCGGGGTCCGACCAGCGTTACGGCCGTGCGTTAACGGTGGATTGGTCCTCTTCCGTCGTCCGCCTGACGCGGTGCACCGGCACCTCCCCCTCGATCCCCTTGAACTTCCGCCTCCCGGCGAAGGAGAAGTCGAGCCGGCGGCCGTTCGTCTCGTCGATCGAGTCCTTCACGGCCTGGTCGACGACGACGCTCTCGGGCCGAGCGAAGTTGGTGATCCGTGCGGCGAGGTTCACGGGCCGCCCGTACCAGTCCCCCCCGCGCCCCAGCACCTGGCCCCGGGCCACGCCGGCTCTGAGAGGGGGGATCTCATCCGTCCCCGCGGATTCCACCAGCCCGACCACCGCGTCGACGAGCGTCTCCGACTCCGGCGAGGAGAACATCGCCGCGTCACCGATCATCTTCACCAGCCGGACCGGCGAACGCGCGGCATCGGAGGCAAGCTCGAACAACTTGCCCGTGAGATCGCCGATCTGTTCGATCTCGAGCAACTCCCCGAGGCGAGTGAAGCCGACCAGGTCGGCGAAGGCGATCGTCATCTCGTCGGTGCCGGACACCCTTCCCGCCGCGAGCTCCGCCTCGGTGATGACCGCCTGGCGGATCCGCTCCCGGAGGTGGATCCGGTACGCGTGAAGCAGGGTCTCGCCGAGCAGCGGCGCCATCGTCTTGGCGGCGGCCGCGTAGCGGAGCGCGAGCTCCCGCTCGTCGATGCCCGGCTCGGTGAAGACCTCGCCGACGAGGTCGACGTTGGCGTCCGCGAGATTCGCCATCGAGATGCCGATGATCCGCGAGGTCTCCAGCACCCCCTCGGGCGGCAGGCCCGCGTCGAGGAACAGCTTCGCTCGCTTGGCCGCCTCGAGATCGGCCTCGCCGTAGACCCGGTCTTCATCGCCGGGGATCGGAGCGCCGAGCGCCTGCAGCAGCCGGGCCAGGAACTCGGGTTCCAGCCCGGCGCGCTCGGCGATCTCGGTGGCCGTGCACTGCTCCGGTCCTTGCTCGAAGACCCGCTCCACCGGGAGCAGGACGAGCCGGTTCTCGTCGACCGCGCGCTTCAGCTCCTCGAGCGGCACGCCCTGATCGGCGAGCTCCTCGAGCAGGGCCAGCCGCGCCGCGCGCGCCTTTCCCCGGAGGTCCCCCAGCAGCCCCTCTGCCTCGAAATCGATCGCCACGACGCCGGGATCCTAAGATGGGCAGGGATGGCGGGTCTCGAGCTTCCGATCTTCGAGCTGCCTCTCGTCCTGCTTCCGGGGGAACAGGTTCCGCTTCACATCTTCGAGGAGCGCTACAAGCGGATGATCGGCGCCGCGCTCGAGCAGGGGGAGCCGTTCGGAATCGTCCTTCGCGACGATGAGGGAGCGCGCTCGATCGGCTGCACCGCCCGCATCGAAGACGTGCTCGAGCGCTTCGACGACGGGCGCATGAACATCGTGGTGAGCGGCGAGGCTCCGTTCAAGGTGCTCGACCGCTTCGAATCGCCCGAGTACCCGACCGGTGAGGTCGAGCTGATCCCCGACGAGGACGTCCCGCCGATCGACCAGGAGGCTGCGAGCGCGGCGCGCGAGGCATTCGCGGAGCTCGCGGAGCGTGCCACCGGCGAGCGGCCGGATCCCGCGGAGCTCGCCGACGCCTCCGCCTACTCGATTGCCTCTCGAATCGAGCTGCCCGCCGAGACCAAGCAGCAGCTCCTCGAGATGCGCGACGAGGACGAGCGCATGGCCCTCCTCGCCAATGCCCTCGGAGCCGTGGGCAAGGCGCTCGAGCGGGCCGAGGAGGCAGCCGAGCGCGCGAGCTCGAACGGCAAGGTCCACTTCCCCGGCCTTCCCGAGTAGCCGAACTAGGCCTGAACGACGACCGCGCCGCCGCGGCGAGGGTCCCCCCCGCCGCTGAGCTCGCCGGTGCCAGGGTCGCGTGCGACCGCCTGGCACCCCCCGAAGTAGAGGTTCTGCCGCTGCCAGCGCACCACCGGCACGCCGCGCCGCTCGAGGTCCGCGAGTCCCGCCTCGTCCACTCCCGGCTCGGCCTGCACGGTGCCCGCCTCGAAGTGGAGCCGTCCGGCGTGCACGGCGGCGTCCGCGTCCATCCCCTCCTCCAGCACCCTGACAGCCACCTGGAGGATCGCGGAGCGGATCCGGTTCGAGCCCGCGCTGCCCAGGCCGAGCATGACCTCGCCGTCGCGGAGAGCGAGCGCCGGCGACATCATCGAGCTCACCCGCCGCCCCGGCGGGATCCGATGGAACCCGTGCGGGTTGAGGTCCTCCTCCCCCAGCATGTTGTTCAGGTGCACTCCGGTGCTGGGCACGACGACCCCGGACCCGGTGCCGTTCGAGCAGGTCACCGAGGCGCAGTTCCCCTGGGCGTCGAGGACGGCGATGTGCGTGGTCGATCCGAGCCTGTCCGACGGGCCGCCGGCTCCGCCCTGACCGCCCGCCCAGTCGCCGCTGCGGATTCGCTCCGCCTCCTCATCGAGGTCGATGGCGAGGAACCTCTCGACGAATGCCTCGTCGTAGAGACCCTCGTGGAAGTCCGCCGTGCGGCGGGCATTCGCCGCCTCGGTTGCGGCGACGAGCTGCTCCACCCCGCTTCGCTCACCGAGGCGCTCGAGCACCCCCAGCGCATGGACGATCAGGATCCCGCCCGACGACGGCGGCGGGTTGGTGAGGACGTCATAGCCGCGGAAGCGCGCCTGCACGGGGCGCCGCTCGATCGGTTCATACGCGGCCATGTCGTCCATGCCAAGCGTGCCGCCGCGCTCGCGGACCCAGTCGCAGACAGGCTGGGCGATGTCCCCGCGGTAGAACGGCTCGCTTCCCTCGGCCGCGTAGCGCTCCAGCGCATCCGACATCTCGGGATAGCGGAAGATGTCGCCCTCCACGAGACGCTCGCCGTCAGGGGTGTAGAGCGCGGCGCACTCCGGCGTCGAGATCAGGATCGGATGCAGGATCTCGTGGAAGTACGCAGCCGCCCCGGTGAGTCTCACACCCTTGCGGCCGAGCTCGATACCGGGCTCGGCGAGCCTCGTGATCGGGACGGACCCGAATCGTCTGTGCACGTGCTCGAGACCGGCGGGATTCCCCGGCACGCCGCAGGAGGCAGCGCCGCAATTGAAGATCTGCGGCGTACCGTCGAAGTAGACCGGGATCGGGATCAACTCGGCCTTGCGCTCTACCCCGTCCGCGCCCCCTGCCGCGACGAAGAAGTCGGTGAGGCTGTCCTCGCCGTTCTCGTGAACCATCATGAAGCCGCCGGCGCCGAAGCCTGAGAGCTGGCTCTCCGTCACGAACGAGGTGAGGACGGCGCAGATCGCCGCGTCCACTGCATTGCCGCCCTCGCGCAGCACCTGCGCGCCGGCCTCCGCGGTCAGCGGGTGCCCCGCCGCCACCACTCCCTTGCTCCTTGGCATGGCGCCAGCCTAGGCGGAGATCCCCCCAGAACGAGACCGGCCGGCTTTCGCCGGCCGGTCCGGTCGTTCCTACACCTGAACTTCGTCAGCTGCTCAGCAGGGATTGAACGGAATCGGTGGGCCACCCGCCACGGTTAGGCTGATTGCATTCGGTCCGCTGAGCGATACCGATGAGGTCTGACCGCTGCGCGTTACCCCGGTGAACGTCGCGTCATCTGGTCCGTAGATGCATGCGACGTAGCTGAACTCACGATTCGACGGCCCACCGATGACGAAGATGTCGTCCGTGAAGGTCTCCGAAGGACCCGCAGATCCGACATCCCCGCTGTGGCGAGCATTCGGGATGTTGTTGACAAGCGAACCCTGCGGGGGATTCACGTTGAAGTCCCAACCCGCATGATTGCCGTTCGCGTCGAACGCATGCAGGTCGATTTCATCTGACGCGGGCGACCAGCTCAGGGTTCCCCGCACCAGCGGCGCCGGGGCTGGCAGGACCACCCGGTGGAGCTTTTTCTTGCACTTCTTCTTCTTCGCCGACGATGCCGAGCGGTGCTTCTTCTTCTTGCACTTCTTCTTCGCCGCGACAGCGTGCCCCGGCTGCCCCGCGCGAGCCTGGCCCGCGGTGACGGTGACCAGCGCCAGGGTCAGCCCGAGCAGCGCCACCAAAGCGAACCGGCCCCAATGCC
>DATIDP010000134.1:0-8980 GCA_035456265.1 Solirubrobacterales bacterium | reverse complement strand
GCACCGTGCGCAGCGCCCACCTCGACTATCCGGGCGGCGCGCCGATCCCGAACAACTACTGCAACTTCGTCTGACGACCCGGCTAGAGGCGGCGCGTGGGGTCGTCGTACCCGCCCCGCCGCTGCGGGTACTCGTCCCGGTCATCACGCGATGAGCCGCCCTGCTGCACGAGCTCGTAGAGCAGTGACAGCGCCAGGCCGGCCCCGCCGGCGATCATCAGGATCAGCCCGACGGTTTGGATGTTGATCACGTCCGACTCGACGTTGATCGCGTAGCGCAGGATTGCGCCGACCGCGATCAGGAAGATGGCCGTGGCGATGGTCACTCGCCGCCAGGATACCCGTGCCCCTGGGCGCTAAGTGAGCGCGTTCGCCCTGTGAGCCGGCTCAGGCGTCGTGTCGCTCAGGCCGAACCGCTCGTGCAGCCGGCGCAGCGGCTTCGGCGCCCACCAGTTCCAGTCGCCCAGGAGCTCCATCAGCGAGGGCACGAGCAATGCGCGGATCAGGCTCGCGTCGATCAGCACCGCCAGGGCCGTGCCGATCCCGTTCTCCTTGATGAAGATGATCTGGGAGGTCGCAAAGGCGCCGATCGCGATCGCGAAGAGCAGAGCGGCCGCGGTCACGATCCGGCCGGTCCGCTCGAGGCCGACCGCGACCGCCTCCGAGCTCGGTATCCCTGAATCGTGCGCCTCCTTGATCCGGGAGAGCAGGAAAACGCCGTAATCGGTCGAGAGCCCGAAGACCACGGCGAACAGCAGGATCGGCATGGTCTGCTCCAGCGCCCCCTGTCCGCGGTAGTCGAGCAGCCCCTCCAGCCGGCCGTCCTGGAAGACGAGGACCAGGATCCCGAAGACGGCGCTCAGGTTGAGGAAGTTCATGACCAGCTGCTTCACCGGCAGGATCACCGAGCCCGTCATCAGGAAGAGCACGATCAGCGTCGCGACGATCACGATCGTGAGGGCGATCGGGGCGTGCGCCTCGAGGCTGTGCTGCAGGTCCACGAAGTGCGCCGCGGCGCCCCCGACCAGTAGCTGCGACCCCCGGGGCACCGGCAGGTCGCGGATCTCCCTGACCGCGTTGCGGCTCTCGTCCGAGATGTAGCTCCGGCCCGAGTGGGCGACGATCACGGCGTCGCCCTTGGCGAGCGGCTGTGCCGGCTGCACATCCGCGATCCCCTTCACCCGGGAGACCTCGCCCTGGATGGCGCGGAGCGCGGACGGCGTCGCGTTCTCGACCAGCAGCAGGTTCGGCGTGTCGCGGAAGGGCGGGAACTCGGCGCGCATCACGTTGTCGACCTGCCTGGCGCCGGCGCTGTCGGGCAGCACCTGGGCGTCCACCGAGGTGAACTTGATCGAGTAGAAGGGAATCCCGAGGACGATCAGGACCGCCGCGGTGGCGGTGGCGATGCCGATCGGCCGGCGCATGACGAAGCGCGAGAGCCGGTACCAGAAGCCCTCCTCGGTCCTTGTGGCATCCCGCTCCGCGCGCCGCTGCAGGAAGGCGGGAGCCCACGCGTTCACCCGGTTGCCGAGCAGCGCCAGCACCGCCGGCAGGACGGTCAGGGCGATCGTCGCCGCGAGCAGCGCCACCAGCGCGCCGCCGAGGCCCATCGAGTAGAGGAACCGCTGCGGGAACACCAGGAGCGAGGCCAGCGCAACCGCAACCGTGATCGAGGAGAACATCACGGTTCGCCCGGACGTGCTGAGCGTCCGCCTCATCGCCGGGGCGCCGGGCCCAGACTTCGCGATCTCCTCCCGATAGCGGAAGACGACGAAGAGGCTGTAGTCGATCGCCAGGCCCAGGCCGAGGCCCGTCGTCAGGTTGAGGGCGAAGATCGAGACGTCGACGAACTCGTTGGCGATGCGGAGCAGCAGGAATGTCCCGACGATCGCCAGACCGCCGATCATCAGCGGCAGCAGGGCGGCCACCCCGCTGCGGAAGAAGAGCAGCGAAAGCACGAAGAGGATCGGGAAGGCGAGCATCTCGGCCATCCGCAGGTCCTTCTCGACCTGCTTGTTCACCTGCTCCTGCGCGAGAGCGATGCCGCCGACCTGGACGCCGGGCTGACCCGACAGGTCATCGGCGATCGCCTTGGCGGCGTCCTGCTCGGCCTTGTCGTCGGTCGGCTTCAGGCTCACCGCGAGGTAGGTCGCGTTGCCGTCGCGCGAGACGAAGTCCCGGTTCTGGGTCTCGAGGTAGCCGGTCACCCGGGCGACATCAGGATTCGCGCGCAGCCGGCGCTCCACGCTCTGGATCCGCTGTTGGCCTGCCTTCGAGGTGGGGGAGGTGTTCTGGAAGAGCACGATCACGCTGGGATCGCGGTAACCGTCCGCCTCCAGGCGATCGGCCGCCTTGACGCTCTCGCTCGCAGGGTCGTCGGCGCCGTAGGGCGCCAGCTTGCTGGCAACGCCGCCGCCGAGGGCGCCGGCGATGACGAAGAAGATCGCGGCGAGGATGGCCGTCCGCTTGCCGTGGCGCTGCGCGAGCGATGCGAGTGCGTTGAACATGACCTACCTCCCCCGGGCGGCAACGGCCCCGGTGATGACTCGTTCAAGATCCTCGGCGGCGCGCTCGAACCAGTCCGCCGCCCATTCGCTGCTCTCGATTCCGTAGCGGAGCACCAACATTGAGCCGATGTCCGGCTCGGAGTCGGGACCCTCGGGCCGACCTTCCTGGTCAACCGCATCCCAGATCGCCTGAAGCTCCTCCGCCTTGGCGCGCGCCGTGGCGGCGCGCTCACGGGCGATATCGGCAGCCCGCTTCGGCTCGATGGAGTGGGCGAAGAAGAGCTTGAGCAGCCCCTCGTCGCGGAGCTCGAACGTCTGCGGCTGGCTCTCGATCCACTCCCTGGCGGCCTGCCGGCCCTTCGCCGTCAGCTTGAAGACGGTGCGTTGCCGGGCTCCCTGCGGGGCGTCCGTGCCGGCGATCAGGCCGGCGTCCTCGAGCTTCTTCAGCTCCGGATAGATCTGGCCGTAGCTCGCCGCCCAGAAGAAGCGGGCCGACTTGTCGATCAGCTGCTTGATCTCGTAGCCGGAGCGAGGCCTCGCGGCCAGCATCCCGAGGATCACCTTTCCTGTCGCGCTCAGTTCCACTGACCACAGATATATCAATCCGATATATCCAGGTCTGTGACCCTGATCACACCGCTGCTCAGGGCCGGCGGTGCGGTCCTGGGGCTCCCATAGGAAGCGTCGCGAGGCGATCGCGATACCGGCGATGCCCCAGAGCACGAGCGAGGCGAGGTTACCGGCGTCGAGGCCGATGCCGCCGCGGGCTCCGGAGACCGAGAGCTGGAGTCCCTGGGTGAGGTGGTAGAGCGGGAAGATCCGGCCGATCTCCTGCAGCCAGCCCGGCAGTAAGGCTCACTTATCCTGAGCCGTCATGTCGCTGACAGAGGCGAACGGAATCGTGGTGATGAAGTTCGGCGGCACCTCGGTGTCCGGCACCGAGGAGCTCAAGCGCGCCGCCAGGCGGATCGTGGCCGCACGGGAGGCGGGTCACGACGTCGTTGCGGTGCTCTCCGCGCGCGGCAAGACCACCGACCGGCTGCTCGAGGCGGCGCGCGAGATCTCGCCCCGCCCCGATCCCCGCGAGATGGACATGCTGCTCTCGATCGGCGAGCGGGAGTCCTGCGCGCTCTGCGCGATGGCGATCAACGATCTCGGTCACCGGGCCATCTCGCTGACCGGATCGCAGGCGGGGATCGTCACCGACTCCTCCCACACCAAGGCGCGGATCATCGACGTGCGCGCCGACCGCATCCGCTCGGCGCTGGAGGAGGACTCGATCGTGCTGGTCGCCGGCTTCCAGGGCGTCTCGACCGACAGCCGCGACGTGACCACGCTCGGTCGCGGCGGCTCCGACACGACGGCGGTCGCCCTCGCCGCCGCCCTGGGCGGCGAGGTCTGCGAGATCTACACCGACGGCGCCGGGGTCGTCACCGCCGACCCGCGGATCGTCCCGAACGCACGCAAGCTCCCGGTCGTCTCCTACGAGGAGATGCTGGAGATGGCCTCGTCCGGTGCCAAGGTGCTGCAGCTGCGCTCGGTCGAGTACGCGCGGAACCACGGGGTGCGAATCCACTGCCGAAGCTCGGCCGGCGAGGCCCCAGGTACCCTCGTCGTCTCGGAGCAGGAGACCTTGGAACGACCACTCGTCACAGCCGTCACCCACTCGACCGACGAGGCGCGGGTCACCCTGACCGGCGTGCCCGATGAGCCCGGCGTCGCCGGCCGCATCTTCGGCGCGCTCGCCGACGCCAACATCAACGTCGACATGATCATTCAGAACGAGCCGGTCTCTCACGACGGTGGGGCGGACCTCTCCTTCACTGTCGAGGCCGACGACCTCGAGAAGGCCGTGGAGGTGATCCGGATCGAGGACTCCGAGATCGGGATCGAACAGGACGAGGCGATGGGCAAGGTCTCGATCGTCGGCGCCGGGATGCGCAGTCACCCCGGTGTCGCCGCCAAGGTCTTCCGGGTCCTCGGCGAGAACAAGATCAACATCGAGATGATCTCCACCTCGCCGATCAAGATCTCCTGCGTGATCCGATCGGATCACGTCCCCGAGGCGGTCAGGGCACTGCACTCGGCCTTCGAGCTGGGCGAGGGCGCGATCCAGGAGGAGGACCCGACCGGCGAGGAGCACCGCCCGACCGTCTCGGGCTGAGCCCGGTCGTCTGAGCAGCGCCTAGCAGGCCACGGGCGTCCGCCCCGTACTCTGTGGGCATGGCCGCGAACGGGGAATACCGCGTCGGGGTGGTCGGCGCGACCGGCGCCGTCGGCGCCACGATCCTCGAGGTCCTCGCGGAGCGCGCGTTCCCGGTTGCCGAGGTGCGCCCGCTCGCCTCGGCTCGCTCGGCGGGCAGCAAGGTGAAGTTCGCCGGCTCCGAGCTCGAGGTCCGGGTGCAGACCGACGAGTCGATCCAGGGGCTCGACCTGATCCTCTCCTCGGCCGGAGGCAAGATCAGCGCCGAGTGGGCGCCGAAATGGATCGAGGCCGGAGCGGTGGTGGTCGACAACACCAGCTACTGGCGCATGCACGAGGACGTTCCGCTGGTCGTCGCCCAGGTGAACGACGACGCGGTCGCTGGCCACAACGGCCTGGTCGCCAACCCGAACTGCACGACGATGGAGCTGATGGTGGCGCTCAAGCCGATCCTCGACGCCGCCGGCATCGAGCGACTGATCGTCTCCACCTACCAGTCGGTCTCCGGGACCGGCCGTGAGGCGATCAGGGAGCTGCGCGAACAGGCCGCGGCGGTGCTCGACGGCAAGGAGGTCAAGGCGGAGGTCTATCCGCACCAGGTCGCCTTCAACGTCCTGCCGCAGGTCGAGAACTTCAAGGACGGCGACGACTACACCACCGAGGAGCGCAAGGTGATGGCCGAGACGCGCAAGATCCTCGGCCTCTCCGAGGCGGTCGGGATCTCGGCGACCTGCGCTCGGGTCCCGGTCGTGACCGGCCACTCCGAGTCGGTGAACGTGCAGACCGAGCGCGATCTCTCGCCCGAGGATTGCCGCGAGCTGCTCTCGGACGCGCCCGGCCTGGTCGTCCTCGACGACCCGAGCGACGGCATCTACCCGTTGGCGATCGCGGCGGCCGGCCGCGACGAGGTTCTGGTCGGCCGGATTCGCCGCGATCCCTCGCACGAGCGCTGCCTCAATCTCTGGGTGGTCGGCGACAACCTCCGCAAGGGCGCGGCCCTCAACGCCGTGCAGGTCGCCGAGCTGCTCCACGAGCGGGACCTCGTCCGGGTTCCCGCCGGCGCCAGCCTGAGCTAGCCACGCCGAAGCTGCGCACGCCCCGCCGGCGGCTACGCCCGCCAGGCGACCGGTGTGAACGGCCTCGACGCGAGGTGCTCAGCAACTCGAGCTGCCGGCCGCCCCGTCAGGCAAGACCTCGACGGGGACGACGCCGTGATACGGCCCTCGCTACCGGCTACGCCATCCGGGGGCAGATCCGGAAGCGCAGGGACTGTTTCGAGACCTTGCCCTGCCGGTCGGCCGCGGTGACCCGCAGCACGTGACGCCCGCCGGCGAGCCGCGGGGCAGGCACCCTGGCGTGCTCCCGGGTGGTCTTCAGCACCGCGCGGCCGTCGAGCTTGGCGCGCACCTTGCGAATCGCTGCGTTCGCCCTGACCGACACCCTGGCCTTGAGCCTCTTAACGCATCGCCTCGGTGAGACGCCGCTGACCCGCACGTACGGGGCGAAGGCGGCGGCCTTGACGTTCTCCCAGTTCTGGGTCGGGTTCGACGAGCGCATCACGTCGTTGAACGCGTACCAGAGGAGGATCTGGGGGTCGCCGGCGCCGATCGCCATGTCGCGCATCTGCTGCATCTCGGAGCGCGTCGGGAAGCGGTCCGCCATCGACGGGTCGTACGAGTCCCAGGAGAAGGCCTGGAGGACGAAGATCGGCCTGCTGCCGGCGTTGGCGGTCATCTGGCGGGTCTCCGAGGCGTAGTCCGTGACCCCGTCCATGCTGTTCGCCTTGCCGATGGGGTAGTAGTCGGCGCCCACGTAGTCGGCGACGCTCGCGAAGGGCGCGAGCTGGGTGGTGAGCACACCGTTGTCGTTCGGGATGGTCACGTACATAGTGGGCTTGCCGGGAGCGATGGACTTGACCTCCCGCTCGAGGGCCGTGGTCTGGGAGATGTTCTGAGAGGTGGGGGAGAGCTCATCGCCGACGTAGAAGCCCCAGGTCGCCGGGTGGTCCTTGACCAGGCCGAGGGCCCACTGCTTGAACTGGGCGTTCGTGGAGCAGGGGCAGTCGGGGCCGAGGTAGCGGTAGTAGGAGCGCAGGTCGGTGCCGTCGCGCCAGGCGTGGTCGTTGAGCGGCCAGATCACCTTGAGGCCGACGGCCTGCGCCTCATCGGCGTAGTCGCGGACCTGCTCGGCGCTGCCGAACCAGGCGGTGTAGTTGAGGACGTACTGGAAGCCGGCATCGGCGATCGCCTTGAGGCGGGGCGCACAGTCCTGGGTGGCCGGGGCGCACTGCTCGTAGACGCCCTGCGGCGGGAGCGCGGCGCCCGCCCCGGCCGGACTCCACAGGGTGAGCACGGCCATGCATCCGAGCAGGGCGAGGAGGGCCGGCCGCGCCCAGCGCTGCGGCCGGCCGAACGATCCAACCGAGGCTGTCTCTGGTCCGTGCATGGCTCGTCGTTCCCGCGTGAGCCACCATCGGACCGCTCCCAAAATTGATTAGTCCGGAGCGGGTCGCCTGGACGTTTGTCGGTTGAGTGTTTTCGACGGTTTGGACGCGATACGGGTGGGCTGGGCGTGAGGGCGCTGTCGAAGATCGACCACGGCGCGGGACATACCCGCAGCGGTGCAGGCCGTCGGTCAGCAGCTGGGCCGGTAAGCCGCCGCCGGGCTTCTCGGGCCGGCTCAGACCTCGGCGCGTCGGCGCATCCTGACGCCGGCGATGCCGATCACGATTCCGAGGATGATGATCAGCGGCAGCGTCGTGTACGCGGCGCCGGTCGACGGGCTGCCGGTGTCCAGTGGGTTCTGGTCGTTCGAGTTGGCCGCAGCTGCGACGCCGGCAGCGCCCGCGGCGCCCGCGCCCGCAGCACCGGCCGCGACCCCACCGCCGCCACCGCCGGCACCCGCACCACCGGCAGGCCCTCCGCCGCCACCCGGGTCACCGGGCACCACCGAGGATGAGCCGAAGTTGTTGTTGGAGCGGTACAGGGAGCCGCCTCCCGAGCCGCCCCGATCCTTCGGCGGCGCCGCGTCGTGGCGCCCCGCCTGAACCGGGATCTCGTACTGGTTCGCCTGCGGGGTGCCGATGGAGGGGTCCCCGGTCTGGGCGGCGGCCGCCGAGGGAAGCAGCAGCAGGCTCGCGACGACGAATGCGATGGCCCGGCGGGGTCGGAAGGTGTTGATGATGATGCGCATCTGTCTGCCTGATCAACCCGCCAGCCGGCCTAAGAGAGCGGTCCGCCACCCGCCAGAAAAGCAAGCACGAGGACGATGCTGAGCACGAAGCTGGTGCCGCCCACCGCGAAGCGGGTGGCCGCCTCGGGGTGGCTGCGCTGCGCATCGATCAGGAGCTTGAGCTCGTCGGCGATCAGCCGGAACGGGATCAGCAGCGTCCGCAGCAGGATCACGAGGTCGCCGCCGAAGCTCTGCGTCTGGACGTAGCGCACGTCGAGCGAGATCTTGCCGGGCAGGATGGTCTCGTAGTGGGCCAGCGGGTTGTTGGTGTCCAGGTCGTCGAGGAAGTGGACGAGCTGGGTGAGGCCGGTGATGCCGGGCGCCACCTTGAGGATCTCGTCGTACTCCTTCTTGTGCCGGCGGACGAAGTCGGGATCCTCCGGCCGCGGGCCGACCACGCGCATGTCGCCCTTGACGACGTTCCAGAACTGGGGAAGCTCGTCGAGGCGATATCTGGCGAGGAAGCGACCGACCGGAGTGAAGCGCGGATCGAAGGAGGTGGAGAGGCCGGGGCCCTTGGAGCCGGTCTTCATCGTCCGGAACTTGAGCATCTGGAACGGGGACCCGTTCAGGCCGATCCGCGTCGCCCGGTAGAAGACCGAGCCGGGCGAGTCGACGAAGACGACCGCCGCAATCAGCAGTCCGACCGGCAGCAAAACGGGGAGCAGCAGAAGAAGAATCAGACAATCCACCACGCGAGCGATCGGTCGCACCTTGGCCCTCCCTGGCCCAACACTGTGATTCCTGCTCGGACTTTTCCCGAGCCCGCGATGGATCAAACGCGAAGTCGGTAGCACCTTGGCCCTCCCGAGGCCCCGGTCATGACGCCTTTTCACTGTTCTCCCCTACGATTTAGTTGTTTGAGTGCAGCAGGGCCCCCTAGCCCGGCGGACACAGTAGCCGATGCCACCCAGCGGAAAAAGGGTGGTTTTTACGTAATTCGAGTGCGTGGGGACCCTTAGACGTCTGTTCTAGGGAGCGATCGGAGGCCCCGTGTCCGACTGGCAGGTTCCACTTTCAGCCGTGCGCCTCACCGAGGC
>DATIDP010000133.1:0-15380 GCA_035456265.1 Solirubrobacterales bacterium | reverse complement strand
GACGGGTGACGGGCATCCCGGTCCGGCGGCCCTTCCGCCACAGCCTCCGCATCAACGGCAGCGCCCGCTGATGGAGCTCTGCCAGCGTCTTCCAGCGCGCGAGCGTGGCGTCGTCGTAGGACCAGGGCATGCGCACGCCGCTGGCGGCGGAGTTGTGGACGCGGAAGTAGGGAGTGAGCGTGGCCCACTCGCTCCAGCGGTTGTAGAGCTCCTCGCTCGGCGGCCCGGCCAGGCTGTCGATGTAGCCCCCGATGTCAGTGGTGTAGCCGAAGGCGCCGCCGACCGCGCGGTTGAGCATGTCCGGCGCCAGTGACCGGAGCCCGGAGGCCGCTCCCCAGTCGACGGTCTCGTCTCCCGGGAAGTCGCCCATCTCGTAGGCCGCGCTCCCGGGCCTGCCGCTGTAGCCGGCGCGCACGAAGAACCAGATCGGTCCGCGCTTCGGGTGCTTGGCCGCCCAGCGGTCGAGGATCTGACGCGAGACCCGGTGGAAGAGGACGGGGTAACGGTTGTGCATCGAGACCCCGGTGCTGCCGTCCGCGAAGTGCATGTCGTCCCGGACCTGCTCGCCGAAGTCCTGCATGAAGCCGTCGGCACCGAGCCCGGTCAAGAGGCCGAGCCGTTGGCGCCACCAGGCCACCGTCGCCGGCTTGGTGAAGTCGAGCAGGGTCGAGGGCGAGCCCCCGTTGCCCTCGAACTCGTATGGAGCCCCGCTCGCGGTGGTCGCCACCAGCCCCAGCCGCTCGGTCTCCTCGAAGTCGCCCGGTGGCTGGGTGGCGAGCGCGTCGTCGGAGACGTAGGCGCGGACGTAGAGGATCGCGCGGATCCCCATCGCATGGAGGCGGGCGATCACCGAGCGTACGTAGGCGAGGTCGAGCATCCCCCAGCCCTCGAAGCCGTAGGCGGAGATCCGCA
This sequence comes from Solirubrobacterales bacterium, assembly GCA_035456265.1. GTDB lineage: Bacteria > Actinomycetota > Thermoleophilia > Solirubrobacterales > 70-9 > DASUPK01. The sequence goes on along the minus strand of DATIDP010000133.1, from coordinate 14,468 downwards.
GGCCGTAGCGCTGGATGTCGGCCAGGTCCTGCTCGATCTTCGCTCGGTACGAGGCCGGGTTCTCGGCGGGGGGTTGCCCGGGAAGGGCAGGGGACTGGACGGTCCGGGAGAGAGTCGGGCCCTCGGCCCAACCCGGCGGCAGGCGGTGGCGGCCGCTCACCGCCGTCAGCTCCCTGAGCGCGCGGCGCGGGCCGTGCGCCGGGAACACCGTGTAGTCGAGTCGGCTCCCACTCGCCTGCACCTGCCAGGTGTCGCCTCGATCGTTGGCCATCCTCCAGCGCGAGCGGACGGTCTGATTGAGAAGGAAGCCGTAGCCCCTGTTCGAGACGAACTCCGCCTGGGGGTAGTAGGCGGCGTTCATGCCGTTCGGGAACAGGTAGCGCTCGAACCCGCCGGGCAACTCCGTGGGGCTCGGGACGCCGCCCAGCTCGGCGAGGCTGTAAGAGGTCCCGCTGCTGACCAGCAGCGGGAACAGAGCGAGGCCGGGAACCAGGGTCTCCGAGCCGCCGAGATTCTCCTGAACGACGTCGGCGTAGATCTTCTCGCCGCGCTTGTCGCTGGTGCCGTGTGTCCCGCCGAAGCCGTGGAAGCCCTCTCCCGGAGCGGCCGTGAAGGAGTCGCCGACGGTGATCACCCCCGCGGTGGAGCTAGGGCGCACTCGGACGCGAAGGCCGCCGTGGCGGTCCGGATCGATCCGGGCGACCAGCCTCCTTCCACCCTCGCTGGTGGCGAGCACCAGACGCACGCCGTCGCCGTGCTGCTTCGCCGAGATCACGCGGCGTGCCCCGTAGACGGTGCCGGAACGGCGATCGAAGAGCGTGTTCCCGTTCCACAGCCCTGACTCCCACTGGGCGTGCACCTCGCCTCCGACCTCATAGGTGAGTGGTGCGTAGACCGCGTTGTCGGGATGACGCTCGAGTGTGTAGGGCTCGGGGTCGTCGGTGGAGGGCAGGGGCGCTGGAGTGGTCGAGCGGGGAGGGCGCAGCTCGCGCAGCACGGTGCGCCCTCGCAAGCGGAACACGAGCCGGAACTGCCTCTTGTCGATTACGGCTCGGGCTTTGCCGTTGGAGACGACGATCCGCTTGGCAGTGAACTTGACCGCGGCGGCGGCGGGCGACGCCGGCCCGGCGGTGGCGATCACCAGCAGAGATGCGGTCAAGAGGACCGCCGTTGCGCCGGTGCGTGCCCTCATGGTCTCGGCTGGCTGCCTCGCACTCCCCCGAAGGGCTCGGCCGCTTCAGCCTCGATCGTCTGCTCGAGGCCGGTCTCGATCGTGCGCTCGGCTCGCCAGCCGAGCCGCTCCGCGGCGGCCGACGTGTCGAGCACGGTCCTCTCGACCTCGCCCTCTCGGGCCGGCGCGAACTCCGGTTCGAAGTCGCCTCGCCCGAACGCACTGCCGACGAGCCCTGCGAGCTCGAGCACGGAGGTCTCCACCGCGGTGCCCACGTTGATCGGCCCGGCGTCGTCGCTTGCCTCGGCCGCGAGCAGGGCAGCGACCACGTCGGCGACGTGCACGTAGTCGCGGGTCTGCTCGCCCGTGCCGAACACCGTCGGGCGGCCGCCGTCCCGGCCGGCCTCGCAGAAGATCGCGACCACCCCCGCCTCGGTCGCCGGGTCCTGCCGGGGGCCGTAGATGTTTCCCAGCCGGAGCACGGTGGCCGACAGCCCCCGTGTGCGGGCGTATAGGTCGATGTAGCCTTCGGCGGCGAACTTGCTCTGGCCGTAGATCGAGAAGGGCTCGCAGCGAGCCGACTCAGCGAAGGGCAGCTCGTCCAGGCGCTCGGCGCCCTCTCCATATATGGCGCCGCCGGTGGAGGTGAAGACGAACTTCGCGGCCTTCGCGCGCCTGGCCAACTCGAGCGCGTTCACCGTGCCGACCACGTTCAGGTGGGCGTCGAAGCCCGGGTCCGCCATCGAGCGCCGCACGTCGATCTGCGCGGCGAGGTGAAAGACGCTCTGCGGCTGAAAGGCGGCGACCGCCTCGAACATCGCCCGGGCGTCGGCCACGTCGACCTCGGCGACCTCGACCCCCGCGTCGAGCGCCCCGGCGAGGTTTTCGCGCTTGCCGCTCGAGAAGTCATCGAGCACCAGAACGTCGTCGCCTCGCGCGGCTAGAGCATCGACCAGGTGCGAGCCGATGAAGCCCGCGCCGCCGGTAACAAGCGATTTCACGGGAGCAGCCTAAAGCCCCTGCTACGCTCGCCGACCTCAGCGACCCATTCGACGTAGTACCAGGGGCATCTTGGGTCGGGGCTACCGTGGATAGCCGACATGCGACTGATCGTCACCGAGAAGAACAACAGCGCAAAGAAGATCGCGGAGATCTTGAGCGGCGGGAGCGCCTCCGAGGGCGCCTCCTACAAGACGCCGTTCTACACGTGGACCGACGAGTCCGGTGATCACATGGCCATCGGGCTCAAGGGCCATGTGCTCAACCCCGCCTTCCCCGAGTCCTACGGCAACTGGCAGGAGACCAACCCGCGCGACCTGATCGACGCCGAGCTGATCAAGGAGCCCACGGACAAGAACGTCGTGCGGGCGCTGAAGAAGGTCGCCAAGGACGCCGACGACCTGGTGATCGCGACCGACTTCGACCGCGAGGGCGAGCTGATCGGCCTCGAAGCGCTGCAGGAGATCGTCGAGTCCAACCCCGAGCTGGCGACGAGCGTGAACGGCGACTTCGCCGAGGTGAAGCGCGCCCGCTATTCGGCGCTCACCAAGGATGAGATCCAGCGCGCCTTCGGCGGACTCGACGAGCTCTCGATGCCGCTCGCCAACGCCGGCGCTGCGCGCCAGGACATCGACCTGATCTGGGGGGCGACGCTGACCCGCGCCGTCTCGATGGCGACGCGGCGCTTCGGCTCGAACTTCCTCTCGGTCGGCCGTGTGCAGAGCCCGACGCTCGGCCTGATCGTGCAGCGCGAGCTCGAGCGCCGCGCCCACGAGCCCGAGCCCTTCTGGGAGGTCAGCGCGACCTTCTCCCATCCCGATGGCAGCTTCACCGCCGAGCACACCACCGACCGCTTCTGGAAGAAGGAGGAGGCCGAGGCGGCCGTCGCCAACTCGAAGACCCCGGGCACGGTCAAGGAGATCAGCGCGCGAAAGAACACCCGCCAGCCGCCGACCCCTCTCAACACCACCGCCTTCACGACCGACGCGTCCAACCGCCTCGGCATCACCCCCTCGCGGGCGATGCGGATCGCGGAGGACCTCTACATGGACGGCTACATCTCCTACCCCCGGACCGACAACACCGTCTATCCGAAGTCGCTCGACACCAAGGAGCTGGTCAAGCATCTGGTGGCGGTCGACGAGTTCAGGGCCGCCTCGTTCCTGCTCGACAAGCCCAGCCTGGAGCCGACGCGCGGCAAGAAGGAGACCACCGACCACCCGCCGATCTACCCGACGCAGGCCGTCAACCCGAAGCGGTTGGAGGCGCGCTCGGAGGCGCATCGCCGCGTCTACGAGCTGGTCGCCCGCCGCTTCCTCGCCACCTTCTCGCCGCCGATGGTGAGCGAGTCGACCCGCGCGAACATCGAGACCGCCGAGGGCGGGGCGGATAATGCGAGGGCGCGCGACAGCGCGACCCGTGAGATGGCCGGGGAGACCTACTTCGTCCGCGGCTCGGTCGTGCTCGACCCGGGCTTCGCGGCGATCTACACCTACGCCCGCTCCGCCGACACCGAGATCCCAAAGCTCGAGGAGGGCCAGGAGCTGGTCCTCGAGGGCGTCGAGATGGAGGGCAAGGAGACGCCGCCGCCGCCCCGGATCAGCCAGGGCAAGCTGATCGAGATGATGGAGGAGCGCGGCCTGGGGACGAAGGCGACGCGCGCCGACATCATCCAGAAGCTCTACGACCGCGGCTACGTCTTCGGCAACCCGCCGGAGCCCTCGGAGACGGGCATCGCGATGTCGAAGGCCTTCGAGCACTACGTGCCCCGGATGGCGACGCCAGACATGACCGCCGAGATGGAGGCGGAGATGGACCAAATCGCCGCCGGCGAGATGACCAAGGATCAGGTCCTCGCGGACAGCCGCGACATGCTCCGTTCGGCGTTCGACGAGATGGGCGACGACGTGAAGACCGAGGACGAGGACGCGAAGTGGCGCAGGTTCGCCCGCGAGGTCTGGGCCGGCATGGACCAGGACCGCGTGCTCGGCCCCTGCGTCGTCTGCCAGGAGGCGGGCCGCAAGCAGCCCGACGGCTCCCCGAACATGCTGCGCATCATCAAGGCCCGCAAGTCCGGAAAGCGCTTCGTCGGCTGCCAGGGCTGGGACGGTGACAATCCCGACTCGCCCGACTCGTGCGACCAGACCTTCCCGCTCCCGCAACGGGTCAAGGGCCTCTACAAGATCGAGGAGGTCTGCTCGGTCTGCGGCCGCACGCCGCGACTGCAGGTGATCCCGTGGCGCGGCCGCCCCTGGAAGCTCTGCCTGAACGACGAATGCCCTTCGATGGCCGAGATGAAGCGACGCCGCGCCGAGCGCGAGGCCGCCAAGGCCGCCAAGGAGGCGGCCGAGAAGGATGGCGCCAATGGCGCCGAGGCGATCGAGGAGGCCGAGAAGATCGCCGGCCAGGCCTCCGCCACGAAGGTGAAGCGCGCGCGAAACGGGCCCCGCTCGAGGACACGTGGCAACGGCGCCCGGTCGAAGAGCGGCTCCCGCTCGAAGCCGCGCGCAAAGAGCTAGGCCCGTCCCCCTCAGCGCTCGAGGACTACTACCTCCTCTCTTTCCTCTTGCGCTTGATCTTCAGCTTGGCGGTCTTCGTGTTGGCGAGTCCGCCCTGGGGCGCGAAGCTAATCGAGGCTCTCACCGTCACCCTCCCCGCTCGCCGCAGTCTCCGCTTGGCGAGCTTCGAGAGATGGAGCGCCACCGTGATCGTCGGGGGGTCGCCGGAGGTCTCAGATGGCTTGAGGAGCAGCTTCCGCTTCCGCCTCTTCGCCGCCGAGGCGGTCCGCCGGGCGGCCGCATCGCTCACCGAGACCTTGCCGCTTGCCTGAACGCTGACCAGCAGCTTTTGCCCCTTGACCGCGAGGCTGAAGGCGTTGGTGGCGGCGAAGATCTCCGCGCTCGCGAAACGGGTGGACCCGTCGAAGCCCCCGGCGACCAGCACCCGCCCGTCCGGGAGCGGCGCCGCTGCGGCGCCGGTGCGGCGGGCGCCCATGGCGCCTATGCCCGCCGAGCTGAACGAGTTGGTGGCGGGGTTGAAGACCTCGGCGCTCGCGAGATAGCCGCCAGGGCCCTCGACGTAAACGCCCCCGGTGACGAGCACCCGTCCGTCGGGGAGCGGCGCCGCGGCGGGGGCCTGGCGGGCCGTGCCCATGGCGCCTATACCCGCCGAGCTCCACGAGTTGGTGGCAGGGTCGAAGACTGCGGCGCTCGAGAGCGGGGCGCCGTCGGTACCCCCGGCGACCAGCACACGCCCGTCGTGGAGCGGCGCCGCGGCCGCCCGGGCGCGATCGATTCCCATGTCGTTCACCGGCGTGAACGCGTTGGTCGACGGATTGAAGACCTCGGCGCTAGACAGACGCGTGGCGCCGTCGTTACCACCGGCCACCAGCACCCGCCCGTCGGGGAGCGGCGCCGCGGCGGCGCGGATACGGGCGATGCCCATGTCGCCCACCGGCGTAAAAGCGTTGGTGGCGGGGTTGAAGACCTCGGCGCTTGCGAGGTAGTGATCCACGCCGTCGTAGTACTCGCCCCCGGCCACCAGCACCCGCCCGTCGGGAAGCGGTGCCGCGACGGCGCCGCGGCGAGCAACGCCCATGGCGCCGATTCCAGCCGAGCTGAACGAGTTTGTGGCCGGGTTGAAGACCTCGGCGCTGGCGAGGTAGTGATCCCCCCCGCCGTCGTCGTAATAGCCACCGGCCACCAGCACCCGCCCGTCTTTCAGCGGCGCTGCGGCAGCGGCGTAGCGGGCGCTGCCCAGGGAGCCGGTCGGTCCGAAGGATCCCGTTCCGGCGCCGAGCGCGGGTTGCGGGCCGAGCAACCCTAGGGTCAGTGCCAACCCTGCGGCGAGCCGGAGCTTCCAGAACATAGATCCCATACCAGCTGACCCCTTCGATCGAATGAAGCTCCGCAACGGACCCTACCCGCAAACGGGAGGAGGCCGCGACAGGGCGCCCGTCTAGTTGCGTGCGGCGATCCGGCGGCCGGCCGAGGTGCAGGCCTCGAGCGTCCGCTCGTTCGGCCTGCTGACGCAGCGCCAGTCACCGACGGACGCGCTGCCTGCCTTCAGTGCTGCCAGCAGGATGGAATGCGCATGGCCGCAGCCCGTCGGCGCTCCCCGCGTCGCCGAGCTCGTCACCCGGTGGGGGACGGCGCCGCCGAAGATCGGATCGCAGACATTGGACAGGACATCGGGCTTTCCGGCCGGAGCCACCGGGGCCGGGACCGGCTTCGGCACCGCCGTCGCCGACCTGGGCGGCTGCGCGGCCGGCGCGGTCTCGGAGACGCTCGCCCCGCCACCGCTCGGCCAGCTGACGACGAGCGTGACGATCACCGCCACGGCAACCGCGGCGCCCATCAGCGCCAGCCATTGCGCCAGCCTCCGTCCCCGATGCTCGGAGCCAAGCGCGTGCACCGTCCGAGTCTCCGCCATGCCTACCTAATATTAGGGAGAGCACCGGCGCCGGGGGGCGGTTCCGGAGCAAACGAAAGGGCGGCCGCCGGGCCGCCCTTTCGAGTCACGCAATGTGTCGTGGGTCAGGCGCTCTCCTCGCCGCCTCCACCCATGTCGCCCTCCTGGCCACCGTTGTCGTCCTCGCCGCCCTCCTCGGTGCCGGTGCCCTCGTCTTCCTCAATTCCCGGGGTCTCCGGTGCCTCCAACATCCATTGCTCCTCTCATCCGGGGGTGTGGTGGACCCTCGCTACCCAGTGAAGCGCCGGAAATAAACGCGGAATGCAGGTAATCCCCGCTCGCACCGGCGAGCGGCGTCGGAGCGGCGGTTAGCCTGGGTCGCCGATGTTCATCTCACTCGAGGGAATCGACGGCTCTGGCAAGACGACCCAGGCCAGACTGCTCGCCGCCGCTCTCGGCAAGGAGGTGGTCCTGGTCCGCGAGCCGGGCGGGACCGAGACCGGGGAACGGATCCGCCGACTGCTCAAGGACCCGGCGCTGGACCTCGATCCCCTTGCCGAGCTGCTGCTCTTCTGCGCGGCGCGAGCCGAGCTGGTGGCGGAGGTGATCGGTCCGGCCAGGGAGGAGGGCCGGGACGTGGTCTGCGACCGCTTCAGCGATTCGAGCGTCTCCTATCAGGGGGTCGCGCGGGGCCTCGGGGCCGAGCGCGTCGAGGAGATCTGCGACCTGGCGACCGGCGGGGTCTGGCCCGACGTGACGATCCTGCTGCGCATCGATCCGGATGCGGCCGCCGCTCGGATCGGGCGCCGCAAGGCGGACCGGTTCGAGGGCGAGGGAATCGAGCTGCAGCGGTCGGTCGCCGAGGGCTACGACGAGGTCGCCCACCGCCATCCCGACCGAGTCCGGGTCGTCGACGCCGGCGCGGATCGCGAGACGGTCCATGCGGCGGTGCTGGCGGAGGTTCAGGGAGTGCAGATGCGAGGGCGCTCCGCAGGCGTAGCCGAGGAGCGACCCGTTTGATGATGGAGGCCGCGGCCAGGAACCCGGCGGTCCCCGAGGCCCTCGCCGAGGCCACCCGGCACCAGCCGCGGGCAGCCTTCGCGCTGGCCGCCGCGCTCTCTTCGCCCGGCCACGCGTACCTCTTCCGCGGGCAGCGCGGCTCGGGCAAGGCGGCCGCGGCGCGCGCGTTCGCCGCGGAGCTGCTCGCCGAGGGCGCGGCGGATCCGGACGACGCGCGACGCCGGGCGCTGCTCGATCCCTCGCCCCACCCCGACCTCGTCTGGCTCCGCCCGCCCGGTGCTCAGCACCTGGTCGAGGACGTCCGGGAGCAGGTGATCCGCGCCTCCAGCCTCAGCCCCGCCGAGGGCGCCCGCCGCGTCTTCGTGATCGAGGAGGCCGAGGATCTGCGCGATGAGAGCCAGAACGCCCTGCTCAAGACGCTCGAGGAGCCGGCGCCATTCGCCCACCTGATCCTCGTCTGCTCCGAGCCCGAGCAGCTCGCGGAGACGATCCTCTCGCGCTGTGCCCCGATCGAGTTCGGTCCGCTGGCCCCCGACGCTGTGCTCGAGGCGCTCGGTGCCGGGCCCGATGCCGACGCGGCCGCCCGCCTCAGCGGCGGCGACGTCGAGCTCGCCCGCCTCCTGAGCGACGACCGCGGTGTCGCCCTGCGCGCCAGCGCCGAGGAGGCGGCACGCGCTCCACGCTTGGGCTCCCCTGCGGCCGAGCCGTGGCGCGAGCTGCTGGCTGCCGCCAGCGAGGCCGGCGAGCAGGCCGGGGCCGAGGAAGAGCGACGGCTGCTCGAGGAGGCGGAGGCGACGGCAAGGCGCGGCCGCAAGGGAAAGCTGACGCGGGAGGCGATCGAGCAGGTGCGGCGCACCGAGCGGCGTGCCCGGACGCAGGCCCTCGATCTCGGGCTCGCCCTCTGCTGCGACTGGTACAGGGATCTGGCCGCGATCGCGTCTGGCGCCGGCGACGTCGTCCTCAACACCGACCGTCTCGACCAGCTGGCGGAGGACGCGGAGGGGCTCGATCCCGCCAGGGCGCGCACAGCGGTCGAGTGGGTCCTCGACACGCGCCGCCGGCTTCGCGTCAACGTCTCGGAGGAGCTCGCCCTGGAGGCGCTCTGGCTTCGACTCACCGCCGCCCTTGCACCGGAAGTGTGAGCAAGCGGTAACAATCTCTTCCAAGATGGCTCAGCGTTTCAGGGGTGGGAGAGGCCGCCGCATACCGATGCGGGTCTGGCTCGGTGCGGCCTTTGCGCTCGTCAGCCTGATCACTGCCGCCTCGGTCTACGTCTTCGTCGACGATTCCTCCGGCCGCACTCTGCAGAGCGAGTCCGCCGATCTGGCGGTCGGGAAGACGGCGAGCCTCGCCGACGACCTGGGCCGGGTGGACAAGTTGCACGCCGCGAACGTCCTCGCGCAGTCGAACTCGGCGACCTTCAAGGCCTGGGCGGTCAACCGCCACGGGCATCCCTTCGCCCCGGGCCAGAACTTCGCCGGGCTCGACACGCTCCAGCAGCGGCCGGAGGCTTTCCGCGTCGCGATCGATGGCCGCCGCTACAAGGCCAGCCTGCCCGACAACATCACCGTGGCAGCCGCCCCCGTCTTCGGAGCCGCCAAGGTGCCGGTCCGAGGCGTGGTGATCGTGCGCGCCGAGCCGCCACCCGCGCTCACCCACGCATTCGACGAGCTCCGGGGGGACAGGCTCCGGGCGCTGATGATCGCGATCGTGATCGGCATCCTGGTCGGCTTCCTCGCCTCCTCGCTGATCGCGATCCGGGTCCGCCGCCTGGCACACGCGGCGGAGCAGATGGCGGCGGGTGACTTCGATGCGCCCCTGCCACCCGGCGGAGGCGACGAGATCGGAGACCTGACCCGCTCCCTGGACACCATGCGCCAGGAGCTCCGCAAGACGTTCGGCATGCTGGCCACCGAGCGCGACCGCCTCTCCGCCGTCTTCGACGGACTGACCGAGGCCGTGATCGTGGCCGGCGAGGACGGTCAGGTGCGCTTCACCAACCCGGCCGCCAGCCGTCTGGTCCGCGACGGAAGGCCGGCAGCGGCGCTGACCCCGTCTCTGCGGCGCGCCGCCGAGCAGGGCGCCGACGAGATCCCGGTGCTCTCGATCGACGGGCGGCTCTACGGCGTGCAGGCGCGGCAGGTTCCCGCGGAGCACGCCGTCCTGCTGGTCGTGCGCGATCGCACCGAGGAGCTGAAGCGCGAGCAGGCCGAGGCGGAGTTCGTGTCGAACGCGGCGCACGAGTTACGCAACCCGCTCGCCGGGATCAAGAGCGGCATCGAGGTCCTGCAGGCCGGCGCAAAGGACGACCCCGAGGCGCGCGACCGGTTCCTGGAGCGCCTCGGCTACGACGCGGAGCGGATGACGAGGCTCACCCAGTCTCTGCTCACACTGGCCCGGGTCGAGGCTGCCGGCGGGAGCGATCCGACCCAGGTCGTCGACGTGAGCCTCGCGGCCGAGGAGGCGATCGCGGCGATCGAGGAACCGGAAGGCGTCGAGCTGCTCGACGAGATAGATGACGATCTGGTCGCCGAGGGCGACCCGGTCCTCGTGCGCCAGGTGATGATCGGCCTCCTCAGCAACGCGTGCGCGTACACCCCGGCGCCGGGCGCGGTTACCCTTCGCGCCTCTCGCGGGGCCGAGAACACCGTGACCATCGAGGTACAGGACACCGGGAAGGGAATCCCGCCCGACGAGCAGGATCGGGTCTTCGACCGCTTCTATCGGGGCTCGGGCATCCTCGAGAGCGAGGGCTTCGGCCTCGGGCTCTCGATCGCGAAGCGGATGGTCGACGTGATGAGCGGGCAGATCGGTCTCCGCTCGACACCCGGCCGGGGGAGCACCTTCTGGGTCCGCCTCCGCGCCGCCAAGCCGACCCCCACTCCGGTCGCATGAATCCCGCGCCGCCCGCAACGAATCGCATCCTCGTGGTCGACGACGAGGACTCCGTCCGCGAGTCGGTCGGCTACGCCCTCGAGCAGGAGGGCTTCGATGTGACCCTGGCGGCGAACGGCGAGGAGGCCGAGGGCCAGATCTCCGACGACGGCTTCGACCTCCTGATCCTGGACATCATGATGCCTGGCAAGAGCGGGCTCGATCTCTGCCGCGAGGTGCGCGCCCACAGCCCGGTGCCGATCATCCTGTTGACGGCCAAGGACGCAGAGGTCGACAAGGTGGTCGGGCTCGAGGTCGGCGCCGACGACTACGTCACCAAGCCGTTCTCGGTCCGCGAGCTGCTCGGCCGGGTGCGTGCGCAGCTGCGGCGCCGGGAGCTGGACCGCTCGACCAACGGACGGGAGGGGGCGGAGATCGCAGCCGGGCCGGTGTCCATCGACCTCGCCCGGCACCTCGTCACCGTCCGCGGCGAGCCGACCAACCTGACCCGCTCGGAGTTCCAGGTGCTGCGGCTGCTCGCCGGCAACCCCGGGCAGGTCTTCTCGCGCAAGGAGATCATGGAGGAGCTCTGGCAGACCGAGTTCCGGGGAGACGTCCGTGCCTGTGACGTCCACATCTCGAACCTGCGCCAGAAGGTCGAGCGCGACCCGCAGAACCCGGAGCTGGTTCTCACCGTGAGGCGCGTCGGCTACCGCTTCGCCGAGGACGCCAGCTCCAGCGGTAGCCGCGCAGGAGCCGCGCGGTCACGCCGCTGATCGTCGCGCCGCCGTACTCCATCGTGCCGGAGGGATGCCCCAGCGCTGCGAGGGGTCGATGTGCCGAATGAGTCCCATCGCGTAGCTGCGATGGCGGTCCGGGATCGCCGCCCGGCGCCTGATGGGCTGGTCCCGTCGGTAAGTGGTCAGACGTTCAGGTGATAGCCGCCGCGATATTGGCTCGGGCCGCCGACGATCTTCCTCCCGGATGCCGAGTTGTGGCTGGGCCGAGGAGCGAAGCGGGCGGCGCGAGCACCGCTCCGCTGCTGCCCGATCTGGGGGAGCGAGAGTTTCGCGTTCAGGTTCTGAGTCGAGTTCGGCATCGCCGTTCCTCTTCGCCGCCTTGCATCGCTCACCTTCTCGGCTGCTCCGGACGGCCACCAGAGGGCAAACCCGCTTGTGGGTGCCTCGGGCCACGCGATCGCAGTGCGGGATTCTCCGAGATGCGTTCGGCTAGATCCCGGCGAGCTTGCAGCCCATCGGCACCGAGCCGCTCGCGGGGCCGACGGGCGCGCCGGCCGTCCAGGTGTAGTGCAGCTTCGAGAAGAGCCGCTGCCCGTTCGAGCAGCGTTGCGGCTTTGTGAGCCGCAGCTCGATCGGTGCCCTCCGGGTCGTCCCGTGGACGCAGTCCGGGTTGCAGTCGTTGATCTCGCCCGTCCCGGTCCCCAGCGCGCGCTTCTTCGTCCACGCCGACCAGGTCATTCCGCGGGCGCCGAAGCTCGCGTCGCCGCAGGCGATGATCACGTTCTTCGGCTTGAACTTGGCCTTGGCACAGTTGCTGATCAGCAGCGGCCGCTTCGCGCTGGAAGTCGCCACCGGCCCGCTCGCCAGGGCAGACGCGCAGGCGGCGGTGGCCACCACCGCCGCGATCCCGACCACTCGCCGGACTCTCACGCTCCGCACCCTACTCTCGCGCGATGGAAAGCGGGATGATGTCCCGGCGCAACCTTGGAGGAGGGTGACGATGAGCGCGACCCAGTCCCTCAGTTACGAGCAGGCGCGCGAGGCGCATGAGTGGCGTGTGCCCGAGCGCTACAACATCGCGGCCGACGTCTGCGACAGGCAGCCCGGCGAGAAGACGGCGATGGTCTTCGAGGACTTCCGGGGGAACCAGCGGGAGGTGAGCTGGGCCGAGCAGAGGGCGCTCGCCAACCGGGCGGCCAACCTGCTCGTAACACGAGGGGTGGCGCGCGGCGACCGAGTGGCGGTCTGCGCCCCGGCCTCTCCCGAGACGGCGGCGATGTTCCTCGCGACCTGGAAGGCCGGCGCGATCCTGCTCTCCCTCTCCGTCCTCTACGGCGACGAGGGGATCGAGCACCGCATCCGGGACTCCCAGCCGCGGGTGATCGTCACCGACGAGGTCAACGCGGAGCGCATGCCCGGCGGCCTGGTCGACGAGGTGATCGTGCTCGACGCCGACGTGCTCGGCGATCAGCAGGACTCCTTCGACGCCGTCGACACCTCGGCCGACGACCCGGCCCAGATCTACTACACGTCCGGCACCACCGGTCTGGCGAAGGGCATCCTCCAGGCCCACCGCTACATCCTCGCCCACGAGGAGTTCGTCTATTGCCACGAGGTGCAGGAGGGGGAGCTCTTCCACGGCATGGGGGAGTGGGCCTGGGCGGCGGGCATCTGCCCGCTGATCGGCCCCTGGCGCTACGGCGCGGTCCAGTTCGTCTACGCCCGCGAGGGCGGGTTCGATCCGCACGAGCAGCTGCGCGTGCTCTCCGAGCACGGGGTGACGAACGTCTTCACCACCCCCACCGCGATGCGGGCGATGATGGCGATCGAGGACGCCGGCGAGCGCTATCCGCAGAAGTTCCGCCGGGTCTGCTCGGCGGGCGAGCCGCTCAATCCCGAGGCGATCCGCTGGTTCCGCGACCAGTACGGGGTCACGGTGCTCGACTACTACGGCCTCAGCGAGTCGTACCCGCTCTGCGGCAACTTCCCCTTCATGGAGGTCCGCGAGGGCTCGATGGGCAAGCCGATGCCAGGATGGGACGTCCAGATCCTCGACGAGGACGAGAACCCCGTCGGGACGGGCGAACGCGGGGAGATCTGTCTGCGGGCCCGGTCGAATCCGCACTATCCGCTCGGCTACTGGAACAACCCCGAGGCGGCGGAGGAGACCTTCGGCGGCGACTGGTTCCACACCAAGGATGCCGCCGAACATGACGAGGACGGCTACTACTGGTACTCCGGCCGCGCCGACGACGTGATCATCTCCGCCGGCTACCGGATCGGCCCCTTCGAGGTCGAGTCCGCTTGCATCGAGCACCCGGCGGTCCGCGAGGCGGCAGCCGTGGCCTCACCGGACGAGCGCCGCGGCAACGTCGTCAAGGCCTTCATCGTCCTGGCCGATGGCTCGCAGCCGTCCGACGAGCTCGCCGACGACATCAAGGCGTTCGTCCGCGGGCATCTCTCCGCATATGCCTACCCGCGCCGGGTCGAGTTCGTCGACGAGCTTCCCAAGACGCTGACCGGCAAGATCCGCCGGATCGAGCTGCGCGAGGCGGAGCGCGCGAGGACGACGTAACCAAAGGAGCGCCCCGGGGCTAACCCCGACAACGGATGACGACCAAGGAAGAGTCGCTCAGCTCAGAGGCCCTGGATGTGGTCGTCAGACTCCTCTTCGACCTCGAGGCGGAGCGCGAGCTCGATGACTTCTACGACCGGCTCTGCGAGGCCATCTGCCTGCAGACCTCGATGGAGCGCGCCGTGATCTTCCTCTATGACGCCGAGCGCAGGATGGTCCTGCCCGCGGGCAGCCACGGCGTCTACCGGGAGTTCATTGCCCACGGGTACGGCACGCTCGAGGAAACGCCGATCGCGCAGCGGGCGCTCTCGGAGGACCGCGTCGTCGAGACGACCGACCTGGAGCACGACGTCCCGGCCCGGTACAGGAACCTGCCCGGGGTGGTGAAGCTCACCTGCACGCCGGTGGCGGCGGCCGGGCGCTGGCTCGGCGTGATCTTCGCCGACCGGGACGGCGAGCCCTTCGCCACCACATCACATGAGCGCTCGACCATGCACGCCCTCGGCAGGACGGCGGCTCTGGCCAGCCACGTCCGGGAGGCGACCCGGCAGCTGGAGCGCAGCCGGCGGCTCTCGGAGCGCATCGATCTCGCCCGGGAGGTACACGAGCGCGTCACCCAGCGTCTCTTCGGTGTCTCCCTGGCGCTCGGCGGCGACCGGCCGCTCGCCGCCGAGGACCG
>DATIDP010000132.1:0-17084 GCA_035456265.1 Solirubrobacterales bacterium | reverse complement strand
GCCGCTTCAAGGTCTTCCTCGGCATGGCCGCCGGGGTGGGCAAGACCTACCGCATGCTCCAGGAGGGCCACGCCGAGCGCGACGCCGGCAGGGACGTGGTGATCGGCTACCTGGAGCCGCACGGCCGGCAGGAGACGGTCGAGCAGGCCGGTGAGCTCGAGGTACTCCCGCGGCGCCGGGTGCCCTATCGCGAGACGGTGCTAGAGGAGATGGACCTGCCGGGCGTCCTGCGCCGCGCTCCGGAGCTCTGCCTAATCGACGAGATGGCCCATACAAACGCCCCGGGCCTGGAGCACGAGAAGCGATACGAGGACATCGAGGACGTTCTGGACGCCGGGATCGACGTCTTCTCCACCGTGAATGTCCAGCACCTGGAGAGTCTCAACGATTCCGTGTGCGAGCTGACCGGCGTCCGGGTCAGAGAGACGATGCCCGACTCGGCGCTCAACGCGGCCGACGAGATCGTCCTCATGGACCTGACTCCCGAGGCGCTGCTGGCTCGGCTGCGCGCGGGGAAGATCTACCCGCAGGAGCGGATCGACTCGGCGCTGAACAACTTCTTCAAGGTCGAGAACCTTGCCGCCCTCCGCGAGGTCGCTCTGAGGCAGGTCGCAGAGGAGGTCGAGGCGAAGCGGCTTGTCAGGGAGCCGGTCGGTCAGCGCGAGGATCGGATGAGCGAGTCGCCGGCCACCCAGGCGGTCGGGGAGCGCCTGCTCGCCTTGATCCAGCCCACGCCGCGCTCCCAGCGGCTAGTCCGCCGGGCCTGGCGCTCGGCCCAGCGGCTCGGCGCCGATCTCGACCTGCTTTGGGTGAAGCGGCCAGGCAAGGGCCCGAGCGATGCGGAGCAGCAGCAGCTCAATGCGCTCGGCCGTCTCGCCCAGGTGCTCGGCGCGCAGCTCCTGGTCGAGGAGGGCGACGACGTGGTGAAGACGGTCAAGGAAGTCGCGGAGGAGAAGGGCAGCACCTACGTCCTGATCGGGAGTCCCTCGCCGCGAACCGGGCTCGATCGCTTCCGGCCCCCGCTGGCGACTCGCCTGATCGAGTCCCTGCCGGGGATCGACATCCGGGTCGTCGCCGATCGCGCCCTGCGCGAGGAAGGCGAAGAGGAGTGACCGCCGTGCTCGGACTACTCGCCGCTGCTTTGGCCGGCTCGACTGTCTTCCTGCTCTGGCGGGAGCTCGTGCGCCGGCGCGAGCAGGCTTCCGTGACCCCGGCCGCGACTCGGATCCTCTTCCCGTTCGTGGGCAAGGCCCTGTCCACCCCGGCGTTCGACGCGGCCCTGCGACTCGCGAGAGCGGAAGGGGCGACCCTCGTGCCCGCCTACATCGCGATCGTCCCGCTCAGCGTCCAGCTGGACACGCCGCTCAAGAAGCAGGCCGAGGACGCCCTGCCCCTGCTGGAGGCAATCGAGCAGCGAGCGGCGACCCAGGGCGTCAGCGTCGACTCGCGCATTGAGGCAGGCCGCAGCATCCGGCATGCCTTCCGCCTGCTGATGGCGCACGAGCAATTCGACCGCGTGGTGGCGGCCGGCGGCACGAACGGCGATGGTTTCAGTCCCGACGACATCGCCTGGCTGCTGGACCACGCGCCGGGTGAGATCCTGATTCTGCGTCCCGCTCGTGATCCCGCGGCGAACGTTGGTGCCAGGCCAGATAGCTCACTGACGCCGGGGAGCAGGCGAAGCCAGGTACGCGGCGTCTTCGGCGGGAAGCCGACCGAGGTTCGAACGCTCAGCGGCCTCCGACATTGACGAGGAACTCCCGCGGCGTGAGCACCGGGAGCTCTGCGGTCAGCGCGAGCAGGTGCCGGTCGCCCGATACGAGTACCGCCCTCTCCGCCTCGGTAAGCGCCAGGAGGTAGTCGTCGCCGGGGTCCTCGGACCGCGAAGTCGGTGGCTCAGGGGGATCGTCGACGAGGATCCCCTCACGGCGAAGCCAGTCGATCAGAGCGCTGGCATCCTCGGACTTGATGCGCTCGGCCACCTTCGGGTAGGCAAGCGCACGGCGAAGTTCCTCGAGTAGAAGAGGGGAGACGATCAGCTCGAATCTGCCTTCGAGCCAGGCCCGGAGCACCTTGGCCGGCGTTCCCTCTCGGGAGAGCAGTGCCGAGATGATGACGTTCGGGTCGAGGATCGCCCGCAAGTCTGACTAGCGCCTGCGGCGCGACCTCTTCGGCCTGGTCTGGTGCTGGGCCTCGACCGCGAGCTTCGAGGCCGCTTGCTCAGACATATCTGCTCGCGACCAGAGCTCGTCGAGCAGGTCGACACCGAGATCCCGGCGCAGCGCCTCCTCGATCACCTCGCTCTCGCGGGTGCCGGCCCGGGCGGCGCGATGCTTGACGGCACGCAGGACTTCGTCGTCGATCGTGAGAGTGGTGCGTACTTTCGCCATTGGTGCATCATAGCGTCATGATGCAGATTTCCCTGGGGGCCGAAAGGTCGCTGGTTCAAATCCAGTCGCCCCGACTAGACAAACCCCCGCTAAGCGGGGGTCATGCCTTGAGGTCAAAGGTCAACCAGACGCGGTCCCTAAGCGGCAGCCCGTCCGTCGTGATTCCCTCCGGATAACCGTCGCTCGGTGTGAACGCATCGCGCTCGATGGAGAGCATCCGAAACCCACGGCGCTGGTAGAAGCGCAGGTTGCTGATGTCCGCCGACGATGTCCCCACACGGATCGACTGCAGGCCTTGGTCACGCGCCTCCGCGATCGCGCGCTCGACCAGCGCTGTCCCGATCCCGCGGCCCCGGTGCGCCTCGGCCACCGCGAGGATCGCCAGCTCGATCTCGTTCTGATTCGGGTCGAGGAGCTGGAGGCAACCGACGATCTCGCCATCGAGGGTGGCGACGAAGACCCGCCCCTGATGGATCAGCTCCTCGATCACGGCTGGTGACTCCTCGGCGAGGGCGAAGAGCTCCCACAGGTCACGTCGGCTCGACCGGTCTAGCGAGATCTCCACATTGCGAGTCGGTCCCCCGGGGACCATCAGCGGGCGCCCTCTGGCACATATTCGAAGAAGCGCCCAAGGTCGCGAAAGCCGACCGACCGGTAGACGCCCTGGGCGATCGGCGTGGATTGCAGGCTTGCCGTCGAGCAGCCGCGCTCGGCGGCATCGAGGAGGTGGCGGCTGAGGAGCGCGGTGGCGAGTCCGCGGCGCCGAAACGGCTCGAGCGTCCCCATGTTGAAGATGCCGCAGTCGCCGTCGTGGTCGTAGCCGATGGCGGTCGCGACGTCCTGGCCGGCGACCTGAACCCCAAGCACGTGGTACGCCTCCGGATCCACGCCGGCGAGCAGTCCGTCCGGGAGGCCTTCGGAGCCCAGATAGGCGAGGTACCGCGGCCAGTCAAAGCGCTCGAGGTCGACCTCAATGGGCTGCGATTCGATCTCATCGACGGACATCGCCATCACGCGGGTGGTCTCCTCGAGCCGGTAGCCGCTCCCAGAGAGCTCGGCGCGCAGCGGGGCGTCGCTCTCATGCGCCCAGGCCGCATAGCGACCGATACCCGCCTCGGCGTAGACGGACCGGATCCCGTCGATGGCGCGTCGCCGCTTCGCTCCGCCGAGGCCGCGGTCGAGGAGCGCGTTGTTGAAGATGGAGCGCTCAGGCTCGCTTGGGAACACGGCGGCTGCGAACCCATCCGAGAGAACCAGCTCGGCCCCCGCGGAACCTCGCGCGTCCTCGGCCCACGAGGCGAGCAGCGTCGCGGTGGTTCGGCGATACAGGACAGCCTCGGTCCACGCCGGCGAGCGCACGTGCACGCTAGCCCTGCCAGTCCTCGGGCACGAGCACCACCCGGAACCCATCCGGGTCCTCGACCGTAACGCCGTGCTCGTCCCAGTACGGATTGGACGCTGCAACGGGGTCGACCCCGAGGCGTGTCCTCACTGCCCGCACCGTCTCGCCGTCTCCGAGGTAGAGGACGAGCAGCGACTCCGGGTGCGGTTCGGGTGCGGCCTCGCCGCCCCCCGCGGTGAACTCCAGATGACCCCCACTGCCGTCTACCGCGAGGAAGACGCCGTCATAACCGGCGTGATCGTGGAAGCGTCCGACCTCTCGGAGGCCGATCCCATCGCGGTAGAAGCGGACGAGCTCCTCGAGCCGCTCCGTGTGCCTGGCGATTCGGAGTTGCATCAGCATCCCGCCGGTACCGCACTTGCCAAGCCGCTCAGCCGGCGGGCGAAGGTCAGTACGGAATCCTCGATCTCTGCCCTGATTTCGGCATCTTCGATCCGACCGTCCGCGCCGATGGAATTGCGCGGCACGAACGCGCGACGGCCGGCCGGCTCCGTCGGCAGGGCGCCGAGGTATCCGAGGACGGACTCGAGCGTCTCCTGCGCACCGCCTCCTCGACCTTCCGGGGCGACGTTGATCCAGCAGACGGGTTTCCCGTCCATTTCCGGTCCGCCGACGGTCCACTCGAGCAGGTTCTTGAAGCTGCCCGGGACCGTGCCCATGTATTCAGGCGTCGAGAAGAGGACGCCGTCGGCGAGCGCGATCCGGCGACGAAGCTCAACCACCGGCTCGGGCAGCGGCTCGTAGTCCTCATCGGGGCCGAAGAGAGGCAGGTCGGCGATGCCGGTGAACAGATCGGTGGAGAGGCCCTCCCGCGCGAGCTCGTGCGCGGTCCGCAGCGCGGCCAGGTTGGTCGAATGCCGGCGCGTGCTCCCAGGCACGAGCAGGAGGCGAATGCTCTCTCTTGACCCGGCCTCCATCGGTCGGCGCGCCTAGCGCTTGACCCCGACGTCGGTCCCCTCCGTGTAGCGGATCGCGGAGCCCTCGACGGGGACGACGAGGAAGCGCTCGGCCTCGCCGCCCTCCCAAGCCTCGCGGAGCCCCGGAGCGGAGAGGTCGAAGTCGGGACGAGTCTCCCGCAGGACGCCGCGCAGGTCGCGGTGGAGCTCCTCGACGGTCGGTCTGCCCCAGTACCAGTAGCCGTTGTAGACGCGGAAGATCCTCAGGCTGGGCCCGAGCACGAAGGTGTGAGGGACCATCGGATCGTGCACCGGGTCTGTGTACTCGGCGATGTCGAGGTCATCGCGCACGGTTCGCTCCGGATCCGCCAGGAAGGGGAACTCCGCCCCGACGCTGTCGCGGAACTCATTCAGCTCCAGCTGCCCGTCCGGCGAGATCACGACGACGGCGGTATACGCGACCTTGAACTCGAGCCAGGCGTCCGCGAGCTTCCGCACGAACACGTGCTCCTTGGGATCGAATCCGCCACGCGACAGGTGAAGCACCATCGGGTTCTGGCCCTGCAGCTCCGACAGGCGCCGGGCAATCCCGTCCTGGTCGGGCAGCTCGTAGTCGGGGAACCTGCTGCCCGTATGAACGTCCTTTCTCATCTCGGCCTCCTTGACCTGAGTGTGGGCCCGGCGGCTGCCGCAGTTGTTTCCGACCGCCGCCGGACCTTGGGGGAGGAGGGGTCGAGGGGGGAAGCAAGGGTCCAGCCGTCCTCGGGGCGCTGGGGGTTGGCGAGCACGAGGAGGGGCGTCTGCCTCGGACTGCCCGTTTCCCTCGGGCCTCTCCCAGGCCGTCTTGACACGCTCATGATCATCTCCAGCTCTGATCGGGTCGGCTGCCGAACGTGAGCCCGGCGATGTCGACTGCGGCCAGATCGAGCTCGTAGCGAGCCATCTGACGGAGAACGTCGGGCGGATGCAGCTTGTCCGCGCCGGAGCGCTCCAGGACCGCGGCGATTCCGTCGGCGGCCTGGTTGAGGACTTCGTCGATCTCCAGGATCTCCTCGACTCGTCGTGTCGGCTCGCTCGATTGCTTGTTGGGACGATGGGGAAACATGAAGTGGACTGTTTAGTTCAGCCAGGACTCCGAGCGTTACGCTCCTGCTCGACCGTCTCGAAGTAGAGTTCAGGCGAACGGTGAGCCCGGTCGAGCAAGACCAGCGGGCTGACGCCGCTGCCCGTGAGGAGAAGGAGCTTCTGGCGCGGCTACGCGCCGGGGATGAGCGCGCCTTTGAATCCCTCGTTCAGAGCTATCACGGGACGATGATCGCGATCGCGGGCACCTACGTGCGGACACGTGCCGTCGCCGAGGAAGTGGTGCAGGAGGCCTGGCTCGGCGTGGTGGACGGGCTCGACCGATTCGAGGGCCGGTCCTCGCTGCGGACCTGGATCCTGAGGATCCTCGTGAACACCGCCATGGGCCGCGGTACCCGGGAGGCGCGCAGCGTGCCCTTCTCTTCGCTTGCCGCCGCTGATGAGCATGAGCCCGCAGTCGAGCCCGAGCGCTTCCGCCCTCCCGGGCAGGCCTTCGCGGGCAACTGGACGGCATTTCCCGGCGACTGGAGCCTGCTGCCGGAGGAGAAGCTGCTCGGGCGGGAGACTCTCGAGATCGTCAAGGCGAGGATCGAGCAGCTGCCGGGGGCGCAACGCACGGTGATAGCGATGCGCGACGTCGCCGGCTGCAGCGCTGAGGAGGTCTGTGACCTCCTCGAAATATCGGCCGCCAATCAACGTGTGTTGCTGCACCGCGCTCGCTCCAAGGTGCGGGCCGCACTGGAGAGGCACCTCGATGCCTGAGTTTCGGGAGCACATCAGCTGCCGGGAGCTCGTCGAGCTGACCAGCGACTACATCGAGAACGCGCTGTCGGCCGAGGACGCGGAGCTCATGGAGCAGCACCTCAACTACTGCGCCGGCTGCGAGCGATATGTGGACGAGATGCTGCGGACGATCCGGGCGGAGGGGCGGCTTCGGGAGGAAGGTGTGCCGGGGGAGACCCTCACGCCGATCATCACGGCCTTCAGGGAGCGGAGGCGGTCGTGATCGCGTACAAGTTCCTGCGCGCCGACGGCACGAGCCCCTTCGCCACATTCCGATGGGACCTCCCCGACACCAAGCCGGGAGGCTGGGTTGAGGCGCGGGTCGATCCCTGCCGCAGCGGGATCCATGCCTGCCGTCCGGGCGACCTGCCCTTCTGGGCTGGCGACAGCCTCTATGAGATCGAGGTTGACGGGGAGATCGTGGAAGGCCGGAGCAAGCTGGTGGCTTCGCGCGGCCGGCTGCTGCGGCCTGTCGACGCCTGGGATGACGAGCTTCGCGGCGCCTACGCGCGGGCGTGCGCCGAGCGAGCCCACGAGCTTGCCTTCGGCGCCACCCCTCCGCTCGAGGACTGGTACGCAATGGCCGAGGCTTCGATCGATCAGGGCGCGGGTCCGATCGGCTTCGTAACGGCGAGGATCGCCGAGGAGGCCTTGGGACCGGACGGACACCGCACCGAGCGCGCCCGCCAGGCCGCGTGGCTCGTCGAGCAGCTCGGGCTCGGGGGCTGATTGCACCTGGTGGCCGCCCCCGGGACCGCCGATGACGGCGGGCCCCTGACGGGGCCCGCCGAATCAGCGTTGCCTCTGGCTACCGGGGCGGGAACTGCGAGTTCGGGGCGGGGTCCTCCAGATTCTGGGTCGGAGGCTTGTCCGTGAACCCGATCACCGCGCAGTTGATGTCGACGCCCGAGGCTCCGTAGGGAGCCGGCTGGCCCGTGGCCGGGTCGACCCCGGTCAGCAGGTCCGGTCGGTTCGCCGCCAGGTTGAAGACGACGGTCTCGTCGATCTGGCGGGTGTTGACGCCCTGCTGGACCGCCTTGTTCGTCCACAGTCCGAGCTGCGCATCCCACAGGGGGCTGTACGCCTGGGCGTGGCGGGGATCGCTCAGGGTCGGGAAATCACCGAACACGTTGAGCAGATCGCCGCCGTTGCGGAGGGCGTTGATCAGCGCTGTGTTGCCAGCGCTGGCGTCCTCGGCCGCATGACCGTCCTTGACCAGGTGCTGGAACCCCTGCGACTCGGGGTTGTCGGGGCCGGTCTGGCCGTTGATGAATCCGAACAGCCGCTCGCGGGCGGAGCCGAGGAAATCGTCCCCGCCGTTGTACGCGGCATGGTCGAGCGCGGGCACGTAGGTCGAGCGCTCGAGCACCGCGGTCAGCGGCTGGCCGGCGTCGGTGCTGATGTAGACGATCGGCTCGCCGGCGTCGAAGCCCTTGACGAACAGCATGTCGACCCAGGACTCCTCGAACTGACCGGGGCCTGACTTGCCCGCGACGTGGATCCCGAGCGCCCGATCGGAGGTGTTGGTGTGGTGCACCACGTCGAACGGGCCGTCGCCCGTGGCGACGATCGGGGCACTGTAGACGGTGGGCGAACCGGCGATCCGGATGAACGGGCTGTAGCCCGGTCCGCCGACGGCACCCGGCTGGAAATTCTTCAGCGGGAACCCGTCGGGTCCCGGCTCAGCCACGCGGTTGGGGCTGAAGTCGGGCGCGCCTTGGAAGTGGACCACCGCCTGACCGAACTTGTTCTCGTCCGGGGTCGGCGAATCCTGGGTCACCGTCTGCACGCACTCCGGGCAGCCGATCGCCAGATTGGCCAGCTTGGGCGCATAGTTCACGCCTAGGTCATGCGCGGCCCCGGCATCGGAGGAGTCCATCAGCGTGAACCAGACGGTCTCGCCGTTGGCCTCGCCCCTGTAGAGCGGCAGGCGAACGGTCTCCTTGTCGAGATTCACGTTGATCGCGCTCTCCAGGGTCAGATGATCCCGGGGCAGCAGGCCGGTCGACTGGCCGAGGTCCTTGCTCGGCTTGTCGCTGCCGCCGCCGCTGGCCAGTGCGACGCCGCCGATCACCGCCCCAGCGGCGACCACGATCAGGGTGGTTGCGCCAAGCAACCATCGCTTCGACACCTTCTTCATTGGTTCTCCTCTCATGAGCCGGGAGCTTGACTCCAGGCCAGAATTGGAATGGACTGATTGGTCCAGTTCGAATCGAGCGCGATCTGTTACGGAAAAGTCGTTTCCCGAGTCAGAAAGTGGACGTTCGGGTCCAGACCGCCTACAGTCAGACTCGTGGTCGATTCACCGAAAACCGCAAGAGGGAGGGAGACCCGCGAGCGGATCGTCGGCGCAGCGGCTGGGTTGGTCGGCGAGCGTGGCGTTGCCGAGACCAGCCTCGACGACGTGATCGAGGCTGCCGGAGCGAGCAAGAGCCAGCTCTACCACTACTTCGAAGACCGCGAGGAGCTCCTGCGTGCGGTGGTTTCGCACAACTGCGACGACGTGCTCGCCGCGCAGGCCCCGCACCTGGGCGCGCTTGACAGCTGGACCGCCATTCGCGCCTGGATGGATTCGCTGGTGGAGCTACAGGTGAAGCGGAGGGCCCGCGGTGGATGTCCGGTCGGTTCGCTGGTCGGCCAGTTGGCAGAATCCGATGAGAAGGGCAGGCAGGTGCTTGCTGATTCGTTCGAGCGCTGGGAGAGGGAGATCCGCGAGGGGCTGCGCTCGATGAAGGCGCGTGGGAAGCTCGCACGCCGGGCGGACCCCGACGAGCTCGCCACGGCGACGCTGGCGGCGATCCAGGGTGGCCTGATCCTCACCCAGGCTCGGCGTGACCCGAACCAACTCGCCATCGCTTTGGACGCGGCGTACGAGCATCTGCGCGCCAACGCCGCGCAGTAGAGCGAGCACCAACTCCCGGGTGTAACGCTCCCGAGGCTGAGTGGACTACACAGTCCACTTTATCCGCGATGCCACAAAGGAGCATGGGTATGAGCGCCACCCAGACACAGACCGCGAAACCCCGAGGCCGGGTAAAGGTCGAGACCGGCGCGAAGCGCGTACGCGCGTATCTCGGCGGCGAGCCGGTCGCTGACACCACCGGACCCCTGTTGGTCTGGGAGAAGCCCTACTACCCCACCTACTACTTCCCGGTCGAGGACGTCCGGACGGAATTGCTCGAGGCGGACGGCGAGCTCGTGCATTCGCCCAGTCGAGGCGACGGCCACACCTTCACCGTGCGGGTGGGCAGCCGGGAAGCGCCCGGCGCGGCGCTCCGGTACGAGGACTCCCCGATCGAGGAGCTGCGCGACGCGATCCGCCTTGACTGGCACGCGATGGATGCCTGGTTCGAGGAGGACGAGGAGGTCTTCACTCACCCACGCGACCCCTACACCCGGGTCGACATCCTGCCGAGCTCGCGTCACGTGCGGATCGAGGTCGATGGCGTCACGGTGGCGGAGTCGACGAGCCCGCGCCTGCTGTTCGAGACCGGCTTGCCGACCCGGTACTACTTCCCCAAGACACACGTTCACCTGGAGCTGCTCGAGGGAACCGACACCGTCTCTCACTGCCCCTACAAGGGCGACGCCGAGTGGTGGTCCGTGAGGATCGGTGACCGGGTTCACGAGGACCTCGCCTGGTCATATCCGACCTCCCTCCCAGAGAGTCAGAAGGTCGCCGGGTTGATCGCCTTCTACGACGAGAAGGTCGACGTCTACGTCGACGGCGTCCTGCAGGACCGCCCGAGAACCAAGTTCAGCTGAGCCGCCCTACCGCGGACGGCACTCCCGATCACGAAGGGACCCTCGATATGCAGATCTCCGACTCAACCCCCGCGGTGACCGGCGCGAGCCGTGGCCTCGGCCGCGACCTGGTTGACGCGTTGCTCGATCGAGGCGCCGCCAAGGTCTACGCCCTGGCGCGCGACACGGCGCAGGTCCGCGACGACGAGCGCATCGTCCCTGTGGCCTTCGACCTGCTCGATCGCGAGAGCGTGATGGCTGCCGCGCGTGATGCGGGCGATGTCACGCTGCTGATCAACAACGCCTCGACAGCGGCGTTCGCCGGGCCGCTGGATGCAGACCCCGAGGACATGCACCGTGAGATGGCGGTCAACTACCTCGGCACCTACGCAACGATCGAGGCATTCGTCCCGGTGATCGAAGCCAATGGGGGTGGCCAGATCGTCAACGTGCTCTCCCTGCTCAGCCTGGCGAGCACGCCACCGATGACGGGCTACTCGGCATCGAAGGCAGCCGCGCACTCGCTCACCCAGGCGCTCCGCCCGATCCTCGCGGCGATGGGGATAAGGGTGCACGGCGTCTATCCCGGCGGCATCGACACCGACATGCTCGCCGGCGTGGATTCGCCGAAGACGCCGCCCGCCGAGGTCGCGGCCCGCTTGCTCGACGGCGTCGAAGCCGACGAGGATGACATCTTCCCCGACCCCAACTCGGCCGCGATGTCGGAGCTCTGGTGGGCCGACCCCAAGGGCTTCGAGCGGGCCTTCTCCGGAGCCGTCGCGGACGAGGCATAGGAGTAACGCAGCCGCGGCGGGCGAGACCGGACGACCATGTCCAAGCTCACGTTGACCCTCGGAGCCGTGCTGGTCATCGCCGTTGTCGCCGGCTGCGGCGGTTCCGCATCCAGTGGCGACACCCCGGCAGAGGCGGCGCCAACACCGGCGCAGCCTCCCGCGGCCGGCGCGAACAAGGGGCCAACGCTGAAGATCGTCGGCTCCGACTACGGCCGGATCTTGGCCGACGGTCGCGGACGCGCTCTGTATCTGTTCACCGCAGACACCGGGAAGGCGAGCACCTGCTCAGGCGACTGTGCTGCGGCCTGGCCACCGTGGATCGTGAAGCGCAAGCCGCGCGCGGCCCCCGGCGCGAACGCCTCCCTGATCGGGACGACCCGCAGAGCCGGCAGGCTCCAGGCCACCTACCGTGGCCACCCGCTTTATTACTACGTGGGCGACCGGGCCCCGGGGCAGGTCCTTTGTCAGGCGGTCTTCGAGTTTGGCGGCTACTGGTACGTGGTCCGCTCGAGCGGTAAGGCGGTCCGCTGATCGCTTCATCGAAGTGAAACTGCCGGCGTGCCGGCCTGATCTATCTCGGCTTCGGGGTGCCAAGTTCGCAAACCACGGTGTCGAGGTTGACTCGTTTCGGACTTACCGCCTTCCCTTTCCCGACGCCTTCGTCAACCTGATCGGGATCATCGAGGTGGCCGGGGTGCACTGCTCCTGGCTTGGCGGCGGCACTCGGATCGCCGCGCCGCGCGATAGTCCTACGGACTGGTCCTCTCGGCCGAGCCTGGCGCCGGGCGCAAGATCGCAATCTTTCTAGCCCGGCAGCTTCGACGTGATCACGTCGAGCTTCTCGATCTGCGGATCGGAGTAGAGCTCGCCGGCGTTCTGCGCGAGCGCCTTCGCGACCTCGCCGCCGAGATGGGCATTGCGGCCGTCCTCGTCCGGGAACACGTCGAAGATGCCATACGTCGACTCGCCCAAACGGATGGCGAACCACGCGGTTGTCTCCGGCTCCTCTTCGACGAGCGACTTTCCCTGATTAAGGAAGTCCTCGACGTCACTCTCCTTGCCGGGCTCTGCCTCGATGCGGACAAGCAAACCCTTCGTCACGGTCTCGGCCATCAGCAGCTCCTTAGTCTTGGATTGAGTCGTCGGTTTACCCGAGGGCGACGCTACAGCGTCATCACCCATGTGATCGAAGCTCGCTAGTGACTTACGAGTCGGCGCGCGCGCGGGATTCCCGATCCCTGGCGCACACAGAGTCCACAAGAGATGTGAAGTGAGCGGCCCACTCCCGCAGCCGGGCGGCTTCGAGGGGTTCGGCGCGACCCACCCGGCAGTCCTGCGCCAACTCATTCATTAGCCGCCTACGAGCATCTGCGGGCCCACGCCGCGCAGCAGAGCGAGCACCAAACCCCCCGGGGTGTAACGCTCCCGAGGCTGAGTGGACTACACAGTCCACTTTATCGCGATGCCACACAAGAGCATGGGTATGAGCGCCACCCAGACACAGACCGCGAAACCCCGAGGCCGGGTAAAGACCGGCGCGAAGCGCGTACGCGCGTATCTCGGCGCCGAGCCGGTCGCTGACACCGCCGGACCCCTTTTGGTCTACGTCGACGGGGTCCTGCAGGACCGCCCAAGGACCAAGTTCAGCTGAGCCGCGGAATTCTCGCGGACGGCACCGACCACCATCCCGAAAGGACCATAGAAATGCAGATCTCCGACTCCGATGTGGTCAGAGCCGGTGCCGCCGGCGCCTTGGTGTTGGCCGCCGCGCAGCGAATTGACATCGCGGTCACCAAGCGGCAGCCAAGCGACGCTCCGATCGAGCTGGTGAGAAACCTGACTGGGTGGGAGCCGCGCCGGGGGGCCGCGCGAAACGCCGTCAGCTACGCCGCCCAGTCGACGCTGCCATTCGCGGCCGCAGTCATCCTGAGCGCCTTCGATGGCGGACGGGCCAGGCGCTTTGGCGGCGCGTGGGTGGTAGCGCTCCTCAGCGGCACGGTCGTGGACGGTGGGCTCGGGCTCGTCGAGCCGCCCTGGCGATGGAGTGCGGCCGATTGGGTCAGGGAGCTGGCGCTCAAAGGCGCGATGGCGAGTGGCGTGGCCCTCGCGGGGGCCGGTTCTCGGTCGGCCGCCTGACCCCTAGGCCGGCGTCGCAACTTGACTGGCCTCCCATGCCTCGCGTGCCTCCGGCGTGTTGGGATCGCAGTCCGCCTTGAGCTGACTGGAATCGGGGCACGCTGCGTTGTCGAAGTTGACACAGGGGTGTCGTAGAAGGAAGCAAGCCAGGTGCCAGTGCTCCAATTCGCGCATTGGAGGCGCGGCTCCGCGCGGGAGAACGTGGGTAAGGGAGGGTCGTGCGGTGACGCACGGGAGCGATAGAGTCGACCTTCAGGCCCGATGAATCCCCAACCGCGCGTAACGCGTGCGCTCTTCGGCCGACACAAGTCTGTCCGACTCTCGAGCAATGGAGAAATGTGATGACCCCCGCCATCTATGTCCAGACGAATGACGCCTCCGACAATGAAATCGTCGCCTTCAGCCGCTCGGAGGACGGCCAGCTGGCCCCGCTCGGCCGCTACAGCACAGGTGGTCGCGGAACGGGAGAGCCCCACCTGCCCTCCCAGAACTCGATCGTGATCAGTGATGACGGCCGGTGGCTGCTGGTCGCGAACTCCGGCAGCGACGAGCTGTCGCTGTTCGCGATCGAATCGGACGGCCTGCGCCTCGAGGATCGCGTCGATTCGGGCGGCAGCAAGCCGACCAGCGTCGCCGTCAGCGGCGAGCTCGTCTACGTTCTCAACAACGGCACGCCGTGCATCGCTGGCTTCAACCTCGCGAATGGAAAGCTGACTCCACTTGAGGACTCGACGCGACAGCTGAGCGCCGACGACGCGGACCCGGCTCAGGTCTCGTTCAGCGTCGACGGGGCGGCGGTGATCGTGACCGAGCGAGGGACGAACAGCATCAGCAGCTATACGGTCGACGAGGGCGGCTACGCGGACGGCCCGACCACGATCAAGTCCTCGGGCCAGACGCCATACGGCTTCGACTTCACGCCGGAGGGCTCGCTGATCGTCACCGAGGCGTTCGGCGGCGCCGCCGGCGCGGCGGCTGCTTCCTCGTATGCCGTTGCCGGCGGGGGTCAGCTCACCCCGGTGAGCGGCTCGGTTGGCGACACCCGCAGTGAAGTCTGCTGGGCCGCGGTGACCAAGGACGGCCAGTACGCCTATGTCACCAACTTCGGCGACTGCACCGTGTCGAGCTATGAGATCGCCGGCGACGGAAGCCTCGAGCTGCGCGATCCGGTGGCCGCCTCGACCCGCGAAGGTGAGAAGGGCCTTCGCGACGAGGCCATCTCAGGCGACGGACGCTACCTGTACGCGATCGACGCAGACGCGCAGAGAATCTTCGGCTGGAGCGTGGGCCAAGACGGGGGACTGACCGCGGTCGGCGCCTTCGAAGGAGTGCCGGAGACCGTGGCTGGGCTGGCCGCCGGCTGAGAGGGATCGCAGCACAGGTCCCGCTGACCCGATACCGATGAGGCTCGAGCCGCTCTATCGCGCGCTTCGGCGCGCGTCAGAGGGGCAATGCAGTCAGCTGATCCCAAGGTAGGGGTGATGTGAATGGCGATCGACTTTCAGCGCATCAGGCCGCCGACCGCGATCAGCGTGGCGACTGGTTCTCCAAGCGCCCGGACACGAGGACGACCCGGAAGCCGTCGAGATCCTGGAACCTCACCCCGTGCTCATACCGTCACCAACCCACCGAAAGGAAAGCAAGATGGCTGACGATGTCCAGGTGGTGAACCGCCGACTCGACGCGAGCGAGAACGAGGCGCTGATCGCCATTGCCCGGATGGGCGCGGATGCGTTCGGGTATACGGCCGACCTGCGGATCGACCGCGGCCTCGCCGAGCTCCTGCGGCTGCGGGTTGCGCAGCTCAACAACTGCACCTACTGCCTCAACCTGCACTACGAGGCAGCTCGCGAGGCTGGCATCCCCCGCGCCAAGATCGACACCCTGACTGGGTGGTGGGAGACCGAGCTTCATTCGGAGGCCGAACAGGCGGCGCTCCGCTACGCCGAGGCGCTCACCCGCGTCGCCGACACCGACCGGGACACGGCGTTCCAGCGCTTCCACGACGGGCTCGCCGAGCACTTCAGCTCGGAGGAGATCCTCGAGATCGTCGCCGTCGTCGTCAACATGAACGTCTGGACCCGGATCAAGCTTGCCGAGGGCGCGATGCCGGGCCCGGCCTGAGGCGCACCGCTTTCCCTGCAAGCAGCAGCCTGTCGAGAGAGCGCTCGTGGTACCGGATTGGTACCCGATGCGACGTCCTATCTGTCGAGAACGTCCACGGAAGTTGACGCAGGGGACGCAGTGGACGCCCGTGGACACAATGGACGCCAAGCGACATCGGCGGGGGCCCGAAAGGTCGCTGGCTCAAATCCAGTCGCCCCGACTCCTTCGCGTCAGCTGCGGGGCAGGGCGTCCGCAGCGTCCCGGTGGGGTTGCCACTCAATTCCTGGCGGGCTAGATCCTCGCCCCCGTCAGGGGCGAAGCACGACCGCTCCGCCGGCGCCGCCCCCCGTTCCTGCCGCGAAGGCCGCGGCGGCCTCCTCGAGCGGGAACGTCGCCGCGACCGAGACCTCGAGCTTTCCGGCCGCGAGCAGCTCGGCGAGCTCGCCGAGCGCGCGGCCGTCGGGCTCCACGATCACCGACGAGATCTCGATGCCCCGCCGCTCGTCCGGTGGGTCCTGGGTGATCGTCGCAAGCCGACCGCCGTCGCGCACCGTGCCGATCGCCTCGGCTGAGCCGTTGAGCGCTGCGTTCGCGACGGCGGTCACGCCGCCTCCGATGGCGCGCGCCTGCTCCGGCCAGTCGGGGTCGTGATAGTCGAGCACGTGGGCCGCTCCCAGCCGGCGCAGGCGCTCATGGCTGGCCGGTCCCGCGGTCGCGATCACCTCGGCGCCGCGCGCCGCGGCCAGGCCGACGAGCGTCGTGCCGGTCACCCCGCCCCCACCATTGACGAGGACCAGGTCGTCAGGGCGCACCGCCAGGGCTCCGTCGATCACCTGCGTGGCGGTCAGGGCCGGAACGGGGAACGCTGCAGCGGCCTCCCACGAGAGGGCGCGAGGCTTTCGCGCGAGCACCGTCGCCGAGGCGATCAGCAAGGGCGCCCAGGTTCCCTGATCCCGCAGCGGGAGGGGGTGGCTGAGCACCTCGTCGCCCGGCTCCCAGTCCTCGACGGAATCTCCGATCGCCGTGATGGTCCCGGCGGCCTCGACGCCGAGCGCCATCGGAGGGGCGCGGCCGACGTCCCACTCGCCCGTCCGGACGAACTCCTCCCAGTTGCCGACGCCCGCGGCCCGGGTTTCGATCAGGACCTCGTCGTCCGCGAGGGGGCGCGGATCTGGGAGGTCGATCCGCCCGACGGCACCGCCGAACTCGCTGATACCGGCGGCCCGCATCAAAGAGGCGCTGTCTCGGCGTGGGCGGGCTCGGTGATGAAGGGTCGGATCAGCATGGTGAGCGAACGTACACGCGAGATACTGGGCGGACGGTGTCGCAGGAAAACGTAGAGGAGGGATCGCCCAATGACGGTGTCGCAGGAAAATGTAGAGGAGGGATCGCCCAATGGCCATCAGCTGGGGCATCATTTCCATCCGCAAGGGTCACTTGGTGATGTTCATCATCGGGATCGTCTTCCTGCCGTTCTCGTTGAGCGGGCCCTGATGCCAGCCCGTCAACCCAACTAGCAGCGCCAGCTATTCCGCCATGCGCTCGGTGCTGAGGTGGCTGGGGCTGGGTCTGATCGCTGTGCTGCTCCTGATTCAGCTCGTTCCCTACGGTCGCGATCACACGAACCCACCCGTCGATCGCCAAATCGCCTGGGATCGCCCACGCACTGAGCAGCTCATGAGCGATGCCTGCATGGACTGCCACAGCAACCTCACCCACTGGCCCTGGTACTCCAACATCGCGCCGGTCT
>DATIDP010000131.1:0-2117 GCA_035456265.1 Solirubrobacterales bacterium | reverse complement strand
CGGGCCTTCTCCTCGGCGGAGACCTCGACGTTCTCGGGGGTGAGCAGGAAGATGCCCTGCGCGATCCGCTGCATGCCGCCACCGAGCGCGTAGGTCATGCCCGACGAGAAGTCGATCAGCCGCTTCGAGAGCTCGCGGTCGGTCGACTGCAGGTTGATGATCACGGGCTTCGAGCGCTTGAACTCGTCAGCCACCTGCTGGGCGTCGTTGAAGCTCCGGGGCGTGACGACGTGCATGGAAGACACGCCGCCGCCGTTTCCGGCGGGCGCACGCCGGCGCCCGCGTCGAGGCCTGGGCTCCTCAGCGGTGTCGTCCACCGCGCGGGCCCGGCTTCGCCGTGGCGCGGGCTCCTCGTCGCCGAAGATGTCGTCGATGTCGTCTTCCCGGCCGCGACGGCGGGAGGATGAGCTCACCGGCTCACGCGGCGCGACGGCCGTGTCGTCGATGGCCCTCTCGGTCCCGGTGTCGCCCTCGTCGTAGTACTCGCCCTCCTCGATGTAGTCGCCCTCGACGAGGCCGAAGTACTCGAGCGCGCGTCTCCATGTGTCCCTGATCGCCATGTCAGGCTCAGATTCGGCTTGACGCAGGTTATTCCTGCCGCCTGATGTCTCCCGATTATGAACCCTGCGGGGCCGCCGGGGGCGGTTCAGGCCCAGAGAAGCGAGCCCAGGCGGATGATCGTCGCCCCCTCCTCCACGGCGACCCGCCAGTCCTGGCTCGTTCCCATCGAGAGCCGCTCCAGCCCCCGTTCGCCCGCCAGCTCCGCCAACCGCGCGAAGTAGGGCCGGGATTCCCTGGGATCCTCGGTGAACGGGGGCATCGTCATCAGTCCCGAGACCCCGACGGGACAGCGCTCGATGAAGCCGTCGAGCGCCGCGGGGTCGACGCCGCCCTTTTCCTTCTCGCCGGAGAGGTTGACCTCCACCAGCACCTCGGTGTCGTCGCCCCCGTGCTTCGCGAGCTGATCGAGCACGGAGTCCGAGGCCACCGAATGGATCAGCCGGACGAGCGGCAGGATCCGCTTCACCTTCCGGCTCTGGAGATTGCCGATGAAGTCCCAGGTGAACCTCCCCCCCCAGCGCTCCTGCTTCGCCTCCAGGTCCTGGAGCCGGTTCTCGCCGACGAGTTCGACCCCGGCCTCGGCGAGCGCCCCCATGTCCTCCGGGCGCACGTACTTGGTCGCCGCGAGGATCTCGACGTCGGGCCCCGCGTGCGCCCGGATTTCGTCGAGATTCGAGCGGACCCGCGCCGCATCGAGGTCCGTGACGGGCTCAACCATCGCTACTCCTCCAGACCAGCCCGGCCTGGCGACCGGTGCGCTCGCCGTCGCGCCTGTGCGAGTAGAAGAGCTCGGGGTTGCAACTCGTGCAGAGCCCCGAGGATTCGATCCCGGCGACACCCGCGCGCTCGAGCAACGCCGTGGCGACCGCGGTGAGATCGAGCATGCGCCCTCGGGCGACCCCGTCGAGATCCTCGAACGCCGCCAGCACCTCCTCCCCCACCTCGTAGCAGCAGGGCCCGATCCCGGGACCGATGGCGGCAGCCTCGGCGTCGACCTCCCTCGCGGCCGCGCCGACGATGCCGCCGGCGAGCCCGCGCCAGCCGCAGTGGGCCATCGCGACGCCACCCGGACCGGCCATCGCCACGGGCAGGCAGTCGGCGACGATCACGAGCGGCGTGAGTTCGGGGCCGGAGGTCGCCTGGCCATCGAAGTCCTCCGGGCTCTTCACCACGTCGGCATATACCCGGGGCTCCTGCGGTCGCTCGGCCCGGCGCACCCTGGTCCCGTGCGCCTGACGCGCCATCAGCACCCCCTCGGGGTCTCGGCCGAGTGAGCCGGCCAGCCGGCGGCGGTTCTCGCCGACCCTGTCGGGGTCGTCCCCGGTGAGGATGCCGACGTTGAGAGCCTCGTAGGGCGCCTGGCTGACACCGCCGAGACGGGTCGAGAACGCCGCCCGGGCACCCGGCAGCTCGGCCTCGAGCCAGCGGACCTCGTCGTGCTCGCGCCACTCCACCCCGGGCAGGCTAGATCAGCCGTGCCCGGCGCCGGCGGGGCGATTCAGGCCTGCCGCTCGATCCTGACCTCGCACTGATCGACGGACGCGCGCGTGCCCGGC
>DATIDP010000130.1:0-3796 GCA_035456265.1 Solirubrobacterales bacterium | reverse complement strand
TCAACACCTTGGGACTCACCGACTTCAACGGGACCCTCTACTTCAGCGCCGGCGACGCCAACTTCCAAGGCAGCGCGCTCTGGCGAAGCGACGGCACCGAGTCCGGCACGACGATGGTCAAGGACTTCGGCCCCGGGAGCTCCCTCTACCTCCAACCCACGTCAACGGGCGGCACCCTCTACTTCACAGCATCCCTCGGACCCGGTCCCATCCCAAATGAGCTGTGGCGAAGCGACGGCACGGAGGCCGGCACCACCCTTGTCAAGCAGGTCCCGTTCGTCGGCCTCATCGTCGCCAAGGGGAGGTTCATCTACTTCAGCGGCGGGGGAGGACTGTGGCGAAGCGACGGCACCCCGCAAGGAACGACCCTCGTCAAGGGAAGACCGCCCGGCGGCGGCTTGGGCGGGTCGCTGACTGCCGCCAAAGGCATGCTCTACTTCGTGGGGTCGGATAAGAGGCACGGCGGCGAGGTCTGGCGAAGCAATGGCACCCGGCGCGGGACGACCATCGTTAGGGACATTCGCCGCGGCAGTGCCACCAGCGACCCCGGGAACCTCACCGCGGTCGGCGGCACCCTCTTCTTCACCGCCAAGGACGGCAGGCATGGCAGGGAGCTGTGGAGAGCCGGACCGCGACCGTGCAAGGCCAAGGGGAAGTGCAAGAAGGGGTAGGACTCCTCGAAACTGTCGGGGGGCCGGCGTCGGCCGGGAGGGTTAGGCTGCCGCCGGGGAGATGGGATAAGGATGAGCGCCGGGCTCGACCAGGCGCGCGCGGCGCAGCAGCTCTCCAGCCGGCTCCCCTGGGGCTCCACCCCGCCCAGCTCCGGCGGCGGCACCTCCGGACAGATCGCGAAGCTCGTCGTGTGCGGCTAGGCCGATAGCGTCCCCCGAGTGCCCAGCACGCCCGGACGACGTGAGGCAGACGTCATCGTCGTGGGGGCCGGCCTGGCGGGCCTCGTAGCGGCTCGTCAGCTGGTCGCCGCTGGCCGGAGCGTGCTCGTCGTCGAGGCGCGGGACCGCGTCGGCGGCCGGACCGTGAACGCCTCGATCGGGGCGGGCAGGGTGACCGAGATGGGCGGACAGTGGGTCGGCCCCACACAGGAACGGCTGCTCGCCCTGGCGAGCGAGCTCCGCGTCGAGACCTTCCCGACCCATCATGAGGGGCGCAATCTGTTGGAGCTCCGGGGCAAGCTTCGCCGCTACAAGGGCACGATCCCGCGCCTCGCGCCGCACGTCCTGCTCGACGTCGAGCGCGCCCGGCGGAAGGTGCGACGCGCCGCCCGGCGAGTGCCTCCGGAGGCGCCGTGGACGGCGCCGAAGGCGGATCATCTCGACTCGCTGACTCTCAACAGCTGGGTCCGGAAGGCGGCCCGCACGAAGAGGGCGCGCAGCCTGCTCGAGATCGCCATCGGGACGGTGATGGGCACCGGAACCGCCGAGCTCTCGGCGCTCTGGATGCTCTCGTACGTTGCTTCGGCCGGGAGCTTCGACGCGCTGATCGACGTCGAGGGCGGCGCGCAGCAGGATCGCTTCGTGGGTGGCTCCCAGCTGATCTCGCAGCGCCTCGCCGAGGAGCTCGGCGACGTAGTGGTCCTCTCCGCACCGGTTCGGCGCATCGCCCAGGACGGGGGCGGTCTCGACGTCGAGGCGGATGGGCTCGGTGCTCGGGCCCACCGGGTGATCGTCGCGGTGCCGCCGCCGCTCGCGGCGCGGATCTCCTTCGCGCCGTCGCTGGGCGGCCGTCGCGATCAGCTGACGCAGCGGATGGCGCACGGCGCGCTGACGAAGTGCGCCGCCGTCTACCCGGAGCCGTTCTGGCGCGAGGCGGGCCTGAGCGGGCAGGCGGTGAGCGACGGCGGTCCGGTGACCACGACCTTCGACAACTCGCCGCCCGACGGTTCTCCCGGCGTGCTGCTCGGCTTCATCGCCGGCGCGGAGGCGATCCGCCACGCCCGCCGCTCCGAGGCCGAGCGCAGGCGAGTCGTGCTCGAGTGCTTCGAGCGGCTGTTCGGCGAGCAGGCCGCCAAGCCCGGCATCTATCTCGAGACCGCTTGGGCGGAGGAGGAGTGGAGTCGGGGCGGGCCGGTCTGCTCGTTCGCTCCAGGAGCGCTCGCGCACTACGGCGAGGCACTGCGCCAGCCGGCGGGCCGCATCCACTGGGCGGGCGCCGAGACTGCGACCGCCTGGTGCGGATACATGGAGGGGGCCGTCCGCTCCGGCGACCGGGCTGCCGAGGAGGTCCTCGATGCGGAAGGATGGCGGTTGTGAGCGTGATGCCCGCGACCGGGGACGAGGTCGCCTTCGCCGGAGCCGCCCGGATCGCCGAGATGGTCCGAGTCAAGGAGATCTCGCCCAGCGAGCTGGTCGAGATCTACCTCAGGCGCATCTCCGGGATCGATCCGAAGCTGAACGCCTACCGGGTCGTCCTGGGGGACCAGGCGCGCGCCGACGCGAAGCGGGCCGAGGAGCGGCTCGCGGCCGGCGACGAGGCCCCGCTGCTCGGCGTTCCGGTCGCGATCAAGGACAACGTCGACTACGCGGGCGAGGTCACGACTCACGGCACCGCCGCGTACGGCGAGCCGGCCAGGGAGGACGGCCTCATCGTCCGCCGGCTGCGCGACGCGGGCGCCGTGATCCTCGGCAAGACCAACCTCCCCGAGCTCGCGATCTACGGCTTCACTGAGAGCCCGACCTGGGGCGACACCCGCAACCCCTGGGACCCCTCCCGCACCTGCGCCGGCTCCAGCGGCGGCAGCGGCGTCGCGGTCGCAGCGGGCATGAGCGCGATCGCCCATGCCACCGACGGGGCCGGCTCGATTCGCTACCCGGCGGCCTACTGCGGGCTGTTCGGGTTGAAGCCGCAGCGCAACCGGGTCTCGCTCTCGCCCGACCGCGAGCACTGGCACGGTCTCTCGGTGTCCGGCTGCGTCAGCAGGACGGTGATGGACACGGCCCTTTACCTGGACGCTGTCAGCGGCGCTGAGCGGGGCGACTTCGAATCACCGCCGCCGTTCGAACGGCCACTGGTCGAGGCGGCGAAGACACCGCCGGGCAAGCTTCGCATCGCCTGCACGACCAAGACGATCCTTCCGGTGCCCAAGGCGAGAGAGGTGATCGCCGCTTACGAGGAGACGATCCAGCTGCTGCGCTCGCTCGGACACGAGGTGACCGAGGCGACGCCCAAGCTCGGCCGCTTGGCGACCGACTTCTACCCCCTCTACTTCCGCGGCATCCGGGATGAGGCCATGTCGCTGCCTCATCCGGAGCGCCTGTCGGACCAGACCAAGGGCTTCGTCCGGCTGGGAAGGCTGTTCAGCGATCGCCGTCTGGCCAAGGTCCGCGAGCGGATGCCGGGGACGTCGGCGCGGATCCAGCAGCTCTGGCGAGACCACGACGTCCTGCTCACTCCGGCCACCGCGCAGCTCCCGGTCGAGATCGGGCGCTGGCGGGGGAAGGGGGCCTTGCGGACGATCAACGGCATGTCGAACGTCTATCCCTACGCGGCCGCCTGGAACTACACGGGGCAGCCGGCGGCCACCATCCCGGCCGGCTTCACAGACTCGGGCCTGCCGCGCTCGGTGATGCTGATCGCCCGGCCGAACGACGAGGCGACGCTGGTCTCGCTCGGCGCGCAGCTCGAGGCCGAGCGGCCCTGGGCGGACCGGACGCCCGAGGTCTAGGCGGCGCCGACCCGGGCCGGCGCTCCGGCGACCTCCAACTCCTGCGCCTCGGCGGCCATCTCGATCGCGCCGCCGGCTCCGCCGAGGTCGGCCCAGCGCTCCCGGGCGGTCTCGTAG
>DATIDP010000129.1:0-4000 GCA_035456265.1 Solirubrobacterales bacterium | reverse complement strand
GAGGCATGCCGGCGATCCGCGTTCCCGGGACGACTCTGGGTCTATCACCTGTCCGAGTCTCGCCCCGGCGCCGAGGCGGAGCGCCTGCGGCAGGTCGCCGCGTGCGCCGACCGCATCCTCTGCCAGACGGAGGCGATCCTGGCGCTGGCCGAGGCCGCCGCTCCGGAGTACGCCGGGAAGCTCACGCTGCTGCCGCCGATGATCCCCGCTCCCGCGACCTCCGACCCGGTGACCCCGGCGGAGGTCGACCGCCCCCTGAAGCTGATCTACGCCGGCAAGTTCGCGCCCGAATACAACTTCATCGAGATGCTTGAGACGTTCAAGCGGCTCAGGCGAAGCCATCCCGAGGCCGAGCTCCACCTCGTCGGGGACAAAATCCACAACCCGCGCGACGATCCGAGCTTCAAGCCGCGAGCCGAAGCCGCCCTCGCCGAGACCGAAAACGTCGTCTGGCACGGCGGCGTCAGCCGCGAGCAGGTCGCCGAGCTGCTTCGCGAGGCCGACGTAGCGCTCTCGGTTCGACACCCGATGATGTCGCGCAGCAAGGAGCTCTCCACCAAGGTGCTCGAGTACGGCGCGGCTGGCTGCGCCGTGGTGCTCAACCGGACCCCGCTCTACGAGGAGCTGCTTGGTGCCGACTACCCGCTGTACGCCACCAGCGCCGACGAGACCCTCGCCGCGCTTCGGCGGGTCTGGGACGACCCGGAGATCCGGCAGCACGCTGCCGAGCGCTGCCGCGCCGCGGCTGAGGTCTTCACCTTCGAGCGCGTCGCCGCGAACCTCGAGCCCTACCTGTCACGTCCCACGTCGCAGTTCCGGCTCACTGCGGGTGAGGAGAGGCACCGGCTGGTGATCGCGGGCCACGACTTCAAGTTCCTCTCCCGGATCCCGGACCGAGCCAGGCTGATGGGCGCCGCTGTCAGGGAGGACAACTGGACCGGCCACAACGAGCACCACCTCGAGGAGAGCGAGGAGTTGCTCCACTGGGCCGACGCCATCCTCTGCGAGTGGTGCCTCGGCAACGCGGTCTGGTACAGCGAGAACGTCCGGGACGACCAGCGCCTCGCGATTCGCTTTCACCGCGTCGAGAGGACCACCGACTACCCGGCCGCGGTCGACATCGACAGGGTCAACCGCGTCGTCTTCGTGGGCCCGCACCTGCTCGAGGAGGCCGCGGACCGCTACGGCTGGCCGCGGGAGAAGCTCCGGCTCGTCCCCAACGCGGTCGATGTGCGGGCGCTTCGCCGGGAGAAGCTCCCGGAGAGCGCCTTCAACCTGGGCATGATCGGTTTCGTGCCCGCGCTCAAGCGAATCGATCGTGCACTCGACATCCTCGAGCTCCTGCGCGCCCGCGACCGAAGGTTCCGCCTGCTCGTCAAGGGTCAACCGCCCTGGGCCTTCCCCTGGATGCGCCAGCGTGACGACGAGCGGCGCATGTTCCAGGAGGCCTACCGGCGGATCGATTCCGCCCCCCTGCTGCGCGGCGCCGTCAGCTTCGAAGAGCACGGGCCCAACATCCCGGCGTTCCTGCGCAAGGTCGGGGTCATCCTCTCGACCAGCGACTGGGAGGGCCATCAGGTTGCCCTGGCGGAGGGCATGGCGTCCGGGTGCGTGCCAGTCATCCTCGATCGGCCCGGCGCGCGCGAGCAGTACGACGCGGCCTGGATCCACGACTCCCCCGACGAGGCCGCGGCATCCATCCTCCGGCTGGTCAAGACCCGCCGGTTCGAGGCGGAGCAGCAACGCTCGGCGGAGTTCGCAGACCGCTGGAGCCTGGAGAGGATCATGCCGCTCTGGGATGAGGTCCTGGGGTTCTCGGACGGATCGCCGAAGCCGACGCAGGACGCGGCCTTGTCGGTTGCCAGGTAGCGGGAATCACCGGCTACGCCGAACGCTCGGCTCGGCCCTGATCGGGCTCGCGGCGGCCGCTCTCAGCGGCTGCGGCGGCGGGTCGGGCGGATCCGGCGTCCAGAAGCTGATCTGGGGGCCGACCAGGCTTCCAGACGGGGCCTCGGCGTTCCCCACCTACGAGGAGCTCGGCGTCGACGTCTTCCAAATCCAGCTGCGCTGGCCGAGCGCCGCTCCCACCCGGCCAGCCTCGCCCGAGGACCCCTCCGATCCCGCCTATCGGTGGCCCGCCGACCTCGACTATGCGATCTCACGGGCGAAGGAGGAGGGAATCGACGTCGCGGTGCTCGTCACCCACAGCCCGCCGTGGGCGAACGGCGGCCGTGGCCCGCTCTGGGCCCCGCGACCCGCCGACTTCGCCGCGTTCCTGACCGCCGCCTCCCGCCGCTACCCGAGCGTCCACCGCTGGATGATCTGGGGGGAGCCGAACCGGGCGGACCGGTTCCTCCCGAACCGCCCCGACAGCCCGGTCGCGCCGCGCCGCTACGCGCCGCTGCTGGACGCCGCCTACGGCGCGCTCAAGGCCGTCTCGGGCGACAACGTCGTGATCGGGGGCGACACCTTCACCGGTGGCGAGGTCAGGCCCGAGCAGTTCATCCAGTGGATGCGGTTGCCGTCGGGCGAGCCCCCACGGCTCGATTGGTACGGCCACAACCCGTATCCGTTCCGCTTTCCCGACATCCGCAAGCCGCCCTATCGCGGCGGCTGGCGTGACCTCAGCGATCTGGACACGCTCGCCGACGAGGTCGACCGGGCTTACCGATCGCGCGGGGAGCGCCCGCGACTCTGGCTGTCGGAGTTCACGGTCCAGTCGGATCACACCTCGACGATCTTCAGGGCCTTCGTCAGCCAGCCCTCGCAGGCGAGATGGCTGACCGCCGGCTACGAGGCCGCCGCGGAGGTCCCGCAGGTCGAGGGCCTCGGCTGGTTCAGCCTCCTCGATCAGGCCGGCGGCGCGATCGCGGCGCACTGGGGGCTGATGACGAGCGACGGGCTCACGAAGAAGCCCGCATTCCGGGCCTATGAGGACGTGAACCAGCCCTAGGCACCATTAGCATCAGGCGCCCATGCGCGTTCTCGTTACGGGAGCCTCCGGGCTGCTCGGATCTGCCATCTGCGACGGCCTGCTCGCGCGTGGCGACGAGGTGGTCGGACTCACCCGCAACCCGGAAACGGCGCGACCGAAGAACCCGAGGGTCACCTGGCACGCCTGGCGGGCAACCGCCGAGCCGCCGCCGCCCGCTGCGCTCGAGGGCCTCGACGGCGTCGTCAACCTGATCGGCGAGGAGATCAACCAGCGGCTCACCGACCAGGCCAAGGTGCGCATCCGCGAGAGCCGCATCATCGGCACCCGCAACCTCCTCGAGGGTGTCGAGGCGTCCCCGACCGAGCCCAGCGTGTTCGTCGGTCAATCGGCGATCGGCTACTACGGCGACCGCGGGGACGAGGTCGTGGATGAGGAGTCCCAGCCGGGCGAGGGCTTCACGGCCGAGGTCCCGATCGACTGGGAGGCGGCGGAGCGGGAGGCCGAGGGGACCTTCGACCGCGTCGTGATCTTCCGGACCGGCCTGGTGCTCTCGAAGGACGGTGGGCTGCTCAAGCAGCTGCTGCTGCCGTTCAAGCTCGGCGTCGGAGGCCCGATCGCCGGCGGCGACCAGTACATGTCGTGGATCCACATCGAGGACGTGGTCGGGCTCTTCCTCTGGGCCCTGGACGACCAGCGGGTCTGGGGCGTCATCAACGCGACCGCGCCGAACCCGGCGACGAACCGGGAGTTCTCCAAGGCCCTCGGCCGTGCGCTCCAGCGTCCTGCTCTCATGCCGGTGCCGAGGTTCGCGGTGGCCGCCCTGCGGGGCGGCGAGCTGGCCGACGCGGTCGCCGGCGGGGCACGGGTGATGCCCAGGCGCGCCCTTGACCTGGGGTACGAGTTCCGGCATCCGGAGCTCGACGAGGCGCTCCGCAGCGCCCTGCGCTGAGGATCAGACCGTTCGAGGTCTCTTGGGAGCGTCCCGGGGCTCCAGCTGGATCTCCTTCTCGGCCCCGGGCAGCCCCTCCTTGAACTGGACGTCGCGCTCGCGCTCCGCGTTCAGCT
>DATIDP010000128.1:0-2841 GCA_035456265.1 Solirubrobacterales bacterium | reverse complement strand
CGCCGGACGAGCCCACCCTCCTGGTCGACCGTGATCAGCAGGGGAGGGCTCGCCGCTGGGCGGGGAATCGCCTGGAGCTCCGACGCGATTCGGCGGACGGAGCTGCGACCCCCGACGTTCCCGTCGAAGAGGATCACTCCGGAGACCTGGCCGGCGGAGATCATCCGGCGGAGACCGGCCGGTGGCTCGCGGCCGGGAAAGCCCGTGACGACCCGGGCTCCGGCCATCTCATCGTCGCTCAGCGCGAGCGGATTGCTGATCGGGACGGCGCTACGGTCGCCGCCCCCCGAGAGCAGGAGGCCGGTGACGGCCGCGGCGAGTAGTCCCTGCATCGCCGGGTAGGTTCCCGGACATGGACTACACGATCAAGAACCTCAGGGAAGTAGAGGACATGGCGGCGAGCCAGGGCCTCGGCGAGAATCAGGAGGCCCGCTTTGCGCACGGCGACCTGGATGCCGAGCAGAGTGGGATCTCCCTCCAGAAGGTGAAGCCCGGCAAGCGTCACGCCTTCGCGCACCGCCACAACGAGGCGGAGGAGATCTATGTGGTGATCTCCGGCTCGGGCCGGGTGAAGCTGGACGACGAGGTGAAGGAGGTCGCGGAGCTCGACGCGATCCGCGTTGCGCCGTCGGTCACCCGCGCCTTCGAGGCCGACGACGACGGCCTGGAGATCCTCGCCTTCAGCCCGCGCGCCAAGGGCGACGCGGAGATCGTCCAGGACTTCAGCTGGGACTAGGCACGCCTTAAGCGTCCGGGCGCGTTCATAGATTTGGCGGCGTGCCGCCGCTGATCGGCTTCGACGAGGCGCTCGAGCTCGGTGCCCTTACCGACCACGACGAGATCGGCGCTTTGGTCGAGCGTGCCTGGGAGGTCCGACGCGAGCGCTTCGGCGACTCGACCGACATGTGCTCGCTGGTGAACGCCAAGTCGGGCGGCTGCGCGGAGGACTGCGGCTTCTGCGCGCAGTCCCGCTACGCGGAGGCGGACACGCCGATGCACGCAATGATGGAGCCGGAGCAGATCCTCGAGCACGCGAAGGCGGCCGAGGCGGCGGGCGCTCACCGCTTCTGCATGGTCACCCAGGGTCAGGGACTCTCGAAACGCGACTTCGCCAAGATCCTCGAGGGAGCCCGGCTCGTCTGCGAGCAGACGAACCTCAAGCGCTGCGCCTCGATCGGGCACATGTCGGCGGACAGGGCGCGCCAGCTCAAGGAGGCGGGCATCCAGCGGGTCCACCACAACGTGGAGGCGGCGCGCTCCTACTACCCCGAGGTCTCCACGACCGTCCGGTACGAGGGCCGGCTGAGGACGATCGACGCGGTCAAGGAGGCGGGGCTCGAGACCTGCGTGGGCGGGATCCTCAACCTCGGCGAGACGCCCCGGCAGAGAGTCGAGATGGCGTTCGAGCTGGCCGAGATCAGCCCGGACTCGGTGCCGATCAACCTGCTCAACCCGCGCACCGGGACGAAGTTCGGCGAGCGGGAGCTGATGGACCCCTGGGAGGTCGTCAAGTGGGTGGCGATCTTCAGGCTCATCCTCCCCGACGCGCTCTTTCGGCTCTGCGGCGGCCGGGTCGAGAACCTGCAGGAGCTGCAGCCGCTGGCGGTGAAGGCCGGCCTGAACGGGGTGATGATGGGCAACTTCCTCACCACGCTCGGCGTCGAACCCGCCGAGGACCGCGCCATGTTCGAGGAGCTCGGCCTGAACGTCGCGCGCCAGCCGGACAACGGCGCCAACCCCCGGCCCGACAACCGCGCGGGCTGGCTCGAGGGTGAGTCCCCCCCCACCCCGATCGACGATCTGATCGACAGCCGGGCCGACGCGAACCTCTGGGACCCCTCCACCCAGCTGCGGGTCGTGAAGAAGAAGGGGAAGGTGCCCCCTTACCCAGCCTCGGCCGGCCCCGGCTGGGGCGACTAGTGCTCGACATCGAGGAGCGCCTCGCCGAGCTCGAGTCGACCGGGCTGCGCCGGCGACTGCGCGTGATCGATGGTCCACAGGGCCCGCAGGTCCTACTCGACGGCGAGCCGGTCCTGCTGCTCTGCTCGAACAACTACCTCGGGCTGGCGGATCACCCTCGGCTGCGGCGCGCGGCCGCCGACGCCGCGCTCGCCCTCGGGACCAGCGCCGGGGCCTCCCGTCTGATCTCGGGCTCGATGTCGATCCACGCCGATCTCGAGTCCAGGCTCGCCGAGTTCGAGGGAACCGAGGCCGCGCTCCTGTTCGGCTCCGGCTACCTCGCCAACACCGGGACGATCGCGGCGCTCGCCCGGCGCGACGAGGTCGTCTTCTCGGACGAGCTCAATCACGCGAGCCTCATCGACGGCTGCCGTCTGGCGGGGGCGGAGACCTTCGTCTACCGCCACCGCGACACCGAGCACCTCGACTGGGGCCTGCGGCAGGCCTCGGGACGGGGTGCGCTGATCGTCACCGACGGCGTCTTCTCGATGGACGGGGATATCGCGCCGCTTCCGAAACTCGTGGATCTCGCCCGGCGCCACCGCTGTCGCCTGCTGGTCGATGAGGCCCACGCCACCGGCTGTATCGGCCCCCGCGGGCGCGGCTCGGTCGCCGCCGCGGGTCTGACGGGCGAGGTCGATGTGATCGTGGGCACGCTCGGCAAGGCACTCGGGGGCTACGGAGCCTACGTCTGCGGCTCGGCCAAGCTGCGGGACTTCCTGGTCAACTCGGCCCGGCCGTTCATCTTCTCCACCGCGCCACCCCCCCCGGCCGTGGCCGCGGCCCGGGTGGCGCTCGATCTGCTGATCGGGCAGCCGAGGCTCGTCGAGCGGCTGGAGGTCAACACGGCCGCCCACCGCGAGGGCCTGCGCTCCGAGGGCC
>DATIDP010000127.1:0-38121 GCA_035456265.1 Solirubrobacterales bacterium | reverse complement strand
ACCAGGATGTTCTGCACCGCCTCCTTTCCCACGTAATGGTCGATCCGGAACACCCGCGACTCGTCGAAGACCTCGCCCACGATGCGGTCGAGCTCTCGCGCGCTGGCCAGGTCATGTCCGATCGGCTTCTCGACCACGATGCGCGTGTTCTCGCCCAGGCGCGCCTCGCCGATCCGCCGGACGATCGTCGGGAAGGCCGAGGGAGGCGTAGCGCAATAGAACAGCCGCCGACCTCCCGCGCCAAGCTCGGCGTCGAGCGCCACGAGGCGCTCCCAGAGCGCGACCGCGGCGTCCGGGTCGTCGAGCGGTGCGGAGACGTAGGACAGGCCTCGCGCAAACGCCTGCCAACGTCCGTGATCCAGCCGGTGGCGGGAGAACTCCTCGACCCCGTCGCGGGCCCGCTCGCGGAAGTCCGCGTCGTCGAGGCGGCTTGCGCCCGAGCCGACGATCGCGTAGCGCTCCGGCAGCAGACCCTCGTAGGCCAGGTCGTACAGCGCCGGAAGCAGCTTGCGGCGTGCCAGATCCCCGGACGCGCC
This sequence comes from Solirubrobacterales bacterium, assembly GCA_035456265.1. Taxonomy (GTDB): domain Bacteria; phylum Actinomycetota; class Thermoleophilia; order Solirubrobacterales; family 70-9; genus DASUPK01. The sequence continues at coordinate 37,585 of DATIDP010000127.1, read as the reverse complement.
AAAGACGACCAGAGTCTGGGGTGGCGGCGAGGCGAGGGCCATGGCGCTCACCCGAGCTGGCGGTCGAGGTTGTAGGCGGCGCTGATCAGCGCCAGGTGCGTGAAGGCCTGAGGGAAGTTGCCGAGTTGCTCCCCCGTCGGCCCGATCTCCTCCGAGTACAGGCCGACGTGGTTCGCATAGGTGAGCATCTTCTCGAAGGCCAGGCGCGCTTCGTCGAGCCGGCCGGCCCGGGCGAGCGCCTCCACCCACCAGAAGGAGCACAGCGAGAAGGTCGCCTCCCCGCCGGCGAGCCCGTCGGGTGACGCGTCCACGTTGTAGCGGTAGACGAGGCTGTCCGACACCAGCTCCCTGGTGATGGCGTCGAGCGTGGAGATCCAGCGTGGGTCGGTGGGCGCAATGAACTTGCACAGCGGCATGAGCAGCAGGGAGGCGTCGAGCATGTCGGTGTCGTAGTGCTGGACGAACGCCCGTCGACCGCTGTGCCAGCCGCGCTTCATGATCTGTTCGTAGATGCGGTCGCGGACCGCCGTCCAGCGCGGAATGTCAGCGGGCAGGCCGCGCTGGCGGGCGATCCGAACCGCCCGCTCGACCGCGACCCAGCTCATCAGACGCGAGTAGGTGTAGTCGCGGCGGCCGCCGCGCGTCTCCCAGATCCCCTCGTCGGGCTGGTCCCAGTGGTCCATCAGCCACTCGATGTTGCGGGTGAGCTCCATCCAGCCATCGTGGTAGATGGGCAGCCCGTACTTGTTGCAGAGATAGACGGAGTCCATCAGCTCGCCGTAGATGTCGAGCTGCAGTTGGGTTGCCGCGCTGTTGCCGATCCGCACCGGCGCCGAGCCCCTGTAGCCCTCCAGGTGGGAGAGCTCCTCCTCGGGCAGGTCCTCGCGCCCGTCGATGCCGTACATGACCTGCAGCCGCCCCGACTCGGTGTCGGCCGCAGACCGGAAGCGCCCCTCCAGCCACTGCATGAACGCGCCCGCCTCCTCGGTGAACCCGAGCCTGAGCAGCGCGTAGAGCGAGAAGGCGGCGTCGCGCATCCACGTGTAGCGGTAGTCCCAGTTACGTCCGCCGCCGAGCTTCTCCGGCAGGCTGGTGGTGGGGGCGGCCACGATTGCGCCGCTGGGCGCGAAAGTGAGCAGCTTCAGCGTGAGCGCCGAGCGATGCACCGTCTCCCGCCAGCGCCCGCCGTAGAGCGAGCGCCGCAGCCAGCGCCGCCAGAACGCCACGGTGGCATCGAACTCGGCGGCGACCTCGGCATCGGAGCACGGAACCGGCATCTCGCCGGGCTCGATGCGGTCGAGCACGAAGGTGGCCGTCTCTCCGGCCCGGAGGGCGATGCGCGCGCGGACATCGTCGCCGTCGACTATCTCGAGTGGACAGCGGGTCGAGAGGCTGAGCTCCAGCTCGGGAGAGCGGAAGAGTGCGCCGTGGGGTGCGAGCGCAACCTCATGGCTCGCCCGCGCGTAGTCGAAACGCGGGGCGACGTCGACCAGGAAGCGCATCTGCCCGCGCACTGCGAGTACCCGGCGGATGATGCGGTGTCGGTGCGACGCCTCGCCGTCCGAAGACGGGGGCATGAAGTCCTGTATCTCCCCCACCCCGTCGGGCATCAGAAACCGCGTGATGAGCACGTTGGTGTCGGGGAGGTAGAGCTGCTTGGAGCTCCAGCCCTCGCAGTCGGGCGAGATGCTGAACCGTCCCCCGCGGTCGGCGTCGAGGATCGCGGCGAATACGCTCGGCGAGTCGAAGTGCGGGCAGCAGTACCAGTCGATCGTCCCATCGGTGCCGACGAGCGCGACGGTATGCAGGTCGCCGATCAGCCCGTGCTCGGCGATGGGCAGGTAGCGCGCCACTGTCTATGGCACGAGCACGAGCTTTCCCTTCGCCGCCGTGCTCTCCAGTAGTTCGTGCGCGTGGCGCGCATCGGCGAGCGGCAGGCGCTCGGCCACGACCGGGTGGATCCTGTCCTCACGTAGGAGCTCGACCAGTGTGGCGAAGTCCTCCCTGAACAACTCCGGGTCCATGGGCTCCCCGCCCACCGCTCCGTCTCGCCTTGTAGCCCTGTCGCGGTACTTCTGGACGTGGTACGCGAAAACCCGCCGGCGGGGCGACAGCTTGTCCCAGAGCCAAACGGCGGCGATCGCCGCGTACCACTTGATCACCGCGGGCCAGTCCTTATGCCCCTCTTTGAGCGTGCTGTACCGGCCGAACACGACCAGCCTTCCGCCGGGACGCAGGGCGCGGAACGAGCGCAGCGAGATCGGTCCGCCGAGGCTGTCGACGACGACGTCAACGCCGCCAGCCTCGCGCACCACGGCCAGGAAGTCCTCGTTCCGGTAGTCGATCGCCACCGCGCCGAGCGCCTCGACCTTGGCGCGATCGCGGGCCGAACAGGTTCCGAAGAGACGGAGTCCTTCCACCGCTCCCAGTTCGAGCGCCGCGATGCCCACCCTTCCCGCCGCGCCGTGCACGAGCACCGTTTCCCCGCGCTTGGCCTCGGCCGTGCGGTGGAGCACCTGGTAGGCGGTCATGTACGGGAAGAGGAGGCTCAGGACCTCCCCCGGATCGAGGTCGTCCGGAACGTCGACTGCGCCTGACTCCGGCACGCAGACACGCTCGGCGTCCGCGCCCCAGACCGTCAACGCGCCGACGCGATCGCCCACCCCCAGCCTCGAGCACCCCGGACCGAGCTCTTCGACGACGCCGACGAGCTCATAGCCGGGCGTGAACGGTGGCTTCGGAGCGCCCGGAAGGTACGTGCCGGCGCGCAGCTGCGCATCGGTGAACGAGACCCCCGCCGCCAGGACCCTGACGCGCACCTCGCCCGGACCCGGTCGGGGATCCTCCTGCTCCACGACCTTCAAGACCTCGGGCCCCCCGTAGTGATCGACGACAACGCGCTTCACGGCCCACCTCCTTGTTGAGGTGGGTCGAGCCTCGCCACTGCAAGGCCGAGAACCATCGGTGGTATCCACTGTTTTCGACTCCGTGTTGGCCACTGACGGAAGGGGGTGCCGCGACTCGGGGTTACCTGAATCTCGGTAGTCCTCACGGATGCAGCGGCTCTTGGGCCCGGACTGTCGCTGATGCGCGAGCGCCCAGCGGCGCTCACCCCCCAAGCGAGCGACCCGGCTCGTCAGACGGGCTCGAGGAGGATCACCGGGATTCGGCGGTCGGTTCGCCGCTGGTAGTCCTCGTAGGTCGGGTAGACGGCGGTCATCTGCTTCCAGAGGCGCTCCCGCTCCTCCCCCTCCGTCTCCCTGGCGCGCATCCTCCGGACCTCGCCGTACCAGTTGACGGTCGTCTCCGGGTTGGCCATCAAGTTGTGGTACCAGGCGGGGTGCTTGTTGACGCCCCCCTTCGAGGCGACGACGACGATGTTGTCCCCGTCCTTCGTCGCGAGCAGCGGATGGGTGCGCCGCTTGCCGCTCTTCCTGCCGACCGATTCGACCAGCGCGACCGGCGCCTTGCCGTAGGTGCCGCCGAGCTTGCCGTTGGAGGCCTTGTAGGCCGCGGTGTGCACATCGGTGAGCCTCTCCCAGAACCACCAGAAGGGCGAGCTCGCCTGCGGGGCGTCTGGAAGCCGGAGCGTCCTCACAGCGTCAGCCTATTCGGCCTGGGCCCTCGCCCGGAACGCCTCGAGCGACCGTAGGGCCTCCTCCTCGGTGCGGAAGGATCCCCACCACGCGGCCTTGCCGTCCCTCACCTGCACGGCGTGCCACATGGTCTGAGGCACCTCGACGCCCCCGACCGTGCCGCTGACCACAAGCTCGGTGAGCACGGCTTCACCGCCGAGGTCTCGCATCTTCCTCGGCTCGTATCGCAATGTGCCCAGCGACTCGCCGACGCTCTCCCACCAGTCCCGGACGCCCTCGTGTCCATTGAAGGTCCCGCCTTCGGCCTCGGCGACCAACGAGACGAACTCGACGTCCTCGTGGATGATCGCCAGAAATCCCTCGAGGTCGCGCTCATCAACGGCGACCCAGGCTCTTCTGGAGAGCTCGAAGGCCTCACTCGACATGGTCGCTCCGCTACGGGCCCGGCGTCCGCTCCACCGCCGCGTCGGCGGTCGCCTCCTCGGCCTCGCGGATCGCGACGCCCTCGAGCGCGTTCGAGATCGCGCGGACGAAGGCGCGCGCCGAGGCCTCGAGGATGTCGGTCGCGACACCCTGGCCGCTGGCGAGCCGGCCGTTCGCCCGGACCGAGACGCCCACCTCCCCGAGCGCGTCGGTGCCGCCGGTGACGGCCTCGACCTCGTAGCGCTGGAGCTCTGCGTCGGTCCCGGTCGCCTCGCGGATCGCGCCGAAGATCGCGTCGACCGGCCCGTCGCCGGTCGCCTGCGCGATCGACTCCTCGCCGTTCGGCAGGATCACGCTGACCCGCGCCTGCGGCGGCCGCTGCGAGCCGGTCTCGATCTCGAACCAGCTCAGGCTGTACGCCTCGGCGGACTCGCGCATCTCGTCCGAGACGATCGCCTCCAGGTCGAGCGCGGTCACCTGCTTCTTCTTGTCCGCGATCTCCTTGAAGCGCTTGAACGCCTGGTTCAGCGCGCCGCCCTCGACCTTGAAGCCGAGATCTTTCAGGGCGTCCTGGAGGGCGTGGCGGCCGGAGTGCTTGCCCAGCACGATCGAGTTCGAGTCCAGCCCGACCTCGGTCGCGTCCATGATCTCGTAGGTCGAGCGCTCCTTCAGCACGCCGTCCTGGTGGATGCCGGACTCGTGCGCGAAGGCGTTCCGCCCCACGACCGCCTTGTTGGGCGGCACCGAGTAGCCGGTGAGCCTCGAGACCATGCGGCTGGTGCGGGCCAGCTCGCGGGCGTCGATGCACGTATCCAGGCCGTGGACATCGCGGCGGGTCCGCAGCAGCATCACGATCTCCTCGAGCGAACAGTTGCCGGCCCGCTCGCCGATCCCGTTGACGGCGCACTCCACCTGCCTGGCGCCGGCGAGGACGCCGGCGTAGGAGTTGGAGACGGCGAGGCCCAGGTCATCGTGGCAATGGACCGAGACCTCGACCCCGTCGAGCCCCGGAACCAGCTCGTAGAGGCGGCGGAAGTAATCGGCGTACTCCTCCGGAGTGGTGTAGCCGACCGTGTCGGGGATGTTGACGACGTTGGCGCCCTCGGCCACTGCGATCGCGCAGACCTCGGCGGTGAACTCGATGTCCGCGCGGGTGGCGTCCATCGGCGAGAACTCGACGTCGTCGCAGTACGACTTGGCCAGCGCCACCGCCGCCTTCGCCTGACCCTTGACATCCTCGCGAGTCGTCTGCAGCTGATGCTCGATGTGGATGTCGGAAGTCGAGATGAAGGTGTGGATCCGGGGCCGCTCGGACTCCTTGATCGCGTTCCAGGCCGCATCGATGTCCGCCTTGTGGGTGCGGGACAGTCCGCAGATCACGGGGCCCTGCACCTGGCGGGCGATCGCCTCGACCGCTTCGAAGTCACCCGGCGAGGTGATCGGGAAGCCGGCCTCGATCACATCGACGCCCAGGCGCGCGAGCTGCTGCGCGATCTCGACCTTCTCCAGGGTGTTCAGCGAGATGCCGGGCGACTGCTCGCCGTCGCGCAGCGTCGTATCGAAGATGTGGACCCGGTTCTCGTCCGAGACCGGACCCGGTACACCGCCTACATCACTCATGACTACCTCCTTCTCCTGAGACTTCGATTGACCTGTTCTGAGTTCTCGCGGCTATCGCGCCGCCCAGCGCTATTCCCCCCGAGGGGGGAGGAGAAGGAGAAGCGCCAGGCTGTCGAGCCGGTGCGTCATCGAAGTTCAGGCAGAGTAGCGCAGCCCGGTTCGCTGCGCGAACGTGATTCTTGGGTCCGGGTGGCTCTTTAGCGTCCAGTCCCGATGCGCGCGGAGGGGATCGAGGCTCGGGCCGTCGCGAAGGTCGTGCTCGTCGCACTCGTCTGGATCGCGATCGCCGTGCTGCTGGCGATCGCGATCCTTCACACCCGCACGACGCTGCAGTGGGTGGCAGCGGCGATCTTCCTCGCTCTGGCGCTCGACCCGGCCGTCAGCCTGGTGCAGCGCGCCTGGCCGGGCGACGGATCGATGCCCAAGGCGCTCGCGATCCTGATCGTCTACCTGGCCGCGCTGGCGGCCCTCGTCTTCCTGGTCCTGCACGTCTTCCCTCCGATCGTGCACGACATCGAGGGGCTCGCCCACAAGCTGCCCGGGTACGTCCACGACTTCGAGGACTGGGCGAACAACAACAAGCAGTTCCAGGAGCTCAACGACAAGTACGACATCACCCAGAAGCTGACCCAGGAGGCGAGCACGCTTCCCTCCCACCTCTCGAGCGGAGCGAGCACGCTCGGATCACTGACCGTGAGCCTGCTCGAGCACCTGCTGGCGGCGATCACCGTCATCACGCTGACTTTCTTCCTGTTGCTCGATGGCCGTGGAATGGTCGAGCGAGGCACTGGCCGGCTGCCGGCGGAGCAGCGCGACCGCGCCCGGCGGATCGCCAATCGGGTGGCCGAGGTCGTCAAGGCCTACGTCAGCGTCAACCTGTTGCTCGCGATCGCCGCCGGCTTCCTGACCTGGGCATTTCTCGAGGCGGAGGGGTTCCATCTCGCGGTGCCACTCGCCCTGCTGGTCGCCTTCCTGGACCTGATCCCGCTGATCGGGTTGACGGTCGGCGGCTTCTCGGTCTTCGCGGTGCTGTTGATCGACGGCGGCCCGGGCGACGCGATCGTCTGGCTGGTCCTGTTCCTCGTCTACCAGCAGCTCCAGGATCGGGTGATCCAGCCGCTGCTCTACAAGGGTGGCGCGCTCAAGGTCAACCCGGCGGTGGCGATCGTCGCGGTGATCGTGGGGGCCAACCTCGCCGGAGTCCTCGGCGCGCTTCTCGCGATCCCCACCGCGGCCTCGCTCGGAGTGGTGATCGACGAGCTGACCTTCAGCGGGCGCTCAGGCGCGGCGGAGGCGGGGGTGCCGGAGCCAGCCGACTAGCTCGCCGGTCCGCTTCCAGAAGGGCTGGCCTCGCGACCCGGCGAAGCGCGTCTCGGAGCGCTCCTGCTTGCCGTGGCGGTAGAAGAGCCGCGCCCAGACCGAGTGCGGCTTGGCGAGGCGGAAGAAGCTCGGGATCCCGACGACCGGGACGAGCACGCTCCAGATCGCCATCCCGAACTTCTCCTTCGCGGCGTTGCCCAGGGCGAGCACGATCCCGAGTAGGCCGATCGCTCCGACGATCGCCTGGATCTCATCGGCGACCTTCGTGGTGACGTCGATCCATCCGCGGAGGCTGATCAGCAGGACGCCCGAGACGGCCGCGGCGATGATCACCGCGTCGATGGACTTCCGACCCTCCTTCTCCCAGTAGACGTCCTTGAGGTTGAGCCAGAGGGCGAACTCGTCGAGGGTGAGGCCCGTGCCGATGCCGAGGAACACCGCGATCACCTCGCGCCACGGGCTGTTCGGGTCGACCGCGACGGCGATGTAGCCGCAGATCAGGAGCAGCAGGATGCCCCAGACGAGGTGGTGGACGTGCGTCCCTCCGACCGAGACGTTGCCGGGCCACCACTTCACCTGCGCCCGGATCATGTGGGTGCTGGTCCGGATGAAGCCGAACGTGAGCAGGAACGAGACGAAGAAGAGGAGGTGCGGCTCCCGCCCGGTGTCGACGATGCCGTGCTGGTAGGCGCTCCCGATGCTGGCCGTGGTCAACACGGCCGGAAAGCTAGCGACGCCCTCTACGGAATCCCGCGAGCGGTCTCGCAGCTCTTCGCCGCGTCGAACCCTCCGCCGCCTCGGCAGAGGTCCCTTCCCCCTCCCCCGCTGAGCTTGTCGGGGCCGCCACCGCCGCTGAGCCAGTCGCCGGCCCCGCCGCCGCTCAGGTTGTCCGCACCCGATCCGCCGATCAGACGGTCCTGCCCTCCGCCGCCAGCGATCGAGTCCGCGCCGCCGGCGCCGATCAGCAGGTCCGTCATGGCGCTGCCGATCAGGCGGTCCCGCCCGGGCCCGCCCCTCAGCGGCCGGGGCTGGCCGTCGATCTGGGCGCCGATCATCACCGGCAGGGACGGGTCCGCATCGAAGGTGTCGCTGCCCCGTCCGAGGTCACCGACGATCGCGCCGATGTAGCCGGGCGCGCAGCTCACCTCCGGGCCGGCCAGCTCACCCGGCTTCGCGTTGTCCAGCGTGCACGCGGCGCCCCCGGCGTCGGGATCACCCAGCCCCTCCGGCGCCGTGATCGTGAGGCGGCCGGCAGACCCCGTGAAGACGCTGATCCGGTTGTCGACCCTGCGGAAGTCGTTCAGGGTGAGCACGTTCATCGATGCCGAGCTCATCGCTCCACGGGCGTGTGCTCTCCAGACGGAGGCCGTCACGCCCGGGTGCGCCGAGGCGGGCGCAGGCGTGGCTGCCGCCGCCGTGATCGCCAGCGCCGCGAGGGCGCCCAGCGCTCTTGTGACCGTGAGCCTCATCTGCCTTCCATAACCCCGGTAAACGCCGTTTGCTGCGGCTTTTCCCCGTGCTCAGGGAACGAGCACGACCTTGCCGATGTTCCGGCGCTCGGCGATGAAGCGATGGGCGTCGCCGGCGCGCTCGAAGGGGAAGGACTCGGCAACGACGGGGTCGATCTCGAGCGTGCCCGCCTCGATCTCTCCGATGAGCGGCTCGATGACGCGATCCAGGCCCTCCCGGTCCTGCCAGGCGAGCATGTTGAGGCCGAAGATGCCCTTGTTCTCACTCATCAGCTGCAGGCTCTTCCACCAGGGAACTGTCGCGAAGGGCATTCGCGCCAGGCTCCCGATCAGTTTGCGCATGTCCCGGCCAGTACCGGCTGACGCCTCCGAGAGGCCGTACATGATCAGCCTTCCCCCCTGCCGCAACAGCCGGTAGTCCCTTCGGAAATTGCTCGGCCCCGTCGCGTCCATGATCAGGTCGACGCCCTCACCGCCGGTGATCCGACGGATCTCCTGCTCGAAGTCCTGTGTCCGGTAGTCGATGGCGTGCTCGACCCCCTGCGCCCGGATGGCGTCGTGCTTCGAGCCCGAGGCGGTTCCGAAGATCTCGGCTCCGCGGGAGCGCGCGATCTGTATCGCCGAGATCCCGACGCCGCCGGCGGCCGCGTGGATCAGGACCCGCTCCCCCTTGCGCAGGCCACCCATGACCACGAGCGCGACGTAGGCGGTCGAGTAGTTGACGGGAAAGGCCGCGCCCTGCTCGAAGCTGAAGGCATCGTCCAGTGGGATCACCTGGCCCTCCGGCACGGTCACCACCGAGGCCTGACCGCCGAAGCGGGTGCCGGCCATCACCCTGTCGCCCGCCTTGACCGCCTCCACGCCCTCCCCCACCGACTCGACTTCGCCCGCGACCTCGTAGCCGAGCACGCACGGAGGCTTCGGCGCTTCCGGGTAGAGCCCGACACGCGCCATGGTGTCCGCGAAGTTGATCCCCGCGGCCCTCACGGAGATCCGGACCTCACCCGGACCCACCGGCGGGTCGGGCCGCTCTTGGACCTGCAGGACCTCCGGCCCTCCATGGCCGGTCAGCACCACCGCCTTCATCGTGCTCCTGACCCTACAGCGAGACCGCTCGCCCGACCGCGAAGCCGTCGAGCTCGAGGATCCGGTCGATCGTCGACCGGTTGACCGGCGCGTCCGTGGTCAGGGCCATCACGGCCGTCTCGCCCCCCGGCTCGGCCCCGCCGGCCGCCGAGACGATGTGGACACCCTCCTCGCCGAAGACCGTGCCGACGCGGCCGATCATGCCCGGCTGATCGGTGTAGCGGAAGATCGCCAGGTGGTCGGCGAACGGCAGGTAGAAGTCCTCGCCCCAGACCCGGGCCAGATAGGGAATGTTGCGCGGGCCGACGCCCGTGCCGGCGACCTCCACGGAGTCATCGCCCGTGTGAACGCGGACGGAGACGAGCTCCGTGAAATCCTCGGATGCCGCGTCCCGGGTCTCCGTGAGCTCGATGCCCCTCTCCTCGGCCATGTGTGGGCCGTTGACGAGATTGACCGGCTCCTCCGTGTGCCCGGAGAGGATCCCGACGAGCGCCGCGATGCCGAGGATGCGGGTGTCCTGGTCGGCGAGCCGGCCTCGAAACTCCACCTCGACGCGATCGGGGGTGCCGTCGGCGAGGGCCTGGGCGAGACGGCCGAGCTTCTCGCAGAGCGGTACGAACGGCGCGAGCTGCTCCATCACCTCCGGGCGGACCGCCGCGATGTTCACGGCCGTCGTCACGACTCCGCCGGTGAGGGCCGCTGTCACCTGCTCGGCGGTGACGACGCCGGCGCGGTCCTGAGCCTCGGCGGTGGAGGCACCGAGGTGCGGCGTCACCACGACGTCCTCGCGCTCCAGGATCGGATGGGCGGTGAAGGGCTCCTCCGGGAAGACGTCGAGGGCCGCACCGGCGACCTTGCCGGACTCGAGACCCTCGACCAGCGCGTCCGGGTCGACGAGCTCGCCGCGGGCGCAATTGATGATCCGGACGCCGTCGCGCATCTTCCTGATCGCCTCCGAGTCGATCAGGTTGACGGTCTCGGGCGTCTTCGGCAGGTGAAGCGAGATGAAGTCCGCCCGCGCGAAGAGCTGGTCCGGGTCCTCGACGCCTTCCACTCCGAGCTCGCGGAAGCGCTCGGCGGTGACGAACTTGTCGTAGGCGATGACGGGCATCTCGAAGGCCCGTGCGCGGGCCGTGACCAGCTGCCCGATCCGCCCGAAGCCGAGCACGCCGAGCGTCTTGCCGTAGAGCTCGGTGCCCTTGAACCTGCTCCGGTCCCAGGCGCCGCCCGCCAGGGAGGCGTGCGCCTGCGGGATGTTGCGGCAGAGGGCAAGCATGAGCGCCATCGTGTGCTCGGCCGCCGCGATCGAGTTGGCCTCCGGCGCGTTCGCCACGACGATGCCGCGCCTCGTCGCCGCCTCGACGTCGACGTTGTCGACGCCGGTGCCGGCTCGGCCGATCACCTTCAGCCGCTCGGCTCGCTCGATCAGGTCGGGAGTCAGCTTGGTCGCCGAGCGGATCAGGATGCCGTCGAACTCGCCGATCCGCTGCTCGAGCTCCGAGCCGTCCCACTCCAGCCCGAGCTCGACGTCGAAGCGCTCCTGCAGCAGCTCGACGCCGGCTTCGGCGATCTTCTCCTTGACGAGGACCTTGGCCTTGTCGTTCATCGGCGAACGTCGTCCGCGTTCTCGATCACCCAGTCGATGCAGGCGGTGAGCGCCTCGACGTCGGCCGGCTCGACCGCCGGGAACATGCCGATTCGGAGCTGGTTGCGGCCGAGCTTGCGGTAGGGCTCCGTGTCCACGATGCCGTTCGCCCGCAGCGTGCCCGCCAGGGCAGTTGCGTCGACTGACTCGTCGAAGTCGATCGTGCCAACCACCAGCGAGCGCTTCGCCGGGTCGGCGACGAACGGCGTTGCGGCCTCAGAGGCCTCGGCCCAGCCGTAGAGGTGGTCCGACGAGGCACGGCTGCGTGACACGCCGTACTCGAGCCCGCCTCCCTCCAGCAGCCACTCGACCTGGTCGGCGAGGAGGAAGAGGGTGGCGATCGCGGGTGTGTTGTAGGTCTGCTCCTTGCGAGAGTTCTCCAGGGCCGTCGCGAGCGAGAGGAACGGCGGCTGCCAGCGGCCGTCGTCCCCATGATCGAGCTCCTCGATCCGCGCGATCGCGGCCGGACTGAGGAAGGCAAGCCAGAGGCCGCCCTCGGCCGCAAAGGCCTTCTGGGGGGCGAAGTAGTAGGCGTCGGCCTGCGCGAGATCGACCGGGAGGCCGCCGGCGCCGGAGGTGGCGTCGATCAGCACCAGGCCGTCGCCGGAGCCCTCCGGCCGCTCCACCGGAACCATCACGCCGGTCGAGGTCTCGTTGTGCGCCCAGGCGATCGCGTCCGCATCCGGGTTGGCGGTCGGCTCGGGTGCGTCCCCCGGGTCGGCCTCGATGACGATCGGATCGGCCAGGAACGGCGCCGCGGCCGTCGACTTCGAGAACTTCGACGAGAACTCGCCGTAGCTCAGGTGCAGAGCGCGCTCGCGCACCAGCCAGGCCGCGGCGGCGTCCCAGAACGCGGTCGTGCCGCCGTTCCCGAGCGCGACCTCGTAGCCGTCCGGCAGGGCGAAGAGCTCCGCGAGCCCCGCGCGCACGCGGCCGACCAGGTCCCTGACCGGCTGCTGCCGGTGCGAGGTGCCCATGAGGTCATTTTGGCTCGCGAGCTTGGCGAGCGCATCCGGCCTCACCTTCGAAGGCCCGCAGCCGAACCGGCCGTCGGCGGGCGAGAGAGCAGCGGGGATTTCCACGATCGTCCGTTCCATCGACTCAGAGCGAGCCGCAAGGCTAGCCATCGCCCAACACGGGCGTTGTTCCGTCGAGACGCTGGACTGGTCTCCGACCCGTGGAGTAAGGTGGCCACGCGTCCATGGGGGGAGCCTCGCCCGGGGGCGCAATCCCCGAGACCTCGACCTGGGAGAGAGCATGTACCCAATCAGCTACGAGGTGGATCCCGAGCTGGAAGGCCGGAATCGACTCACCACGTTCTTCCGTTACATCGTCGCGATCCCGTGGTTGATCGTGGCGTACGTCTACGGGATCGTGGCTGAGATCGCCGCGATCATCGCGTGGTTCGCGATCGTCTTCACCGGCAGGTATCCGGAGGGGCTGTACAGCTTCAACGCCGGATACCTGCGGATGTCGAGCAGGACGAACAGCTTCCTGTACCTGCTGACCGACGAATTCCCGCCCTTCGGTGGCGAGGAGGGGCCGAACTACCCGGTTCGGATCGGTGTCCCCGCTCCGCTCGGGCAGTACAGCCGCCTCAAGACAGGGCTTCGGCTGATCATCGGAATCCCGGTGATGCTGCTCGCCTTCGTCCAGGGGGTCATCCTGTACGTGGTCTCGATCATCGCCTGGTTCGCGATCCTGTTCACCGGCAGGCTTGGGGAGGGCCTCTTCAACCCGATGCGTTCGGCGATGGCCTACCTGGTCAGAACGACGGGCTACTTCCTCCTCATCACTGAGGACTATCCGCCGTTCTCCTATCAGGAGAGCGGTGCGATTCCACCGACTGGTCAGATCGGCAGCGAGTCGGCCAGGACACCGACGGAGGGATAGGGCAGCTACGGCATCGCCTACCAGCTCCGCGCGACCGCGTCCTTTCTGCTGATGACCGAAACGCTCCCGCCGATCTCGGGCAGGAAGCGCTGACCAGCGCCTGAGCCCCTAGTCGTCGATCCAGGGCATCATCGCCCTGAGGTCCTTGCCGACCTTCTCCACGCGTGAGTTCGCGGCCTCCTCGCGCATGCGCTGGAAGCTTTCCTGCCCCGCCTCGTTCTCGGCGATCCACTCCTTCGCGAACTCGCCCGACTGGATGTCGGCGAGGATCTTCTTCATCGCCTGGCGGGTCTCGTCGGTGATCACCTTCGGCCCACGGGTCATGTCGCCGTACTCGGCCGTGTTGGAGATCGAATGACGCATCCCCTGGATGCCGTGCTCGTACATGAGGTCGACGATCAGCTTGAGCTCGTGCAGGCACTCGAAGTACGCGAGGCGCGGGTCGTACCCGGCCTCGACCAGCGTGTCGAAGCCGGCGCGAACGAGCTCCGTGGCGCCGCCGCAGAGGACGGCCTGCTCGCCGAACAGGTCGGTTTCCGCCTCGTCCTTGAAGGTGGTCTCGATGATGCCGGCGCGGCCTCCGCCGATGCCGGAGGCATAGGCGAGGACCAGGTCGCGCGCGGTGCCGGTTGAGTCCTGATGGATCGCCATCAGGCAGGGCACGCCCTGCCCTTCTCTGAACTCGCGGCGAACCAGGTGGCCGGGCCCCTTCGGGGCGACCATGCCGACGTCGACGCCGGGCGGCGGCTCGATCTGACCGAAGCGGATGGCGAAGCCGTGGGCGAACATCAGCAGGTTGCCGCCGGCGATCCCGTCCGAGATCTCCTCCCGCCAGATCTGAGCCTGCTTCTCGTCCGGCAGGAGGATCATCACGACATCGCCCCGGCTGGCCGCGTCGGCGACGTCGAGCACCTCCAGGCCCTCGGCCTCCGCGTCGGAGCGGCTCGAGGAGTCGGGGCGCAGCCCGACCACGACGTTCATCCCCGAGTCCTTCAGGTTGAGTGCGTGCGCGTGCCCCTGCGATCCGTAGCCCAGGATCGCGATCGTCTTCCCCTCGAGTGCGGAGAGGTCCGCGTCCCTGTCGTAGAGGACGTCCTCGGCAGCCATGAGGCGGCGGATGCTACAGAGAGGCGTTCTCCGGTCCGGCTCAGGTCTCGGCGGGCTCCGGGAGCTCGCCGCGGAGGAGCTTGCCGGAGGGATTGCGGGGAAGGCTTGAGACGAAGTCGACCCGCTTCGGCACCTTGTGGGACGCCAGCGAGCTCGAGCAGTGGGACCGGAGTTCCGCGTCCGTCGCCTCGGAGCCCTCGCGCAGGACGACCAGCGCGCAGACCGCCTCCTGCCACTCGGGATCCGGGCGGCCGACCACCGCGGCATCGGCAACCGCCGGATGCGCGATCAGAACCTCCTCGACCTCGGCCGGCATGACGTTCTCGCCGCCGGTGACGATCAGCTCGCTGCTGCGGCCCGTGACACAGAGGAACCCCTCCTCGTCGATGTGCCCCAGGTCGCCGGTGTGGAGCCAGCCGTCGGCCTCGTAGCAGCCGGGCGCGACCGTCGGCCCCTGGACGAGGATCTCCCCGGCCTCGATCCGGATGTGACTGGTGAGCAGCGGCCGGCCGGCCGAGCCGACCTTGCGCTCGGCGTCCTCCGGCGCGAGCGTGGTGACCTGGGAGCAGGTCTCGGTCATCCCGTAGGTCTGCACGACCGTCGCGCCTCGGCCGAGGGCCTCGTGGAGGGCGTCGGGCGGCACCGGTCCCCCGCCGATCAGGATCGCCCGGGGCGCCGAGAGGTCCGCGTCGGCCTCGAGCAGTCGGATCAGCTGGGTCGGGACCAGCGAGAGCACCGAGATGTCCCCGGAGACGAGGGTGCTCGCCACCTGCTCGGTGTCGAAACCGTCGAGCAGGACGGCCGTGGTGCCGTAGATCACCGACCGGATCACGATTGAGAGGCCCGCGACGTGGCTGAGCGGCAGGCAGCAGAGCCAGCGGTCGGATGGGTCGACGCCGAGGTTGAAAGCGGATCCCATCGCGCTGAACAGGAAGTTCCCGTAGGTGAGCCCGACGGGCCGGGGGTCACCGGAGGTCCCGCTGGTCAGGATGCGGCACTGGAGGTCCTCCATGTCGTGCTCGCCGAGCAGCGGCAGGTCGGCCTCGGTCTGGGTGAGCTCCGCAGCGTCGTTCAGATCCACCGCCGGACGCTCCGCGGCGAGCACGGCAGCACGCTCGGCTTCGGTGAGCCGTGGGCTGAGGGGCAGGGCGACGGCTCCCAGCTTCATCAGGGCGTGCAGCAGCACGACCTCCTCGCGGCGCGGATGCATCGTGAGTGCCGCGACCGCGTCCCTCCTCACCCCGTACGCCGCGAGCCGGCGAGCGACCCAGGTCGCCTCGGCCTCCAGCTCCGCGTAGGTGACGCTGGAGGCTTCGGTGACCAGCGCGGTCCGCTCGGGGCAACTGTGAGCGCGCTGCGCGAGCCAGTTGTCGAGCTTCACGCCCGGAAGCGTAAGAAAAGTGAGGGTGGCTATGGTTGCCGCCGTGCCGAGACGCCACAAGGACGCCCCGCCGGCGGACGAGCTCTACGCGTCGATCGAGTGGCGCGCCGAGGGCGACTACGAGGACGTGATCTATGAGCGCGGCGATCAGATCGCCAAGATCACGATCAACCGGCCCGAGGTCCACAACGCGTTCCGCCCTCCGACCCTCGCCGAGCTGCGGGACGCCTTCACCAGGGCCCGCGACGACGTCGACGTCGCGACGATCATCTTCACCGGAGCCGGCGATGAGGCGTTCTGCTCGGGCGGCGACCAGCGGATCCGGGGCGACGACGGCTACATGGGCAAGGACGAGGTCGCCCAGAAGGGTGTCGGCCGCCTGGACGTCGGGGACCTGCACGTTCAGATCCGGCGGCTGCCCAAGCCGGTGGTCGCGATGGTCGCGGGCTATGCGGTCGGGGGCGGCCACATCCTGCATCTGGTCTGCGACCTGACGATCGCAGGCGACAACGCTGTCTTCGGTCAGACCGGGCCCCGGGTGGGCAGCTTCGACGGCGGCTTCGGATCCTCCCTGCTCGCCCGCAACGTCGGGGTCAAGAAGGCGAAGGAGATCTGGTTCCTGGCGCGCCTCTACGACGCGCAGGAGGCGCTCGACATGGGGCTCGTCAACACGGTCGTGCCGCTTGAGGAGCTCGAGCGCGAGACGGTCGCCTGGTGTCGCGAGATGGCGGCCCTCTCGCCCCTGTCGCTGCGCCTGCTCAAGGCGAGCTTCAACGCAACCGAGGACGGGCTGGCCGGGATCCAGCAGCTCTCCCACGACGCGACCCTCCTCTTCTACATGACCGAGGAGGGCCAGGAGGGGCGCAACGCCTACCAGCAGGGCCGCAGCCCGGACTTCTCGAAGTACCCGAAGAGGCCCTGATTTGAGGATCTGGCTGATGGCGGCGCGTCCCCGGACGCTGCCCGCCGCGATCGCACCGGTGCTGGTGGGCACGGCCGCCGCCATCGAGAAGGCTGGCGAGCTGCCGCGGGTCGGCGCCTTCATCGCCGCGCTGATCGGCTCGATCTTCATCCAGATCGGAACGAACCTCGCCAACGACTACTCGGACGCCAAGCGCGGTGCCGACACGGTCGACCGCCTGGGGCCGGTCCGGGTCACCGCGGCGGGCCTGGTTGCGCCGCGCAGCGTGCTGATCGCGACCTGGCTCGCCTTCGGCATCGCGGTGATCGCCGGGATCTACCTGGCCACCGTCGCCGGCTGGGTGATCATCGCCGTGGGCGTTGCCTCGATCGCGGCGGGCGTCCTCTACACCGGTGGCCCCTGGCCGTACGGATACGCCGGGCTGGGCGAGCTCTTCGTCTTCCTCTTCTTCGGCGTCGTGGCCGTGAACGGCTCCTACTACGTGCAGCTCGAGCGGCTCGACTGGCTGCCGTTCGGCCTCTCGATCGCGGTTGGCTGCCTGGCGACGGCGATCCTGGTCGTCAACAACGTGCGCGATATCGAGACCGATCGCCGGGCGGGCAAGAGAACACTCGCCCTGCGCTTGGGCCGGCGGGGCGCGCGGAGTCTCTATGTGGGCCTGGTCATCGGGGCCTACTCCGCTCTGCTCGGCACCGTGACCTCCCACGGCGGTGCCTGGTGGGCACTCCTTGGCTTCCTCTCCGCTCCGCTCGCGCTGCGCCCCGCCCGCGCCGTGCTGACGCGTACGGACGGCCCGGCCCTGAACGGCGCTCTTGCCGGAACGGGTGCGCTGCTCGGCGTCTTCAGTCTGTTCGTCTCGGCCGGGCTGCTGATCTCTTCTTAGGGACCATCCAGGTTGCCCTTGAACCGTCCTGTGCAGCGTGCTTAGATGCCGCGCCGGGAAGAGGGATGACCGCCACCACGGGCACGGGACACGAGCGATCGGGTGCGGACCGCCCCCGGCTGCGCCGGTTCATCGAGGTCACCCTCTTCTGGCTCGTTTGGATCGGGCTCGGCGAGGTGCTCGGCTTGGGGACGAGCGCCGGCGAGATCGAGACGTATCTACTGATCGGCGTCCCGCTCGTGGTCCTGTTCCAGGTCTTCGTCGCACGCCGCGACGTCCGCGAGCTCTGGGTCCGCAGCGCACCCAAGATAATCGTGCGCCGGCTGACGGTCGCGGTCGCGGTCGCGGCGGCGATCTATCCGCTCGTCGAGCTGATCAAGTCGATCGCCGACTCGCAGCCGGCGTCGATGGTGATCGCCTTCCTCGTGGTGACCACGGTGGGTGCGGCGGCCGCCGGCTACGCCTACGGCCACTTCCGCAGCGAGACCTGGCGTTACCTCGGTCTCTGCTCCCTCTTCGTGGTCGGCTATCTCGTCGCGTCCCATCTCCTCTTCGAGGGCGAGAGTGTCTTCACCCACCCCCTCGAGGCGCACCCCGACCGCGACATCGAGGTCTTCATCCTCTCGCTATTGCAATACATCCCGACCGTGTTCGTCTTCGAGGAGGTCGCCTTCCGCGGCGCCCTGGATTCGCATCTCCACCGGCCGGGCGAGCGCCATGGCGGCTGGACCGCGGCCTGCATCTCGCTGCTCTGGTGCCTGTGGCATGCGCCGCTCTTCGGCTGGGACGAGGTCGACAACCTGATCGTCGGCATGTTCGTGCCGGGCATCGTCCTATCGATCTACTGGCGGAAGTCCGGGAATCTCGGTGTCTCCGGCGGTGCCCACGCGCTCAACGACTCGGTCCGAAACGCGTTCTGGGGGGTTCCGTAGAGCGGGGTTGATCGGAGCCGGGGCCGGCTGGTGCATACGATCGGCCTGTGCGTCTCGAGCAGCTCGAGGTCATCCCGTATTCGCTGCCGTTTCGCGAGCCCTACATCACGGCCCGGGGGGAGCTTCACGAGCGGGAGCTGATCCTCTTGCGCATCCGGGGCGAGGGCCTCGAGGGCTGGGGCGAGACCGCCTCCCTGTCCCTGCGCGGAGGCGTCGGCATAGGGGAGATCGCCGCCGACATCCGCGAGCGCTGCTGGCCGGGCCTGCTGGAGGGAGAGGTCGAGCCGACGCGGATCTGGTCCGCCATCGCCCGCTGCCGCAACCGCGGCGCCTCGGCCCAGGCGGTCGCGGCGGTCGACATCGCGCTGCATGACCTGATCGGGAGGGCCTCCGGCGAGCCGGTCTGGCGGCTGCTCGGCGCGGCTGAGGCGTCTCGGGTGATCTGCAACGCGACACTGCCGGCAGCCAATCCGGCCGAGACCCGCCGCCTCGCACATGAATGGTCCGCCGAGGGCTTCCGGACCTTCAAGCTCAAGGTCGGCCTGCCGGGCGACGTCACCCAGGTGGCGACCGTGCGGCAGACGCTCGGGGACGAGACCGCGATCCGGGTCGACGCGAACGGCGCCTGGAGCGTCGACGACGCCGCCGACCGCCTCGAGGCGCTCGCCCGGCACCGGATCGAGCTCGCCGAGCAACCGGTCGGCACCTTCGAGCAGATGGTGGAGCTGCGCCGCCGGGTCGACGTCCGGGTCGCGGCGGACGAGAGCCTCGTCTCCCCGTTCGATGCCCGGCGGGCGAAGGAGCTGGGGGCCTGTGATGTGGCCGCGGTCAAGATCGCCAAGGTCGGCGGGCTCGGTGCGGCCCTCGAGATCGCCGAGACCATGCCGTCATACCTGTCGAGCTCGCTCGAGGGGCCGGTGGGAATCACCGCCGCCGCTCATGCGGTGCAGGCGCTCCGCTACCGGAATGGCGATGCCGGTGTGGCGCACGGGCTCGCGACGGAGCGCCTCTTCTCCGCGAGCGTCGGGCGCGGGGCGAGCGCCGAGCGAGACGAGCTGCGCCTCGTCGAGGAGCCGGGCCTTGGCGTCGAGATCGACGAAGCGGCGCTTGCGGCGCGCCGCCTCGGCTGATCTAGCGTTCGGGGAACCCGTGGACGCGACCAACCGCAACACCGCCCTCGCCTCCGCCATGGTCGAGGAGCTGGCGCGTAGCGGTGTTCGCCGGGCGGTCCTCTCCCCCGGCTCCCGTTCGACACCACTCGCCGTGGCGCTCTGGCGGCAGCCCGAGATCGAGGTGGTGGTCATCCTCGACGAGCGCAGCGCGGGGTTCTTCGCGCTGGGAACCGCCCTCGCCACCAATGTGCCGGCCGCGGTGCTCTGCACCTCCGGCTCGGCGGCGGCAAACCTTCACCCCGCCGTCGTCGAGGCCGATGAGGCCGGCGTGCCGATGATCGTGGTCACCGCCGATCGGCCGCCCGAGCTCCGTGACATCGGTGCGGGCCAGACCATCGACCAGCTCAAGCTCTACGGCGATGCGACCCGCTGGTTCTGCGAGGTTGGCACACACGAGGCCGACGACGACGGCCTGCTCCACTTCCGCTCGGTCGCCTGCCGCGCCTACGCCTCGGCGCTCGGTGACCCCCGTCCGGGACCGGTGCACTTGAACGTCCCCTGGCGTGAGCCGCTCGCCCCAGTGCCGGTGGAGGGCCAGGTGACGGCGACCGATGTCCTGGCGCTAGGGGGGCGGGCCGATGCGCCGCTTCACGCGGTGACCCCGGCATCGCGCAGGGCCGAGGAGGGCCTGCTCGATGAGCTGGCCGAGCGGATCGAGCGGGAGCCGCGTGGCCTGATCGTGGCGGGACGGCAGGGTGACCTCGGCTTGCCCACCCCCCTCGCGGAGCTCGCGGCCGCAGCGGGCTACCCGATCCTGGCCGAGCCGACCTCGCAGCTGCGCCGAGGTCCGCACGATCGCTCGCTGGTCATCACCGCGTACGACGCCATCGTCCGGGACGGCCCCCGGGCCCTCCGGCCCGAATCGATCATCCGCTTCGGCGACCTGCCCACCAGCAAGCCGTTGCGCCAGTGGCTGGCTGGGATCGATGGCCTCGACCAGGTCGTCGTCGAACCGAGCGGCGAATGGCGCGAGCCGACGAGGCGCGCGGCCACCATCGTGCGGGCGGAGCCAAGCGCAACCGCCCACGCTCTCGCCGACCGGCTGGCCCGTCTGCGACCGGGCGCCGCCACGGTCGCCGGGTCGCCCTTCGCCTCGGCTTGGCTGGAGGCCGAGCGCGCGGTGCGCGACGCGGTAGACGCCCACCTCGCCTCGATCGACGAGCTCACCGAACCCGGAGTTTGGGAGGCACTGGGCAACGCGCTGCGCGACGGGGACTCCGTGTTCGCCGCCTCCAGCATGCCGGTCCGTGACCTCGAGGCCTTCCTACGGCCCGGGCCTGAGGGGGTCCGGTTCGCCTCGAACCGCGGAGCGAACGGGATCGACGGCCTGGTCTCCACGGCCGCCGGCCTGGCCGCGGGCACCGGAAGCCGCACCTGGACGGTGCTCGGAGACCTCGCCCTCTTCCACGACCTCGGCGGCCTCGCGGCCCTGCGCCACGCGCCGGAGCTCCGTCTGATCGTGATCGACAACTCGGGAGGCGGCATCTTTCACTTCCTTCCGCAGGCCGAGGCGATGGACGAGGCCGAGTTCGAGGCGCTGCTCGGCACCCCGGCCGGCCGCGACCCCGCGGATGCGGCTCGGCTGTTCGACCTGACCGTCGCGGTGCCCGAGACTCCCGGCGAGCTGAGAGAGACCCTTGCCGGCGGCGACCGGATGATCGTCGTTCGAACCGACCGCCGGCGGAATCTCGAGCTGCACCGGCAGCTTGCCGAGGCCGCGGCGGCGACCCTGAGCGAAACCTGATCGCCGCCGCAACCCGGCCCGTGATCTACGCCTGTGCCGGCTCCGGGATGGCGCCGATCTGCTGCATCAGCGCCATGTTGTCGGTGACGCCCCAGTGCTCGGCGCATTTGCCGTCTTCGAAGCGAACGATGTCGATCGCCTCGATCTCGAATGATTTGTCTCGCTTGCCCCTTGACGATCCACTCACGCGCGGGTGGCGCTGTCAAGGTCCCGCGAAGGCGCGGCTCGTCACCCGCTAGGAGGCGAGCAGCGGGAGCAGCGCCTCGAACTTGAGCTCCGACTCCTGGAGCTCGGCGGAGGGGTCGGAGTCGGCGACGATCCCGCAGCCCGCGAACAGATGAGCCTCGCGGTCGCGGACCAGGGCGGACCGCAGTCCGACACAGAACTCACCGTCCTCGGCGGTGTCCATCCAGCCGACCGGGCCGGTGTACCAGCCGCGATCGATGCCCTCGAGCTCCTGGATCAGCTGCAGAGCGGGCTGCTTGGGCTCTCCACCGATCGCCGGGGTCGGGTGCAGGAAGCCCGCGAGCTCGACGGCGCTGTTCGACTCCGCCAGCTGCGCCCGGATCGGGGTGGCGAGATGCTGAAGGTTGCCGACCTTGACGACGAACGGCTGACTCTCAGCGTGGACCCAGACCGCGTGCGGCCGGAGGCTCCGCTCGATCCTTCGCACGACGATGCCGTGCTCCTCGCGCACCTTCGGGCTGCGCAGCATCGCCTCGCCGAGGTGGTCGTCCACGGCGGGGTCCGCGCTGCGCGTCGTGGTGCCGGCGAGGGCGACGGTCGCGGCCACGGGACCGGAGCGGCGGACGAGCAGCTCGGGGCTCGCGCCGAGAAAGGTCGCCTGGCCTGTTCCGAAGCAGAAGCAGAAGCACGACGGGAAGAGGTCACGGAGTGCGCCGAAGAGGGCTCCGGGATCGTGTGCCGAGGGCGCCTCGACCGTGAGCTCCCGCGCGAGGACGACCTTGTCGATCGAGGTCGAGCGGATGCGCTCGACCGCGGCGGCCACGATCTTCTCGTAGCGCTCGGGCGAATAGCGGCCGAAGATCCGGGTCGCGGCGCTCGGGTGCGGGTCGGCGGGGGTCAGCGCGGCGGCGCGGAGCGACCCGATCCTGCCGGCGGCCCGCCGCAGCAGGTCATCGGGCTTCGATCCGGGCTCCAGGAAGATCGACGCGGTCAGGAAGGCGCCCTCCGGGCCGCGAGCCAGCGCGATCTCCGGCAGCACCGCAAGCGCCGGCGGCAGCGAGGACCAGAGGGGGTCCGACCCGCCTCGGGGGGAGAAGGCGAACCCGGTGGACCAGACGGGGCCGGCGCCGGCGGGCAGCTGGTCGGGCTCCTCCGCCACACGATCGTGCTTGCCCCGTGCGCAGCGCTCCGCCAGGTCTCTGAAGCGGTCCTCTCCCCTGCTCACCACCGCGATGGCCGAGCCGATACCGGCGAGGGCGAACCCGCGATCGGGCTGCTCCCAGCAGAACCAGCGGTCCGCAGCGAGTCGTGAGCCCGCCGCGATCGCTGCAGGATCCGTCTCCGGATCGATCTCGACGGTGGCCGAGACGAGCTGGGTGGGACGGTCTCGGTCGGCTCGCGAGAGCGCGCCCTCGAGTGCGGCGAGCAGCGTACCGGTCGATTCCGCCGCGCTCGCCATCCGGAGCCGAGCTAGTTGTCCGGCTTGGAGCGGGCGATGGCGACCTCGCCCGTGCGAACCATCTCGATCAGGCCGTGCGGGCGGATCATCCGCTCGAAGGCCTCGATCTTGTCGGCGCTGCCGGTGACCTCGATGGTCAGCGAGCGGCGGGAGACGTCGACGATCTTGGCTCGGAAGATCTCCGCGAACTGCATGATCTCGGCGCGGCTCTCGATCGGCGCCGAGACCTTGAAGAGGGCCATCTCCCGGGCGATCGTCTCGCCCGGCTCCATGTCCCTGATCTTGATCACGTTCACCAGCTTGTGGAGCTGCTTGGTGACCTGATCGATCGGGTGCACCGCGCCGTCCACCGTCAAAGTGATCCGGGAGATCTCGGGGTCCTCGGTCGGGCCGACGGCGAGGGTGTCGATGTTGAAGCCGCGGCGGCTGAACAGTCCCGCGATCCGGGCGAGGACGCCCGGCCGGTTCTCGACCAGGATCGAGAGGACGTGCTTGCGGCCGGTGAGCGCGCCCGCCGCGGCGTCCAGGTCCTCGAGCTTGATCAGATCCGGAGTTCCAGCTTCCATCGTCGCGGCTCCCCTGCTAGCCCACCATGTCCCGGGCGGCGGCGCCCGCCGGGATCATCGGATAGCAGTTCTCGTCCTTGGTGACGCGGACGTCGAGCAGGACCGGCCCCTCCGTGGCGAGCGCCTCGCGCATGGCCGCCTCGACCTCGTTCTTGTCGTCGACCATCATGCCCCGGGCGCCGAAGGCCTCGGCCAGCTTCGGCCAGTCGGGGCTCGGGCCCATTTCCACCGAGGAGTAGCGGCCGTCCCAGAAGAGCTCCTGCCACTGGCGGACCATGCCGAAGTAGCCGTTGTTCATCAGGAAGACCTTTATCGGGATGTCGTGGCGGACGGCGGTGGCGAACTCCTGACAGGTCATGATCAGGCTGCCGTCGCCCGCCAGGCAGACGACCGTCTCGTCGGGACAGGCGACCTTGGCGCCGATCGCCGAGGGGAGCCCGAAGCCCATCGTCCCGAGGCCGCCCGAGTTGATCCAGCGGCGCGGCTTGTCGAAGTCGTAGTACTGCGCGCACCACATCTGGTGCTGGCCGACGTCCGAGGTGATGATCGCGTCGCCCTCGGTCGCCGCGTACATCGCCTGGATCATGCGCTGCGGCTTGATCTCGTCGTCCGAGGAGTCCTCGTAGCCCAGCGGGTACTCCTTCCGCCAGGCGCGGATCTGGTCCCACCAGGCGTCGAGCCGGGTCCGATCCGCCTTGATCGCGCGGTACTCCTTCGTCAGCTTGGGCAGGACCTCCTTGGCGTCGCCGACGATGGGAATGTGCGCGGGGACGTTCTTGGAGATCTCGGCCGGGTCGATGTCGATGTGGACGAACTTCGCCCGCGGCGCGAACTCGGAGAGCTTGCCCGTGATCCGGTCGTCGAAGCGGGCGCCCACCGCGATGATCAGGTCCGCGTTGTCCATCGAGTAGTTGGCCGTGCGCGTCCCGTGCATGCCGAGCATGCCGAGCCACTGATCGTGCGGGGCCGGGAAGCCTCCGAGGCCCATCACCGTGCAGGTGACGGGGAAGTTGTCCGAGAGGCAGAGCTCGCGGAGCTCGTCGGAGGCGTTCGCGTTGATCACGCCGCCGCCGGCGTAGATCACGGGCCGCTGGGCGTTCGCGAGCGCCTTCGCCGCGAGCCGGATCTGCTTGATGTTCCCCTCGGTCGAGGGCTTGTAGCCAGGAAGGATCGGGGTCTCGGTCATCGGCTCGTACTCGATGTCGGCCCGGGAGAGATCCTGGGGGACGTCGACGAGAACGGGCCCGGGCCGTCCGGTGGAGGCGATGTGGAAGGCCGAGTGGACGTACTCGGGGATCTTGCGCGGGTCCTGCACCATCAGGGAGTGCTTGACGACCGGCATCGTGATGCCGTTAACGTCGGCCTCCTGGAAGCCGTCGGTCCCGATCAGCTCGGTCCGGACCTGGCCCGTGATGAAGACGGTCGGGACGGAATCCATGATCGCGTCGGCGATCGGCGTGACCAGGTTGGTCGCGCCCGGGCCCGAGGTGGCGAAGGCGACTCCGACGCGCCCGGAGGCCTTCGCGTAACCCTCCGCCATGTGGCCGGCGCCCTGCTCGTGGCGAGCCTGGATGTGGGTGATCTCGGCATCGTGGACGGCGTCGTAGATCGGCAGGTTCGCCCCACCGGGGATCCCGAAGATGTGCTGGGTGCCCTCGGCCTTGAGGGCTTCCATCAGGGCGTCAGCAGCGCGCATCGTGCGGCGATGGTAGCCAAGCGCCCGCGGCGGGCGCGCACGATTCTCTGATTCCCGGAGCGCTGCTGCGTCCCGGCCCCCGGCTCAGCGGGACCAAATGGGACGCAGACCAAATCTAGGAGGTGGCTGCCGGCTCGTGCGAGGGCTTCCACTGGGTCCGCGGGTCGATCGTGGAGTCGATCACGCGGTCCCGGTGGCGCTCGATCGTCTTCAGCATCGAGCGGACCAGCTCGTCGCCCAGGTACGCCGGCTCGAGACCCAGATCCAGGAGCTTCGTGTGCACCGGGTTGTAGTAGTGCTCCTCCAGCTCGACGCGGGGGTTCTCGACGTGGTCGATCTCGACCTCCAGGCCAATCTCGGCGGCCGAGGTCTGAACCAGCTCGGCGAGCTGGGCGACCGAGAAGGACTCGGTGAACTGGTTGAAGACGCGGTACTCGCCGGCCTCGGCCGGGTTGTTGACCGCCAGCTCGACGCACTGCAGCGTGTCGCGGATGTTGAGGAAGCCGCGGGTCTGGCCGCCCTTGCCGTAGACGGTGAGCGGGTGCCCGATCACGGCCTGGACGCAGAAGCGGTTGAGGACGGTGCCGAACCACTCGTCGTAATCGAACCGGGTGGAGAGGCGCTCGTCCTGGGCGGCCTCGTCGGTCTCGATGCCGTAGACGACACCCTGGTTGAGGTCGGTCGAGCGCAGCCCCCAGACCCGGCAGGCAAAGTGGATGTTGTTGGAGTCGTGGACCTTGGAGAGGTGGTAGAGCGAGCCGGGCAGCTTGGGGAAGGGCAGCGTGTCCTTGCGTCCCTTGTGCTCGACCTCGATGAACCCCTCCTCGATGTCGATGTTGGGCGTGCCGTATTCGCCCATGGTCCCGAGCTTGACGAGGTGGCAGTCCGGGGCGTGGTCGCGGAGGAAGAAGAGCAGGTTGAGCGTGCCGATCACGTTCGTGTACTGGGTCTCCACCGCCTGCTCGCGGCTCGCCATCGAGAACGGCGCCGAGGGCTGCTCGCCGTAGTGGATGACCGCCTCGGGCCTGGTCTCGACGATCACCTCCTCGAGGAAGCCGGAGTCCTCGATCGCCCCGACGTAGGAGCGGATCTCCTTCCCGGAAACCTCGTGCCACGCGGCGACGCGCTCCTCGAGGGTGCGGATCGGAGTGAGCGAGTCGGTGCCGTGGCGCTCGTGCCAGCGGCGGCGCGAGAAGTTGTCGACGACGGAGACCTCGTGCCCGCCGGCGGAGAAGCGCATCGCCGTCGGCCAGCCGAGATAGCCGTCGCCCCCGAGGATGAGGACGCGCATGGTGAAGGCGGCAGGGTAACGCCCGCGGCGGCGCACCGTCGTGCCCGCCGGTGCGCATGAGCAGGGCTATTCTGGCCGCCGCTTTGACCGTCCCTCTGATCGCCTCGGTGTTCCCGGAGGAGCTCACGGCGCTTCGCGCCTTCGGGCTCATCCTGGCCGTGCTCCTGATCGGATTCGCGATCTGGCGGCGCCGCTCGCTCTCCAACGGCGCCGTGCTGCTCGCGCTGCTCGGCGGGATCGGCCTCGCGATCGCCTCCGGGACCGAGCTGCTCAACGCCGTGCTCTCCGCGTTCGAGTTCAAGCGGGGCAACGGCGGGCGAATCCTCGGTCTGGCGGTCTTCGCCATCGTCATCCTCTTCCTGCTCGTCCTGCGGGCGCTGACCGAGAGCTCGAGGATGAACCAGCAGCTCTCCGCCCTCCTCGAGGGCCTGGCCTGGGAGGAGTTCCGCGAGGCGAAGCTGCCCGAGCGATTCCGCGACAAGGTCGCCGTCGTGATTCCGGCCTACAACGAGGCCGAGAGCGTCGGGGACGTGGTGCGGAGCATTCGGCCGGAGGTCTGCGGCGAGCGAACCGCCGTTCTCGTCGTCGACGACGGATCCCGCGACGACACCAGCGAGGAGGCCGCCAGGGCCGGCGCGGTCGTCGCGCGGCACGTGATCAACCGCGGGGGCGGCGCGGCGCTGCGAACCGGCTACCGGCTGATGGCGGAGTCCGGCGCGCTCGTCGTGGTGACGCTGGACGCCGACGGGCAGCACCTCGCAAGCGAGATGGAGCGCCTGGTCAAGCCCGTCCTCGACGACGAGGTCGACGTCGCCCATGGCTCCCGCGTGCTGGGCGAGGCCGATCCCGACTCCCGCTCGCGCGAGCTCGGAATCGTCTTCTTCAACAAGCTCGTCTCCTTGATCACCCGGACCAAGGTCTCGGACTGCTCGAACGGCTACCGAGCCGTCCGGACCACCGTCCTGCCCCAGCTCGTCCTGCGCCAGGAGCAGTTCCACACCTCGGAGTTCCTGATCGAGGCGATCAAGCGGGGCATTCCCGCCAAGGAGGTGCCGGTGACCGTCGCCAAGCGCACGCACGGCCACTCGAAGAAGCCGGCGGTGATGCGCTACGGCATCGGCTTCGCGAACGCCATCGTTCGCACCTGGCTCAGGTAGAGCGGTGAGCCGGGCCCGGCCTGACCTCCGATGGGTCCGGCAGGTAGAGCTCCGTGCCGCACCGGGTGCAGACCTGGACGTGGAGCTTGAGGATCTTGCCGCAGGTCGGGCAGCGGCGCTCGGGCTCCTCGCGCTCGAACCGGTAGAGGACCACTGCGACCAGCCCGAGGACCGGGATCACCGTCCCGACCAGGAACCAGAGGAAGAACGAGCTGCCCTTCGAGCGACCGATGATCCCGGTCGCGAGGCCGAAGAGCAGGGCGATGATCACGTAGGGCGCACCGGCCATCGGCTTCAGGGTAGGGGTGGGCTAGAGGCGTTCCTTGATCAGCCGGGTGACGGCGCCGCCATCCGCGCGGCCCTTCGTCTCCTTCATCACCGCTCCGACGAGCCGCCCGATCGCCTTCTCGTTCCCCTGCCGCACCTGCTCGGCGGCCTCCGTCTCGGCCTCGATCGCCCGGTCGACGATCTTCTCCAGCTCGGAGGTGTCGGAAATCTGCGCGAGGCCCTCCCGCTCCACGATCTCCGCGGGGTCCCCGCCCTCCTCGACGAGCCTCGTCAGCACCTGCTTCCCGGCGCCGTGCGAGATGGTCTTGGCCTCGACCAGGCCCGCGAGTGCTGCCACCGCCTCCGGGGTGGCCTTCGAGGCGAGCGGGTCCTCCTCCGCACCGGCCTGCCGCAGCGTCGCCACCAGCTCACCGGTCACCCAGTTGGCGATCGACTTGGCAGGGGTGCCGTCCCCCGCGGCGACCGCCCGCTCGAAGTACTCGCCGTACTCGGATTGGAAGGCGAGCATCGTCGCCGCCTCCTCGTTCAGCCCGATCTCGTTCAGGTAGCGCTCCCGCCGGTGCGCCGGCAGCTCGGGGAGCGACTCGCGCGCCCCGCGGAGCATCTCCTCGGTCGGCACGACCGGGACGAGATCGGGCTCGGGGAAGTAGCGGTAGTCGTGCGCATACTCCTTCGAGCGCAGGGGGGTCAGCGAGCCGTCCTCCGGGTGGAAATGCAGCGTGTCCTGGACGACCCTCTCGCCGCCCTCGACGAGCCCGCGTTGGCGCTCGAGCTCGGCCTCGATCCCGCGCTCCAGGAAGCGGAAGCTGTTCATGTTCTTGAGCTCGGTCTTCGTGCCGAGCCGATCCGAGCCGGCGGGGCGGATCGAGACGTTCGCGTCTACGCGCAGCGACCCCTCCTCCATGTTCACGTCGGAGACACCGAGCTGGCGGATGGTCGTGCGGAGCAGCTGCGCCCAGTCCCGCACCTGCTGGGCAGAGCGCAGATCGGGCTCGGTGACGATCTCGACCAACGGAGTCCCGGCTCGGTTGAAGTCGACGAGGGAGGCACCCGAGCCGTGGATCCGGCCGGATTCGCCCACGTGGATCATCTTCGCGGTGTCCTCCTCGAGGTGGGCGCGCTCGATCCGGACGTCGCCCAGCCGCCCGTTGACGGCAAGCGGTTCGTCGTACTGGCTGATCTGGTAGTTCTTCGCCTGATCGGGATAGAAGTACTGCTTCCGGTGGAAGATCGAGCGCGGCGGCACCTCGCACTCCAGTGCCGCGGCGATCATCAGCGCGTAGCGGATCGCCTGCTCGTTGGTCGTGGGCAGGCTTCCCGGGTGACCCAGGCAGACGGGGCAGGTGTGCGTGTTCGGCTCGTCGCCGAAGGACGGCTCGCAGCCGCAGAACATCTTCGTCCTGGTCGAGAGCTGGACGTGGATCTCCAGGCCGATGACCGCCTCGAATTCGCTCACAGGCCCCACCCTCTGACGGTCGCCTCGTCGGCGCCGAAGTAGTGGCCGATCTCGTGAAGCACCGTGTCCCTGACACTGGCGGCATCGGTGTGGTGCTCGCGGTAGATGATGATCCGCTGCAGTCCGCCACGCGGATCGAAGAGGCCGAGCAGCCGGCCGCTCGGATGACGGTCCTCGACCAGCACCGCGACATTGGTCAGACGCGCGGCGATCTCGGGCGGGAGCGAGTCGAGGGCGTCCTGGACCGCCGCCCGGAACTCCTCGTCGGTCATCACCCGTGCGTGCCTCAATTCGGGCCTCCGTTGCGGCTGAACCCGATCGCCCGCTCCAGCGCGTGGGCGGTGTCGAGCATCGCGGCGTCGCTGAACGCCGGCCCGGCGATCTGGAATCCGACCGGAAGCTCGGTCCCGCCGCCCTCAGGCTGGGCGGTCCCCGCGGGAATGGAGATCGCCGGTATGCCCGCCAGCGGCATTGGGACCGTGCAGTAGTCGGACAGATACATGGCGAGCGGGTCGTCGGTTCGCTCCCCGAGCTTGAAGGCGACGGTGGGTGAGGTCGGGGTGACGACGAAGTCGAAGCGCTCGAACGCCTTCGAGAAGTCCTCGGCGATCTTGGTCCGGACTCGCTGGGCGCGGCCGTAGTAGGCCTCGTAGTAGCCCGAGGAGAGGGCGTAGGTGCCGAGCATGATCCGGCGCTTCACCTCCGGGCCGAAGCCCTTGGCGCGGGTCTCCTCGTACATCTCGGTCAGCTCCTCGGCATCCACCCGTAGTCCGTACCGGACCCCGTCGAAGCGGGCCAGGTTCGCCGAGGCCTCCGCTGGGGCGAGGACGTAATAGGCCGAGATCCCGTGCGGCGCGTGCGGCAGCTCGGTCTCGGCGACCTCGCCGCCCAGCTCCTCGATCCGCGCCACCGTGCGCTCGAAGACCTCGCGCACGCCGGTCTCGATCCCCTCCGCCTCGCTCGCGAGCTCCTTCGGCACCCCGAAGCTGAGGCCCTCGAGGTCCTCGCGGCTGGGCAACCCGATGCCGCCCTCGATGCCGGTCGAGGTGGAGTCGCAGGGATCCCGCCCCTCCATGGCCCGGAGCAGCAGGGCCGCGTCCGTGACGTTCCTCGCCAGCGGCCCGCACTGGTCGAGCGAGGAGGCGAACGCGATCATCCCGTAGCGCGAGACGGCACCGTAGGTCGGTTTCATGCCGACGATCCCGCAGAGCGCGGCGGGCTGGCGGATCGAGCCGCCGGTGTCCGTCCCGATCGCGCAGGGCGCGAGCCGCCCGGCCACCGCGGCGGCGCTTCCGCCCGAGGAGCCGCCCGGGACGCGGCCGGAGTCCCACGGGTTGAGCGCCGGCCCGTACCCGGAGTTCTCGTTGGAGGAGCCCATCGCGAACTCGTCCATGTTGGCCTTGCCGAGCACGCGCGCCCCGGCCTGGCGAAGGCGCCTGACGGCGGTGGACGTGTATGGCGGGCGGTAGCCCTCGAGGATCCGCGACCCCGCGGTCGTCGGGACTCCCTCCGTGCAGAAGATGTCCTTGACGGCAACCGGGATGCCCGCGAGAGGCCGCTCGGCATCGACTTCGTCCCGGGAGGCCCGGGTGCCCTCGAGATCGGCCTGGCCGACGTCGTCGGCCCTCCAGAGGAGGGCGTTCAGGGAATCGCCGGCCGCCGCCTCGCGATAGGCGTCGAAGTACTCGTCCGCGGCGAGCTCTCCGGAGCGGATGCGCTCGGACGCTTGCGCGACCGTCAAGTCGAGCAGTTCCTCGCTCATCTACGCCTGCGGGGAGGGGACTCGGAAGGAGCCGGAGGCCGGGTCCGGGGCGCGCTCGAGCATCTCCTCCCGCGACCAGCTCGGCCGCGGCTCGTCGGGTCGCAGGACGTTCTCCAGCGCGATCACGTGCGAGGTGGGCTCGACGCCGTCGAGGTCCAGCTCGGAGATCCGATCGACGTGCTCGAGGATGCCGGAGAGCTCCCCCGCCATTCGCTCGAGCTCCTCCTCGGCCAGCTTCAGGCGCGCCAGCCGCGCGACGTGCTCGACCTGCTCTCGCTCGATCATGCCCCGGATCATAGGTAGCAACGGGTGGCCCTGGCCAGGCGGCCAGTTAGGATGCCGCGGCCATGTCGGGGGAGAGAGCGGAGCGCTTCGTCGTCTTCAACCTGCGTTTGATGGCCGTCGGCTTCGCGATCACCGGCTTCTTCTTCATCGCCTGGCCGGACGGGACGCTCGCTCGACTGACCGAGCTCGGCGGTCACCTCGGTTTCGACACCCCGGCGCCGAAGACGGAGGAGCGCCTCTGGCTCTCGCTCGGGTTCGCCTACATGGTGGTGATCACCTTCCTCGCCTGGATCGCCTCGACCGACGTGGTCCGCTATCGGCCGATGATCCTGGCGCTGGCCGCGGGCAAGGCGGCGTCCTCGATCACCTCGCTGATCTTCTTCATCGAGGACGACGTCTTCGTGTACCTGCTCAACGGGATCGTCGACGGGTCGCTCGTCTTCGCGTCGCTGCTGCTCTGGTCGCTGGCCGGGCGGGTCGGCTCTCCGGCCGCCCCACCCTGAAGGCGCCCGCCGGGGCTGCGGGCCGCCGAGCTCCGCACTCTGCGAGCGATCGCGGAGGCGCTGGTCCCTGGTGAGGACGGGCTTCCTGCCGCCGAGAGGCAGGTTCCGGTCGTCGAGCCGCTCGCGCGCTTCCTGTCACGCCTGCCGGCGCGCACGGTTCAGGTCGTTCGCATCGCGTTGCGGGTATTCGAGTGGCTT
Organism: Solirubrobacterales bacterium; assembly: GCA_035456265.1. Lineage (GTDB taxonomy): Bacteria > Actinomycetota > Thermoleophilia > Solirubrobacterales > 70-9 > DASUPK01. Next base: position 5,545 of record DATIDP010000127.1, on the reverse strand, counting down.
CCGTTCCCCTGGCGCTTCAGCAGGCTGAGCCTCGAGGCCCGCTCCGAGTACATGGCGAGGATGGAGGGCTCGCGGTTCGCGATCTACCGCGACCTGCTCCTGCTGGCGAAGCTGTTGGCGATGATCGGCTGGGCCCGGGACGAGCGGGTCCGGACGGCGATCGGGTTCGAGTACGCCTGCGCGGTGTCGCGGGGCGCGCCGCAGCCGGAGGTCACCCACCTCGGTGACCTGGAGCCGCGAGACGACGGCGAGGACTGCGACGTCGCGATCGTCGGCTCCGGGGCGGGCGGCGCAGCCGCGGCCGCGACGCTCGCGGAGGCCGGTCTGGACGTGCTGGTGCTGGAATCCGGCCCCTACGTCGATCGCTCCGGCTATCCGAGCGATCCGCTTCAGGCCATGCCGCTCCTCTACCGGGACGGCGGCATGACGATCGCGATGGGCAAGCCCGCCATCCCCGTTCCCGTGGGCCGCACCGTCGGCGGGACGACGGTGATCAACTCCGGGACGTGTTTCCGAGCCCCTCGTGAGGTGCTCGAGGAGTGGCGCGGCCGTGAGGGCGTCGACTGGGCGACCGCGCTCGACCCCCTCTACGAGGCGGCCGAGGAGGTGCTCGCGGTCACGCCCCTCGACATCGAGACGCTCGGCCGCAACGGCCAGCTCTGCGCCGAGGGCGCCAAGGCGCTCGGAGCCAGCGGGGGCCCGATCAGCCGTAACGCCGGCCGTTGCGTTCAGTGCAGCTCCTGCCCTCTCGGCTGCCGGATCGACGCGAAGCGGGCGGCGCACGTGTCCTACCTGCCGCGCGCCGTTGCGGCCGGCGCCCGGGTCCGGGCCGGCGTCCAGGTGCGGCGGGTGCTCACGGAGAGCGGCCGCGCCGTCGGGCTGGCGTGCAGCGCGGGCATGCCGACCACCGGCGCGCAGGAGATGCGGCGCGACGGGCGCCCGTCGGCCGGCCGCGACTGGCAGGTCCGGGCCAGGGCGGTGATCAGCGCCGGCGGAGCCTTCGGCACCCCCGAGCTGCTGCTGCGCTCCGGCATCCGCCATCCGGCCCTCGGCAGGCACCTCCACGTCCACCCGGCCGCCTGGATCGGCGCTCGCTACGAGGAGGAGGTGCGCGGCTGGGAGGGCGTCATGCAGAGCTACTACGTGGACCAGTGGCAGCCCGAGGGGATCCTGCTCGAGGCGACCTTCACACCCCTCTCCTTCGGCGCCCAGTGGCTGCCCGGCGCCGGTGCGGCGTTCACCGATCGGGTCGCGAACTTCGATCACATCGCCTCGATCGGCGTGCACCTCCACGACCACTCCGAGGGTCGGGTCGGGCTCAGCTCGAACGGCTCTCTGCGGCTCTCCTACCACCTACTCGACGAGGAGGCTCGCCGGATCCAGTTCGGCATCGCCCGGGCTGCCGAGATCCACTTCGCCGCCGGGGCCACCGAGGTCTATCCGAACGTGGGCCCGGTCTCGGTGATCGGGCGCGGCGAGCTCGAGGCGTTCGAATCGCTTCGCCTCCGCCCGGCGGACCTCCGTCTCGAGGCCTTCCACCCGATGAGCACGGCTCGGATGGGCGCGGACCCCGACACCAGCGTGGTCGACACGAGGGGCGGTGTGCGCGGTGTCGAGGGCCTCTACGCGGCCGACGGGAGCGTGCTGCCGACCTCCGTCGGCGTCAACCCGATGATGACCATCATCGCCTGCGCGACCCACGTCGCACAGGACGCGGCTGCGTCCCTAAGCGGCTGAAGGTGTGCGGAGCGGCCGGGCCTCCTGCATCCCCAGCCAGCCGCCCCAGGCGACCCCCGCCGCCGCGATCAGCCCGAGCCACACCCCGATCTCCCGATCCACGTCGCCGCCGCCGGGAGGGTTGATGAGCCGGATCACGATCAGGATCAGCGCGATGACACCCAGTCCGCCGGCGACGGAGCTGCCGGCGACGGGATAGCTGACGGACAACCGGAAGAGGACCACGATCCCGACCGAGATGGCCGTGGCCGCGGCGGCCGCCAGGACTATGTCGGTCACGCTGAACGCCTGCCAGGCGGTCGCGTCCTCACCCTCGACCGAGTACCAGGGAAGGAAGGTGACGACGAGCAAGCCGAGGCCCGCGACGGCCCCGACCAGCTCGCCCACGTGAACCCGGTCCCTCAGTACCGCTCGCCTCCGACGTCCTCCTGCATGGACAGGTAACCGCCGACCGCGATCGCGGCGCAGGCGATCAGCCCGAGGAAGAGGCCGATCTTCCGGCCGAGGTCACCCGGGGTATCGAAGATCTGGTAGAGGATCAGGAGCGTGCCGACGCCCGCCAGCAGCGCCGTCGCCATCGAGGCCATCGGCGCGTCACCGCCGTCCCCCAGGAGGGACAGCGCCGCCGGCACCAGCGCGACCAGGATGACGATCAGGAGGTAGATGTCGAGCGGGTTCTCGGCTTCCCACAGGTTGAAGTTCTTCGACCCGCCGATGGTCGTCCCGCCGACGGTCACCGCTCCCGAGATGTCGAACCAGGGCAGGAAGCTGATGATGAACAGGGCGATCGCGGCGATCGCGGCGACGAGTTGCCCCTGAGACAAGCGGTTTGCGTCCAATGTTCCTCCTCCGTCTAGGTCGATCGGGCCGAGCTTCCGCGCCCTCGTTCAAGCGAGCCTATATCTCGGCGGCGACCTCTTCCTGCATGGCCCGGAAACCGCCGACGGCGATCACGATCGCGGCCCCGAGCGCGACGAACGCCCCGATCTTGCGGTCCGCCCCGTCCGGGAAGTCCACCGTCAGGAAGGCGACCACGAGAATCATCGCGACCGTCCCGAGCAGCAGCGTCGCGGCTGACACGAATGAGAACTCCTCGGCGCTGTCGGTGAGGGCCATGAGCGCCGGCAGGATCGCCACGACACCCGTGATCAGGAGATAGATGTCGAGGGACGACCCCTTCCAGATGTTCTCGGAGGTGCTCGTGTCCACCCCTCCGGGCGCGACGCCGGAAGGGAGCGAGGGGGCGCTGATCCCGATCCAGGGCAGCCACATCGCGACCAGCAGGGCGATGCCGCCGACCGCCGCGATCATCTGGCCCTGAGACAACCTTCCCATTCCGACGTCCTCCTCGCTCGAGTGTCTGCGGCAGCGCGGAGACCCTACAGATGGCCCCCGATCATCCGGCTGTCGGAGTCGCGACGGCGCGCGCCCGGGCGGCCTTGACCGTGTTCACGAGCAGCATCGCGATGGTCATCGGGCCGACGCCGCCGGGCACCGGCGTGATCGCGCCGGCGACCTGCCGGACCGCCTCGAAGTCGACGTCGCCGACCAGCCCGTCGTCGGTGCGGTTGGTGCCGACGTCGATCACCGTGGCGCCCGGTCGGACCATGTCACCGGTCACCAACCTCGGCTGTCCCGCCGCGGCGACCAGGATCTCGGCGCGACGGCAGACCTCGCCGAGGTCGCGCGTGCGGCTGTGGCAGACGGTGACGGTGGCGTTCGCGCCGAGCAGCAGCGAGAACAGTGGGCGGCCGACCAGGTTCGAGCGGCCGACGATCACGGCCTCCTTGCCGGCGGGATCGACCCCCACCGAGGCGATCAGCTCCATGACGCCCTGCGGAGTGGCCGGGACCAGCCCCGGCTCCCCGCGGGCGAGCCGTCCGGCGCTGGTCGGAGTGAGCCCATCCACGTCCTTGGCGGCATCGATCGAGTTGACCACCGCGTCGGCATCGATCTGGTCGGGAAGCGGAAGCTGGACGAGAATCGCGTCGACCTCGTCGTTGTCGTTGAGCTCGCTGATCAGGTCGAGCAGCTCGTCCTGCGAGACGGACCCGTCCGGCTTGTGGTCGAAGTTGCGGATCCCGGCCTCCTCGGCGGCCTCGTGCTTGCGCCGCACATAGATCGCCGAGGCGGGGTCGTCGCCGACCAGCACGGTCGCGAGGCCCGGCGGACGCCCGATCTCGCCTGTGAGCTGCTCGACCTCCTCGCGCACCCGCTCGCGAACCGACGCCGCGACCGCCTTGCCGTCGATCACCGTCGCCGCCATCAGCTGATGCGAGGGTCCTCCGACGGCGAAGCCGAGGAGGAACCCGTTTGATGTTTGAGGGGGGCGTAGTCAGCCATCAGCTTGCGCTCCGTTCCGTCGCGTGCGAAGCGCACGACTATCACCCCGCCCGGCTCGACCGCCGTCACCACGCCCTCGCCGAAGCTGGCGTGGGTGACGTCGTCGCCCGTCGCGAAGGAAAGCGAGGGGTCTGCCCTCGGGGCCGGCGCGCCGTTGCCGCCCAGCGACCAGCCGGTGAGAGCCTGCTCCTCGGTCCCCTCGCGCTCGACGAGCTCGTCGGGCAACTCCGCAATGAACCGCGACGGGAAGCCGGTCTCGCGTCCCGCGAAGATGCGCCGGCTGCGGGCGTGGGTCATCCAGAGCCGCTTGCGTGCGCGGGTGATCCCCACGTAGGCGAGGCGCCGCTCCTCCTCCTCGTTGCCCTCCTCGAGCGAGCGGGAGTGCGGGAAGACCCCCTCCTCGCAGCCGATGACGAAGACGGCGTCGTACTCGAGGCCCTTGGCATTGTGGAGGGTCATCAGCGTCACCTTCGACTCGCCGCGCTCGAGGTCGTCCTGGTCGGTGTAGAGCGAGATCGCCTGGAGGAACTCCTCGAGCGGCTCGAGGTCCGAAGGCCCCTCGACCTCGCGGCTGGCGTCGAACTCGGCGGCCACGCCGACCAGCTCCTCGAGGTTCTCGATCCGGCCCTCGGCCTCGATGGTGCGTTCGGCGCGCAGCGCGTCGAGGTAGCCGGAGCGCTCCAGGAGGGCGCGCAGGAGCTCCGCGACGGATCCGCCCTCGAACTCGGCGCGCAGCTCCTCGATCAGCTCGGTGAAGCGGGCGATCGACTTGATCGCTGCGGCGCCGAGGCCGGGGACTGCCTCGGGCTCCAGCGCAACCTCCCAGATCGTCCGGCCCGTGGTGTTCGCGTGGTTGCGGAGACGACCCTGGCTGGTGTTGCCGATCCCTCGACGCGGTGAGTTGACGACGCGGGAGAAGCTGACCTCGTCGGCCGGGTTGACCATCAGCTGCAGGTAGGCGATGGCGTCCTTGATCTCGGAGCGCTCGTAGAACTTCGTCCCGCCGATCACCTGGTAGGGCAGCTCGTACCGGACCAGGATGTCCTCCAGCACCCGGCTGTGGGCGTTGGTCCGGTAGAAGACCGCGATCTGATCGCGGCCCAGGCCGCGCTGGTCGATCAGCTCCTCGATCTCGCCGGCGACGAAGCGGGCCTCGGCGTGCTCGTCCTCGAGCTCGGCGACGTGGATCTTCTCGCCCTCGCCGAGGTCGGACCAGAGGTTCTTGCCGAGCCGGCCGGTGTTGTGGGAGATGACCGCGTTGGCGGCCTCGAGGATCGTCTCTGTCGAGCGGTAGTTCTGCTCGAGCTTGACGACGTGGGCGTCCTTGAAGTCGACCGTGAACTCGAGGATGTTCCGGACCTCGGCTCCGCGGAACCCATAAATCGACTGATCCTCGTCGCCGACGACGGTCAGGTTCCCGTCCTCGCCGGTGAGCAGCTGCAGCAGCCGGTACTGGGCGTGGTTG
>DATIDP010000126.1:0-6618 GCA_035456265.1 Solirubrobacterales bacterium | reverse complement strand
GCACGGCCTCTGGCACGCCCATACGGGCTGGCTGCTCTCGGAGCACGGCCGGGCGGACTGGAAGAAGTACGCGCCCGACCTCTGCGAGGACCCCGGCATGCGCGTGATCAACAGGCTGTTCCTCCCGCTGGTGGTGCTCGGGCTGGCGATTCCCGCGCTCGCCGGCTATCTGCTCACCGGCACGCTGCTGGGAGCGGCCACGGGGCTGCTCTGGGGGGGCCTGGTCCGCGTCTTCTTCGTCCACCACGTCACCTGGAGCGTCAACTCGATCTGCCACTTCCTGGGCACCCGGCGCTTCGAGGTCGACGACCACTCGACCAACGTCTTCTGGCTCGCCCTCCCCTCCCTCGGTGAGTCCTGGCACCACAACCACCACACCTTTCCCCGCTCGGCGGTGCACGGCCTGCGGCGCTGGGAGCTCGACCCCTCCGCCGCCCTGATCCGCGCCATGGAGAGGCTCGGTCTCGCCTGGAACGTGATCCGCATCGCGCCCGAGCGGCAGGAGGCGAAGCTCACCGCCGCGGGGGCCGCCACGCACGAAGTTCAAGCGGCTTCTTAGCGGCATCTCAGGCTCCTCTCAGCCCCGGCTGGCTTGATGGTCGGGAGCCCGGCCCGACCGGGTAGATAGACGGCAGCGGACGCGCCAGCGGAGCAGCCGTCGCTAGATGAAGAGGAGCTGGTGATGAAGAAGAAGAGGGGCATCACGATCCGATTCGGACCGCTCGGCCTCTCGCTGCTCGCGGCGGGGATCACGGCGGTCGGCGTGGCCGCGGTCTCGCTCGCGGACAGCGGCAACGGCAGTGGCAGCGCCAGCAACGGCAGCGGGACACAGACGTTCCGGATGCCGGCCCCGCCGCGCGGCGCGGCCGGCGCCACCGTCATGGGCGACAACCTGTCGGCCGAGGACAGGCAGAAGCTGGAGGATTTCCGGAAGTGCATGGAGGACAACGGCGCTCCGGCCCCGCCCGATCCGGGCAAGATCGATCCGAGCGACGGGCCGCCGAAGCCGCCGAGCGCCGCCGACCGGGAGAAGATCCAGAAGGCATACGAGGCCTGCAAGAGCAAGCTGCCCGAGAAGCTCCGCGACGCCGGACCGCCCGGGATCGGCACGTTCCACTGCGGCCCGCCCCCCGGACCTCCTCCCGCCCAGGGTCAGAGCCAGGACCGGGGCCGGAACCAGGACCAGAGCAATCCGTCGAGCACGCAGCCGAGCGGCGCGGCCGCATAACCAGACTCGTCCAGCGGCCGCAAGGCCGCACACAAACCGCGCCGATTTGGCGCGGCGCCCCATACACATCCATCCCCCGCGAGCGGCCCCACCCGGGGCCGCTCGTCGTCCGCGGGCAGACTGAAAAAGTGGCTGTCCTGCTCAGCGGTCGTCCAACGACCGCGGGGCAGGACGCTGCAGGGAGCAATTACCGGGGAAACACTGAGGTCCGACCGAACTTCGCCTGGCACGCTCCGTGGGGCGAGGTCGAGTGTTTGAGCTACCGATGGAACCGATGAGACGCCTACTGCCCACCGTCTGCCTGGGCGCCGTCGCGATGCTGGCGATGGCGTCAACCGCCTCGGCCGCCACCTTCCGCCCGACCCGCACCGACGACCCGGTGCCGAACGGGTGCAAGCCAAAGGACTGCTCTCTGCGGGAGGCGGTGATCGCCGCCAACGCCAGCGGCATGCCGGCGACGATCCTGCTGCGCCCCGGCAGGCGCTACGAGCTCACCCGGGCGGGCCCGGGCGAAGACGCCGCCGCCACTGGCGACCTTGACCTGACCTCGGACATGGCCGTGAAGACGCGGGGTTTCCCGCCTCCAAAGAAGCGCCATCGCCGGGCGAAGATGGCGATCATCGACGGCAACGACAACGACCGCATCTTCGACGTGTACGGCCCGGGGCTGAGGCTGGACTGGATCGTGGCGCGAGACGGTCATGCCCGCCAAAGCGCCGGCGACGACGGCGACGGCGGGGCGGTCCGCGGCGGCTTTCTCAAACTTCACCACAGCCGCCTGGTCAGCAACGTCGCGGCCGGTAACGGCGGCGCCTTCGCCAGCCCGGCCTCACCCGTCAACTTCGCGATGAAAGCGGCACTGCTGGAGGGCAACATCGCCGCCGGCAACGGAGGCGCGGTCTACGTGAGCGGCAGCCCTGGAGTGTTCCGGGGCGGGATCAACAGCGTCCGGGCCGTCCACAACAGCGCCGGCGGCTCCGGGGGGGCCATCTTCGGCACCTGGCTGAGTATTGACCACGCGACCGTCGCCGACAATCAGTCCGGGGCGGACGGAGGCGGCATCGCCTTCAGCGGCACAGGGTCGAACTTCGTCGCCTGGTCGACCGTCTCAGGGAACCGCGCCGCCTCCTCGGGTGGCGGTATCCACACAACCGTCGCTTCGACGGCGTCTGCAACGGCCGCGGGAGTGGAGGGAGTTGGGATTGGGACCTCGACGATCGCCAACAACCGCGCCGGCGGCAACGGCGGCGGGATCGGTGCATCTGGCGCGAATTCGACCACCGAGCTCGGTGCCGACACCGTCGCCCGTAACGTCGCGGGCCCGGGGCACGTCGGCGGCGGCCTCTACCAGGGCAGCGGCGACGCGATCAGGGTCCAGAGCACGATCGTGGCGCTCAACCTCGCCGGCGCCGGTGGCTCCGATTGCTTGGCCGCCTCGAGCGGCTTCGACTCGATGGGCCACAACCTGATCGGCAACGCCGGCGGCTGCTTCGGCTTCGGTGCCGCCGGCGATCTGTTCGGTGGGCGTCTGGCACTCGGCAAGCTCGCCGACAACGGTGGCGCCAAGCCAGCCGGGCGTGACCGACTCGGAGGGATCACGTACTGGGCGTATGGCCGCCCCGTTAAGACGATCGCGCTCGGGCGGGGTTCGAGGGCGATTGACCACGGGCTCAGGATCAGCGGTACGGACGAGCGCGGTGTGAAGCGCGGCAGGAAGCCCGATATCGGCGCCTACGAGCGGGTCGTGAAGAGCTACAGACTGATCAATGCACCCCGACGGGTCCGCTGCACCAGGACCGACCCCATCTGCGCGAAGTAGGGGGCCGATCAGCGGCAAGCTTTTGAGGCGATCTCTCGGCGCGTCCGGCGCGGACGCTCCGGTGAGCAGAGTGATCGCGTGCGTGAGCACGGTGATCGCGCCCGCGATCACTTCCGACGCACCTCACCCGGGATGTCATGGACGCAGCCCGTACGACCCGAAGCTCCCGGCGCCATGCGGCGGCATGCGGAGCCAGGCGGCCCGGCCCCGACCGCCCGCGACCTAGCCGAGCGCGGCGAACTCGTCGTCGGATAGCTCGATGTCGAGCGCGCCGAGGTTCTCGCCCAGGTGCTCGATCGAGAGCGTGCCGGGGATCGGCAGGATCGCCGGCGAGCGATGAAGCAGCCAGGCGAGGGCGATCTGCGAGGGCGTGGCGTCGCGCCCCTCGGCGATCTCGCGGAGGGCGGCCGGCCCGTCGCCCTTGAGCGGGTAGTAGGGGACGAAGACGATGTCGTTCTCCTCGCAGTAGTCGACGACGTCGTCGTAGCGCCGCTCGGCGAGGTTGTAGTGGTTCTGCACCGCCGCGATCGGGACGACCCTGCGGGCCGCCTCGATCTGGTCGACGTCGACGGCGGAGATGCCGACCTCGTTGATCCTGCCCGCGTCGCGGTACTCGGCGATCATGCCGAGGCTGGTCTCCAGCGGCGTCTCCGGGTCGACCCGATGCAGGTAGTAGAGGTCGATCGTCTCGGAGCGGAGGCTCTCCAGGCTCTGCTCGATCTGCGCCCGAAGCGACTCCGGGTCCCCGCGGCCGCTGTAGCCGCCCTTGGTGGCGATGGCGACGCCCGCGGGCTTCGGCGAGAGCGCCTCGCCGATCGCACGCTCGCTGTCCCCGCCCGAGTAGACGTGGGCGGTGTCAACGTGGCCGAGGCCGGCCTCGACCGCCTCGCGGAGTAAGGAGTGGTTCTCGGGAGTCGAGGTGAGCCGGTTGGTGCCGAGGCCGATGCGGGCGACCTCGGTGCCGGCGATGGTCAGCGTCCGGGACGCTGCTGAGGGCTGCGTGGCCACGCACTCAGGGTACGCAGCGGAACGCCTCGGCAAACGTCGGCGAGGCCGACGCTAGCCCGGCAAACCGACCGACTCGAGCGCCGCGGAGATGTCGGAGTAGACGGTGAAGCTCGCCACCTTGCGGTCGCGCTGCTCGAGCACGTGCGCCAGCGGGACGTCGAGCTCGCCGGCGTCGTCCTTCTGGGTGATCTGGAGGCGGCCGAGCACCACCCAGCGCCCGTCGCGGGCCGCGCGCAGGCCCTCGGGCTGGAAGCGGTCGGCCTCGAAGAGCTCCTCGATGTCCGCGCGCCAGCGCTTGTAGCCGCGCATTCCCCTGTACGTCTTGTCCTCGAGGAAGACCGTCTCCATCCGGATCTGGAAATCCGGATGCAGCAGCGCCTCAAGCCCCTCGCCCCCGCGGTCGAACTCATCGTAAATACGCCTCACCGCCTCCAGCGCAGAGCCGGTGTCGGCCTCCTCCATCGCCGCGTTGAACTGACGTTCGAGTGTCTCGACGTCGTGCTGGTCGTACATATGACGGTTTCCCAGTATCTCCCCAGTAGTGCGGATTCGCCTCGGCGGCGCTTGCGGCAAGCTATCGGAGCCATTGGGGAGGCAACGTTCCGCATGAACGGGGAGAGCACACCAGTCAGGGCAGGCGACGTCCGCGATCAGGAGATCGAGGCTCGCCTCAGCTCGATCACGGTCGGGATCTGGATCTCGGTCCTCGTCTGCCTGGGCAGCGCGGCGTACGCGCTGGAGACCTGGGACCGCCCGCACCGCCCGCTGATCCTGGCGGTGATCGCGCTCGGGCTGCTCAGTGCCCCGGTGGTCCGGTCCCTGCCGCTCGAGCGGATCGTGCGCAGCCCGAGGCGCGAGGTCTTCTTCGTCGTCTGGTCGCTCGCCGACCTGCTCCTGATCGCGGTGATCGCCGCACTCGATGGCGGGTCCGAGAGCGCCTACACGATGCTGCTGGTCCTTCCCTTCCTGTTCGCCTCCCTCTCCTATCCGACCAAGTGGACAGCGCTCGTCGGCGTGGGAGCCCTGGTGGCGGTCCTGGTCATCGCCCTGGCGATCGGCGGCGGCTTCCCGTTCTCGGGCTTCGGGCTCTTCGTCGGCGCCTCCGTCGCGCTGCTCGCCGCCCTCGAGGCCCGCAACCAGCTGCGCCAGCGGCGCGCGCTCACCGAGACGGCGAGCGCCCTCGTGCGCAGCGAGGAGTCGAGCCGCCTGCAGGCGCACCAGCAGCGGGCGGTCGCTCGATTCGGACAGCAGGCTCTGGAGGGCACAGACATCGACGAGCTCGCCCGCGAGGCGAGCCGCATCCTGACCGACGTCCTCGACATCGACTACGGCGGCGTCCTGAAGCTGCTGCCGAACCGCGACGGGCTGCTGCTGGTCTCGGCGGTCGGGCTGCCGGAGGAGCTGATCGGGCAGGCACGCGTTCCGGCCGACTACCGCTCGCAGTCCGGGTACGCGCTCGCGACCGGCAAGGCCACGGTCGTCAACGACTGGAACACCGAGACCCGCTTCCAGAAATCCGAGCTGCAGTCCCAGCACGGGATGAACTGCGCGGCCGTCATCCTGATCAAGGGCAAGGACCAGCCCTTCGGCGTGCTCGGCGCGGGGTCCAGGGGGCATCACGGCTTCACGCACGGAGACGTCGACTTCATGCAGGCGATTGCGAACGTGCTCGCGAACGCGATCGAGCGCCGCCGCACCGAGGAGCGGACCCAGCACGAGGCCCTGCACGACGCCCTCACCGGGCTGCCGAACCGCAACCTCTTCCTCGACCGGCTGCAGCATGCGCTCTCGGTGGCGGCTCGCCACCGAGGAGCGATCGCGGTGCTCTTCCTCGACCTCGACCAGTTCAAGCTGATCAACGACGGCCTCGGTCACGCGGCCGGCGACGAGCTGCTCGCGGCGGTCGCGCCCAGGCTCGAGCAGGCCCTGCGCCCGGGCGACACGGTGGCCCGCTTCGGCGGCGACGAGTTCGCGGTCCTGGCCGAGGACGTCGGCGACGAGCGCGGCGCGACCCGGATCGCGGAGCGGATCGCCGAGGCGCTCGCCCGCCCCTTCATCCTGCGCGAGCGCGAGCACTTCGTGAGCGCGAGCATCGGCATCTCGATCGGCACCGGCGCCGAGGAGCCCGAGGCCCTGATCCGCGACGCCGATTCGGCCCTCTACCGCGCCAAGGACCGCGGCCGAGGGGGCTACGAGATCTTCGACGAGGTGATGCGCTCGCGCGTCATCGAGCACATGCAGACCGAGAACGACCTGCGCCGGGCACTGCAGCGGCAGGAGTTCGTCATCCACTACCAGCCGGTCGTCAGCCTCGCCGACGGCTCGATCGTCTCGATGGAGGCCCTGCTCCGCTGGGATCACCCGGAAAGAGGCCTGATCGGACCGCTCGCCTTCATCCCGGTCGCCGACGAGTCGCGCCTGATCGTCCCGATCGGCCGCTGGGTGATCGAGCAGGCCTGCCGCCAGGTGGCGGAGTGGCAGGAGCTCCAGCCGGACGCGGCCCCGCTGGGGGTAGCCGTCAACATCTCGGCCCGCCAGCTGGCGGACCCCGAGCTGATCTCGC
>DATIDP010000125.1:0-11648 GCA_035456265.1 Solirubrobacterales bacterium | reverse complement strand
ATCCGTTCCTGCACGCGAACCCGGTGCCCGTCGAGGGCAACGGTCTCGAGCCGCTGCTGCGCCACCCGAGCATGATGTTCCACCCGCCGATGCTCTACAGCGGCTACGTCGGCTTCTCGATCCCGTTCGCGTTTGCGATCGGCGCGCTGGCGACGCGCCGCGTCGACGCCAGCTGGATCCGCTCAACCCGCACCTTCGCGCTGCTCGCCTGGACCTTCCTGACGATCGGCATCATGCTCGGCGCCCGCTGGTCTTACAACGAACTCGGCTGGGGCGGCTACTGGGGCTGGGACCCGGTCGAGAACGCCGCGCTGCTGCCGTGGCTCGTCGGCACCGCCTTCATCCACTCGATCATGGTGCAGGAGCGCCGCGGCATGCTGAAGGTCTGGAACGTCAGCCTGATCTGCGGCACCTTCTCGCTCTGCCTGCTCGGCACGTTTCTCGTCCGCTCGGGGGTCCTGCAGTCGATCCACGCCTTCGGCGCCTCCACGGTCGGCGGCCCGCTGCTGGGGCTGATCGCGGTTGTCGCGGTCGGCTCGACGGTGCTGATCGTGTCGAGGCTCGACCAGCTCCGGCCGGAGCGACGGATCGACTCGCTGCTCTCGCGCGAGTCGATCTTCCTCGTCAACAACCTGCTGCTGGTCGGGCTGGCGGCGGTGATCTTCTGGGGGACCTTCTTCCCGCTGATCTCCGAGTTCTTCACCGGCGAGAAGCACTCGCTCGCCGCGCCCTGGTTCAACCGCTACGTGACGCCGATCGGCGTCCTCCTGGTCCTCTTCACCGGCATCGGGCCGCTGCTCGCCTGGGGCAGGCTGAGCGCGAGCGCCGCGCGCCGCCTGCTCCTCCTGCCGGGCATCGCCGCGGCGGCGACGATCGCGGTCCTGCTGACCGTCAGCGACGCGAGCAGCCATCCGTGGGCGCTCTTCGTCTTCGCGTTTGCGGCGTTCACGCTCACCGCCCTCGCCGGCGAGTTCTGGCGGGCCGGGGCGACGCGGCGCGCGCTCACCGGCGAGTCGCTGCCGCGCGCGCTGGCCGAAGGGGTGGGACGAAACCGCCGCCGCTACGGCGGCTACATCGTGCACGCCGGCATCGCCCTGACGCTGGTCGGGATCGCGGCCTCCTCGAGCTTCCAGACCAACCGCGACCTCCACCTGCAGGTCGGGCAGAGCGCCAACGTCGGCGACTACACGATCCACTACGACAAGCTCACCTCCGATCCCAACCCGGAGCGCCTCTCGTTCGTCTCCCATCTCTCGGTCAGCCGGGACGGCAAGAGCGTCGGCACGCTCGCGCCGGCGCGCAACTACTACCCGACCGACGACCCGAGCGCGGGGCCGATCGGCCGCTACTTCATGGGCGAGTCGACCAGCGAGGTCGGGCTGCGGACCCGCGCGAGCGGCGACCTCTGGACCGCCTTCCAGCCGGACCTCTCGGTGCTCAACCCGGACATCAAGCGCGGGAACGACCAGCTGGCGGACCTGCCGCCGGCGGCGCAGGAGTTCGCCATCCTCGCGCTCGTCGAGCACTACGTCCAGAACCCGCCGCCGGCCAACTTCCGCGTGATCGTCAACCCGCTGGTCGGCTGGATCTGGATCGGCGCCCTGATCGCCCTGGCGGGCGCGGTGATGGCGGGCTGGCCGGCGCTCGAGTCGCGCCGTCGGCTCGAGGCCGCCTACAGGGCGAGGCTCGGGCGGGAGCTCGGGACGGCCACCGAGCCGAGCTGAAGCGGGCGACGGGCGGCGCCCGGCCCTAGCCTGCGCTAGCGATGGAGTTCTTCCTCGCCCTCGTCATCGTCGTGCTGGTCGCCTGGTTCGTCACCGCGCCGATCCGCAACCGCGAGCCGGCGCGGACGGACGACCCGGCGGTCGCCGAGCTCGCCGATCTCGAGGCCCGCAAGGCGTCGAAGTACCGCGAGATCCGCGATGCGGAGGCCGACCGGGCGTCGGGCAAGCTGACGGAGGAGGACTTTCAGCGCCTCGACCGGGAGCTGCGCGCCGAGGCGATCGACATCCTGAAGAGGATCGACCGGCTCCGTCCTTCGGACGAGAGCTGACCTCTACACTGCCGCCCATGGCAACCGTGCTCAGCGTGATCGAGGTCATCTTCTCGGTGGTCCTGATCTTCCTCGTGCTCCTGCACTCCGGCAAGGACTCGGGCCTCTCCGGCGCCTTCGGCATCGGCGGTGGCGGCAGCTCCTTCGGGGGCGGCTCGCTCGTGGAGCGCAACCTGACCAGGTGGACCATCTTCTTCGGTGTCCTCTGGGCGCTGAACGCGCTCATCATCATCAACATCTAGGGCTGATGCGGCTCCGCGCCGCCACAGTCGCGGTGTTCGCCCTCGCGGCCCTGGCCGGCTGCGGCGGGGGTGACGGGAGCGGCACGCAGCAGCGCTCGCAGCTGCCGCCCGCGGGCGGTGGCGGCACGCTGACCTACGCGCTCCCCGACCTCCCCGGGACGCTCGATCCCCTGGCGGCGAAGGACCGGTTCGCCGAGACGGTCACCCGCCAGGTCTACGAGCCCCTGGTCGCGCAGGTCACCGGTCCGTACGGGCAGACCGCCACGCAGCCGGGCCTGGTGCAGAACCTGCGGCCCTCGGCGAACCGAAGCATCTGGAGCCTCGACCTGCGCCCCGGCGTGCGGTTCCAGGACGGGACGCCGTTCAACGCCGCGGCGGTGCTGGCCAACTCGCGGCGCTGGCAGAGCGACCCGCGCGGACGCGCGCTGCTTCCCCAGCTGTTCGCCGTGGACGCCCCGACGCCGGACGAGGTGCGCTTCCTCCTCGATAGACCGGTGCGGGACTTCCCTCAGCGGCTCGCCTCCCCGCGCCTCGGGATCGTCTCCCCGCGGGCGTTCGAGCCGCAGAGCGGGGTGGGCGCCCGCTTCCTCCCCGACATCCGCAACTCCGGTACCGGGGCCTTCCAGCCGGGCCCGGGCGGCCCCGCCCGCCTCGAGCTGTCGCGCTTCGCGGGCTGGTGGGGGAGCCCGATGGGCCTGGGGCCGGCGCTCGACGGCGTCACCTTCGCGGTCGCCCCGCTTCCCGCCCAGCGCCTCCGGATGCTCTCCGAGGGCACTGCTCAGATCGCCGATCCGCTCGACGCGGCGGGCCTGCGCGCCGCCGAAGCCGACCCGCTGCTCAACACGGTCGGCGGGCCGCGGAGCGGGATCGGGGTCGAGGGCTCGGTGCGGGGGATCTCCTCAGCCCGAGTCGTCCCCGCGCTGAGCGCCGTCTGGCTCACCCGGCTCACCGGCTGACGCATCGCCGGGGCTCGCCAGGCAGAGCTCGCAGAACTCCCGCCCGAACGGGGTGAGGTGGATGCTTCGCCGCACGGTCCGGGTGTGGGCCGCGGACGCCAGCGCCTCGGCGACCTCGGGCTGGGCCTCGAGGACCTGGTAGCCGCGTGGGTCGGGGAGCCGCTCGCGCGAGAACCAGATCAGCCCGAGCCGGAAGAGGTTGTTGAGATAGGCCGGGACGTCGTCGGGGTGGCGGCAGCCGGCCTCCTGGCCGATCATGTTGAGCCCGGCGGAGACCAGCTCGGAGGTCGACTGCAGCGGCAGGACGCCCGAGCGGATGTCGATTGACGGCTGCGGGCCCTCGTCGTGGAGCAGGCGCAGGATGCGGGCCTCGTCCGGGGCCAGGTCGTCGAGGATCCGCATGTAGGCGGGGTGGGCGTCCTCCTCGAAGTTGACGTCGGCCGAGCGCCGGAGCAGCTCCGCGCCGCGCTCGCGCAGGGATTGGCGCGCCTGCCCGCGCCCGGCCTCGGTGGCGTCCGGGTTCATCGGGGGCCGCTCCTCCGCGCGCTCCTGGACCCCGAGCATGCGCCGGGTGCGCTCCCGCAGCTCGGCGCCCGTCGAGCGGAAGAGCTCGCCGGGCTCCTGCCCGCTGGTCGCCGCCCTGATCACCCGCTCGGTCGCGTCCTTCCCGGCCTTCGCGGTCCAGCGCGCGCTCCGCAGGTAGGCCGCGGCCGCGATCCGAGCGAGGCCGGGGAGCGCGCGGACCAGGCTGCTGTCCTCCTCGGCCGGCGGCGGCGCCCTGCGCTGGTCCTGTTCGTGTTCGTCTGCCATCAGACCCCGAAGATCGCCAGGTGTATGCAACCCGCGACGAAGCCGAGCACGGCGCCGTGCAGGAGCAGGAGCCACTCGTCCTCCCGCATCGCCGAGCGGAGCAGCTCCGAGAAGTCGGCGTGGGGGAGCTCGCGCATCCGGTCGGCGATCAGGTTCCTGACCGCGGCGCTCTGGCGGCGGTTGAACTCGGGGTCGGTGAGCGGCGTCATCGTGTAGTCGACCGCCTCGGAGGCCAGCGACCGGCGGATCGTCTCGTACTGGCTCGTGCCGATGGCGACCTGCAGCGCCAGCCGGGCGGGCCCGGCGGCGCGGTCGACGGCGGGGCGCATCGCCTCCTCGATCATCTGCCGCGTGCGGTCCGAGCTCGGGCCGTGCAGGAGCTCATCGCCGATGTTGCGAAGGGTGACGATGTCCTCGGAGATGATCTCGCCATAGACCTCGGATACCTCGGGTTGGCGGCGGATGAACAGGCCATGCAGCCTGAGCGGCCCGATCCTCCGGGGCTCGACCGGCTCGAAGATCATCCAGAGCGCCACCCAGTTCGTCACCCAGCCGATGATCACGCCCCCGATGGGGAGGACCCACCAGTGCGGGAACGCGTTCGTCAGGAAGACGAGCGGCACGCCCAGCAGGGCGCCGAAGAAGAAGCCGAAGTTGATGATGAAGCGGAGCTCCTTGCGGCCGACCTCGAGATAGATCCGGTTCGCCATCTCCGGGTTCTCCTCGATCCGGCGGATCACCATCAGCTTGATGTCGAGCAGCTGATCGATGTGGGCGCCGATCTCGTCGGTGACGGTGCGGACGATGTCCGGGAGCTGCTGCTGGACCCGGGCGTGGACCGCCTCCCGGATGCGCTTCGGCGTGTTCGGCCAGGTGTCGGGGTACTCCCTGGCCATGATCCGGTCGACGACCTCGCGGATGTCGTCGCTGGCGGTCTCGCAGATGTGCTGTGCGATCGCCTCGGGCTCGAGCTGGTTGTAGAACTCCGCGGGGCTGCCGAGCTTGGCGATCCCCTTGTCGACCGCGATCGAGCCCATCTTCGCGGCGCGCGAGGGGATGATCCCCTGCCAGCCGACCCCGCCCTGCATCACGCCGGGGATCTGCTGGATCCGCCGCGGCAGGAGCGGCGCCAGCCGGCTCAGGCCGGGCAACCGCCAACCCGCGAACCGGACCGGGTAGAAGAGCATCCAGACCCCGGTCCAGTTGGTCAGGTAGCCGATCGCGCCGGTGAACAGCGGGATGGTCAGATCCTTGATCAACTCTCCGTCCATACCCCACGGGGAAGCTAGCCAACGGACGCGCCGCGGACGCCAGCCGGCTCTCGGCAAGACTAGGATGCGCGCGGGGAGATGGCTGAGTGAACCTCTGGCTTGTGGCCCTGATCGTGGCGGCTGCCGCCGCGGCGGCCGTGGGGATCATGTTCCTGGTCCGCCGCCGCGCAAGGGTCGAGCACTTCTTCATCGAGATCGAGCGGGGCGCCGGGATCTTCGCCTTCCTCGGCACTGCGTTTGCGGTGCTGCTCGCCTTCGTCGTGCTCGTGGCGTTCCAGAGCTTCAACGACGCCAAGACCGGCGCCGAGGAGGAGGCGACGGCCGTGGTCGAGCTTTCGCGAACGGCGGAGTTCTTTCCCGCCGCCGAGCGAGACTCGATCGAGGGCGTCCTTGTCTGCTATGGGCGGGCCGTGGTCGACGATGAGTGGCCCGCGATGAAGGACGGTGACAGGAGCCCGGTCGTGCAGGTCTGGGTGAACCGCTTCCAGGGGGCACTCAAGCAGCTGCACCCCGAGACCCCCCGTGAGGAGGCCGCCTTTCTGCAGCTGCTCCAGCAGCAGGACGACCGGACCGACGCGCGGCGCGCCCGAATCAGCGAGGCCAACCGTGGGCTGCCCGCTCCTGTCTGGTTCCTGCTGGGCCTGGGCGCGCTGATCACCATCGGCTTCGCCTTCTTCTTCGCCGACCGGCGCGAGCACTTCATCGTCCAGGGCAGCCTGATCGCCGCGATCACCGCCCTCGTGGTCTCCGGGCTGCTCCTGGTCTGGTTCCTGGACCACCCGTACGAGAACCGCAGCGGCAGCATCAAGCCCGACGAGATGGAACGCCAGCTGCTGATCGTCGAGCAGGAGCACAGAGACGTCGTCCCGCCGTGTGACGAGGGCGGTCATCCGGTGTAGGTTGGTACGCGGAGAAGGGAGAGAGCGATGGCGTTGACAGCGCTCCCGGGATCTTTCCGCGGCGAGTTGATCCGCCCCGGAGACCCGAGCTACGACGAGCACCGCAAGGTCTGGAACGGTTCGATCGACCGCTCCCCGACGGCGATCGCCCGGTGCGCGTCGACGCAGGAGGTGGTCGATGCGGTCGGGCTGGCCAGGGATTCAGGTCTGCCAACCGCCGTCAGGGGCGGCGGGCACAGCTTTCCGGGCCACTCCACCTGCGACGACGGGATCGTGATCGACCTGAGCAAGATGAAGGGGATCGAGGTCGACCCGGAGGGGCGGACCGCTCGGGTCGAGGGGGGCGTACTGCTCGGAGAGCTGGATGCGGCGACGCAGGAGCACGGCCTTGCGGCTCCCGCGGGCATCGTCACCCACACGGGGGTGGCCGGGCTGACGCTCGGCGGGGGTATCGGCTGGCTGCACCGCAAGTACGGGCTCACCGTCGACCAGCTGATCTCCGCGACGATCGTGACCGCCACCGGCGAGGTGGTCCGGGCGAGCGACGCCGAAAATCCCGAGCTGTTCTGGGGTCTTCGCGGGGGTGGCGGCAACTTCGGGGTGGTGACCGAGTTCGACTTCCGGCTCAACCCGCTCGGCCCGACCGTCCTGGCCGGGCCGATCTTCTGGATGATCGAGGACTCGCCGGAGGTGCTTCGCTTCTACCGCGACTGGGTCGCTGAGGCTCCCAATGAGCTGATGACGATCGTGATGCATCGCAAGGCGCCCCCGCTCGACTTCGTCCCCCCGGAGCTCCACGGCCGCTTGATCGTGGGCGTCGTCTGCTGCTGGTCGGGCGACCTCGAGGAGGGTGAGAAGGCGATCCGGCCGTTGCGGGAGTTCGGCTCACCCGTCCTCGACCTGTGTGAGCCGAAGCCCTTCGTGGAGCATCAGGCCATGCTCGACCCGAGCTTCCCGCACGGCCGGTGGTACTACATGCGCTCCTGCGACGTCGCCGAGCTCACCGACGAGGTCATCGACATCACGGTGGAGCACTCGATGCGGATTCGCTCCCCGCTGACGAGCTTTCCCATCTGGCAGCTCGGCGGCGCGATCAGCGAGGTCGGGGACGAGGACACCGCCTTCGGCGGCCGCGGGGCCGGACACACCTTCAACATCACCGCCGTCACCGAGAACGAGGAGGGCTTCGAGCAGGAGCGCGATTGGGTACGTGGCTTCTGGTCGGCGCTGGAGCCCTTCCACCAGAGCGTCTACGTCAACTTCCTGATGGAGGAGGGCCAGGATCGGATTCGCGAGGCATATGGCCCGGCGAAGTACGACCGCCTGCTGGCCTTGAAGCGCGAATACGACCCCGACAACCTCTTCCGGCTCAACCAGAACATCCCGCCGGAGTAGGTCCGGGCCGGGGTGCGGACCCTCTAGAAGTAGGACTCGACCAGGAGGTTTCCCTTGATCGTGGTGATCGGACGAGTCCGCTGCGAGCCGGAGCAGCGCGAGCGACTGGTGGCGCTGCTGGAGCGGATGCAGGAGGACTCGCGCAAGGAGGAGGGCTGTCTTCGCTACGGCTTCTTCGCGGCCGTCGAGGACCCGCACAGCTTCATCGCAGTCGAGGAGTGGGCCGACCGCGACGCACTCGACCGGCATTTCGCCCAGCCCCACCTCCACGAGTTCGCGGCCGGTCTGCTGGAGCTCGTCTCCGAACGGCCCGAGGTCGCGATCCACGAGATCGCGGAGACCGGCGAGTACCCCGGATCCCCGACCGGATGAAGCTCCTGGTCGCGATCGCGCTGCTGGCGGCGGCGGGGGCGATCGGCTACCTGCTGCTCGACCCTTTCAGGGATCACTCCGACCCGGTTGCGGGCACCGTCTCCGACCCGGTTGCGGGCGCCGGCTCCGACTCGGTCGCGCCCGCCGGCGAGGCGCGGACCGAGCCGCTTTCCGGGACGGCCTGTCAGCGGCTGGCCGGCCTCGCGGCGAATCTCGCCGCCCGGGACCGCACGGCCGAGCGGTTCCTGATCGACCTCGGGCAGCAGGGAGCTGGCATCCGCCCGGGTCGCTTCGCCCTCGTCGATCTGGCCCGCGACGGGCGCAACCTGATCCTCGGGCGCGGCTTCAAGTCGGAGTTCGACGACGGCACCCGCGGTCAGGTTCGCCACTTCGTCGGGGTCGCCCGGGCGAGCATGTTCGGCGGCTCCGTGATCACCCGCTGGATCTCCGAGCACCTGCGCCGCGACCCGGCCGGTTCCCCCGACGGCCGGCTCGCCGATGAGGGGATCGAGTTCGCCCAGGCGGTGCTCGCCGGCCGCTTGAGGCTGAGCGGGGCCTCCGGGTGGATCCGCGAGCGGCTCTGCAAGCCGTAAGCGCCGCCACCGGCGCGGGGGCTCTCGCGGCCATCGGAGGATTGGGGTCGTCATGGCCACCCCAATCCTTCAGCCGCGGCTCACGAGCCGCCGGGCGACGGCCTCGAGCGTGGCGACGACGTAGCCCCGCTCATGGGCAATCTGCCAGTGCGTGAAGCGCAGGCAGGTCAGCCCAGCCGCGGTGTGCCGCTGGTCTCGCAGCCGGTCCCGAGCCTGCGCTGCGGGGGTCCGGTGGTAGGTGAGGCCGTCCGTCTCGACGACCAGGCCGAGATCCGCCCAGAAGAAGTCGACTCGGAAGCCATTCAGCCAATGACGCGTGAGCGGCACGGGCAGACCCGCCCGTCTGGCAAGCGCCAGGAAGCCGCGCTCCAGCTCGGAGTCCGTGAGGGCGAATGTGTGCCGGTCGAGCATGCCCCGCAGATTGGGGACGCCGGGCTCACCCGCAAGCTGCTCGAGCGCCCTGCGCAGCGTCTCCGGGTCGACGAGCCCGAGCTTGTCGGCCTCGTTGACCGCCGCCTCGAGCTGACGGGGTCCGAGACCGAGCCCGAGCTGGACGAGGGTCCGGATCGGACCGGTCAGGGGGATCCGATCCCGCGTCGCCAGATCCCCAGAGGCGAGGGCGCGGTGGTGGACCACGATCCCCGGCCGTTCCCGCCGCCGATCCGGCGGCACGGTTACCTCGATCGGATCCTCACGGCGCAGCGGGCGAATTCGCCAGAGTTGCGCGGCGCTCTCGTCGCTGAGCACGGCGTCGGATCCGCACGCCAGCACGGCGGACATCCAGCGCGCCTTCTGCGTGTGCTGTGGTCTTCCCACCGCATAGACCCCTCGATGAATGGGATGCAGGCGACCACGTTGCAGCCGATGTCTGATCGCAGCTCTGCTCAGCCCCAGTTCGAGGAGCTGTCTTCGAGCGACGACGCCGTGCTGGGCCTCGGCGAGCGTCCACACCGAGGAATGAAGGTTTGTGGTCGCCATAGCGACCCCAAGGCTTCGACCGCCGACATTCGCCCCCGGGCGGGGCGTAACCCCGCGGCGGGAAGCGAGACCAATCGATGATCGAGGGATTCGAGTACAGGCAGATCGAGATCGGGCCGACCGGCTACCGGCCGGGCGTCGCGGGCCAGGGGCCGCCGGTGCTCCTCCTCCACGGCTTCCCCGAGACGCACTACTGCTGGCACCGGGTCGCGCCGGGCCTGGCCGCGGATCACACCGTGGTCGTCTGCGACCTGAAGGGCTACGGCGAGAGCCGCTCCGAGCCCGGCGGTGAGCTGGGGGAGGGCTACTCGAATCGCGACCGCGCGCGGGGAACTCGTCGAGCTGATGGCGGCGCTTGGCTTCGAGCGCTTCTCGGTGGTCGGCCACGACCGGGGCGGGCGGGTCGCCTACCGGATGGCGCTCGACCACCCGGACGTGGTCGAGCGGCTCAGCGTGCTCAACGTCATCCCGACGGTCGAGCAATTCGAGCGGATGACGCCGGACACCGCGCTCGGGTACTGGCCATTCATCTTCCTCGCCCAGCCGCCGCCTTTCGCCGAGCGGGTGATCTCGCAGAGCGCGGAGTACGTGCTGCGCGACATCCTCACCTCCTGGCCGGCCTCGCCGGACGCGATCTCATCCGAGGCGACCGAGCACTACCGGCGCGGCTTCACCCCGGAGAGGATCCCCGGCATCTGCGCCGAATACCGCGCCTCCTTCCACATCGACAGGCAGATGGACGCCGAGGACCGCGACGCCGGCCTGAAGATCCGCTGCCCGGTGCTGGTCCACTGGGGCTCGGAGGAGCCCGCGCTGGCCGACTCGCTCGAGGTGTGGCGGCGCTGGGCGGACTCGGTGGAGGGTGGATCGCTGCCCTCCGGTCACTTCATCCCGGAGGAGGCGCCGGAGGAGCTGCTCGCTTCGCTCCGGCGCTTCCTCTCGGGCTAGTGCTCGCGGTCAGGTCGGAAGAACGACCGCGTCCAGCGCAGGGCATGTTCGCGTTCACCTTGTCGCCGGCGATCTCGTTGAGGCTCGCGTCGCAGACGGTGAACGTCGCGTCGAGGGCGTGCTTTCCGTGCGTCAGCGGCGTGAGGGAGCCGCCGAGCCCCACGGTCTCCGCCGCGGCCGTGGGGGCCACGGGGACGGGAGCCGACTCAAGGGAAACCCCCGACTGTTGTCGCTGAGCGAGACGCCGACATAGGCCTGGCCGGCAACGGGCGTCCACGCACCCGAGACCTCGACGAAGCCGCAGCCGGGATCGACGCTGACCGGGGCCGACACGGGCTGCTTGGCGGCGGAGGTCGCCGGGGCGACGAGCGCCAGCGAGCAGAGCACCGCCAGGGCAGTCGGGCCCGGGAGCCATCTCCGATGGCCGATGCGACGGCCGTAACCCTGCGCCACGTCGGTGCGCTTACTTAGCTAGGCGGCGAAAAACGGTAGTCATAGCTGGGAGCGGCGCGGCGGGGAGACCAACGCCGCTCCCGGTGTATCCAGGGGCGGCGCGAAGGGTGAGCACACCGCCCCCCCAGAACATTGGCCATTTGTACGACCCGGATTGCAAGCGCGGTCTCAACAAAGGCGGCGGTCTAGAGCGCGAACCTAGACAAGAGGCTCGTGAGGTTGACGCGGCGGCATCAGAGCCCCGATCAGCCAAAACACGGGGATGACGATGCCGATGATGAACATGACCCAGTGCCCCTTCCGGATGGACATGATGCCCAGGGTCACGAGCAGGATGACGTAAACGACAGCGAGACCAAGCGCGAGTCCAGTGTTGATTGCGACTGCGAGTGGCGGCATAGCGGGTGATGGACTACCCGACTCAGCTCAACTGAGAACCTCCTCGGACACCTCACGGTGAAACGAGGCGAAGAGCCGTGTTCTTTGACTTGGGCCGGCAACATGCTCCGGCAGTCCATGGTCTGGGCCGGTTGATGGCTAGATGGACTTCCTCGCTTCAGAGCTTCTACGGGACCGGCTAGGGACTGCTGGTCCCACATCTCCTGGTCCGAAACAGGCCCTTATCGGGACCACGGGTCCGAGTGACCGCGAATAGGGAGACCTGATGAACGACGAACC